>JBNJEK010000347.1:0-4157 GCA_051745855.1 Armatimonadota bacterium
TGACGTGGACCGTGGACGGCCTGCGCTCGTGGGCGGAATACTGCTACGATCCGGAGGCGAACCTCTACCGGCCGATGTGGGCGGATGGAACTGATCTGATCGGCTACGAGATCCCGCGCACAGGCTACTTCGGTCCGGAGGGCCGCGTTTTCGAGCAGGAGGAGCCCTCGGCGATGCTGCTGTGGTCCTACGCACTCGGCCACAGGCTCTCGGGCGATGAACTGCTCTGGGACACCGCCCGGGCCATGGCCCTCGGCCACGGTCTCGGAGACATCGGCAGCGCGCCCGGGCAGGATGTCGATGTGAATCTCGACACCGACAACGCGCATCCGCACGCGCTCTTCGCCGTGCTCGAGGTTGCGCGCGGGAGCGATCATGAAGCCTACCGCGACCTCGCGGAGCGCATCGGCGACAACATCATTGCCTCTCGTTTCCATCCGGAGCTTCGGGTGAACGTACCCTCGATCGAGCCGCTCGCGCTTCTTTCGCTCGAAGCGGTGCTGCAGGATCGGTCTGAGGATGTGCCGATGTACAACGCGAGTCGGTGATGCTCGGAGGAGATGGATCGGCTGCGGCTACTGGCATGACCCGGAGGGGTCGATCGCGTACTGGATGTACTCGCGATGCGCGGCGGTTCCCGGCTTGACAATAACGGTTTGGCGCAGGCACGACGTAGGTGTCGACCATGGAGGTGCGAAATGCTGCTGGATCTGCCGGACCTGGCTGTGTCCGATCGCGTGAGCGTGAAGAAGAAGCTTGAGGCCGGGACACGGGAAACGTGGGCGGAACTCGATGGGCCGGGTTGCATCCGGCATATCTGGGTGACGATGACGCGCGAGCATGTGGTGAACCGCACCGCGGTAATGCGCATTTATTTCGACGGGCATCAGCAGCCCTTTGTCGAGGCGCCCGTTGGTGACTTTTTCGGGGCGATGCACGGCCGCGCGTCGTATCCGCTCAACACTCGCTGGCTCTCCGTGCAGGGGGAGAGCGGCTACAACTGCTACTTCCCGATGCCGTTCGCTCAGTCGGCCCGGCTTGAGTTCGAAGCCGGCGAGCAGGCGTGCCCGGTTTACCTCATGGTTGACTGGCACCGATATCCGCAGGATAAACTGACTGAGCCGTGGCGATTCTGCGCCCGGTGGCGACGCGAAGCGCCCACTGAAGCATACGGCGAGGATTTCGTGATGGCCGATGCGGACGGTCCCGGGCGGCTGATGGGCTTCGTCTACGGCGTCAGGCTTATCGACGACACGGATCGCTGGAGCCACGGCGGGGGGCTCAACGCCTACATCGACGGACAGGGGGCCTATCCGGCCTATCTGCGGGGGATCGGTGGCGAGGACGAGTTCGGCACGTCATACGGCGGGGCCCTTCACGTCCCTGAGACCCACCTGCATGCGGGGATGCCCTACTACGTGCACGAGGACGTCGGCCAGGCGCGCCCGGCCCAGCGGGTGGTGGGCTACCGCTTCTTCAATGAGGACACGATCGACTTCCGCGAATCGCTGCACCTGCGCTTCGGCTCGATGGCGAACGACATCTGTGCCACGACTTACTGGTATGCGCAGCAGCCCCCAGGAACGTTCTTCCGGCTGCCTGACTGGAGTGAGATTGCGGCGTTGCCGCGAGCCCCCGGCGATCACTCGGGTCTGCTGCCACGTGGGAGCTACGATGTCGCGCCGCCTTTCAGTGGAGGCTGGTGGCTGTGCGGTCCATTCGGGAACGCTGACGGCCGGGCAATGATGGAGACGCTGCCCGCTGAGACCGACGCGCCGGGCGAGGCGGATTACGAGGGCTTCCATCGGCCGGACTCGCCGTGGCTGACGGACGGCTCAGTACGGGCGGGGCTCGACCGCGCGCGCTGGGTGCGCCGGGATGCCACCCACGGCTTCATCGACTTCAACCACGTCTTCCGACCTCACGCGCGTGGTGTCGCGCCGACCGATCGGGCGGTGGCGGTCGCCCGGTGCGCGCTCCATGCGGAGGCAGCGACTTCCGCGCTGCTGCGAATCGCCTGGGATGATGATCTGAGCCTGCGCATCAACGATGGCGAGCCGATCCAGCCTGGCCGTCACGAGGCTTTCCGCGAGGAGATTGTGCCAGTGGTGCTGAAGGCGGGGGAGAACACGGTCACGCTGAAGCTCTCCAATGACACGGGGTCGAATCACGGTGGCTGGGCGTTCGCATTCGCGGCGAGGAGCGAGGACCGAACTGAGCTTCTGCCACGGGCGGACGGGTCCGGGTGAGGGACCGTCTCGCGGGTAGAATCACGGTCGTCGGCCGGCGAATTCTCGCGAGGACTGGCTCCTGCGACAAGCCCGACTCGATCGATGGGCACAACGCCATCGTTCAGCTTCAACGCGCCGATGAACCCGGCGGGGAGGGCGATGTACTGCTCTGGGACACCGCCCGCGCCATGGCCCTCGGCCACGGTCTTGGAGACATCGGCAGCGCTCCCGGGCGGGATGTCGATGTTGACCTCGCAACCGAATGCGCCAACCCGTCCGCGCTTCTTTCGCTCGAAGCATTGCTGGAGGATCGGTCGGAGGATGTGCCGATGTACCCCGCCAGTCGGTGATGCTCGAGGTCTTTGACGCAAGACGAACGCAGGGGCGCCATCACCGGCGCCCCTGGCTTTGCTTCGGACTGCAGTACCGCCCTCAGGCATACTCGCTGCAGTCCGCGATGTAAACGCGTCGCTTCTCATCAGGCCATGCGTTGAAGACCAGCGACTTTCCGTCAGGCCCCCACGCCGGCTGGGGGAAGACGCGCATGTCGCGCTCACGTCCCTCGTACTGCCCCTGCGTCCGCACACGCAGGATCGTCTGCTCTGTGCCCGCGTCCATCTCGATGAGGCGGATCGGGACGACGTTGCCGTCCGCGATCTCCTCGTCATAGGACGCGTCCATCGCAACGATGCGGCCGTCCGGATGCACGCTCGCGTGCCCTGAGGCTTCGAAGTCGTCGGTGACGATGCCGAAGTTCGCGCCGTCATCGCGCACCTGTGCGAGGCGCTTGACCTCGCCGCCCTCCTCCTCCAGCCGCAGGTTCAGCAGCAGGTGACGCCCGTCGTGGTGCCAGCTTGGGTAGCAGATGCCGACACCGATGTCGTCATCGGCGATGGCCGAGTGGATCGTCTCACCGTCGCGACTCATGGTGATCGCGTTGTGCCGGATGGTCTCTGAGCCTGCGTCGAAGAACCGCAGCATGAACATCAACGCTGTGTCCTGCGGGTTCCACTGCAGGTGATAGGCGAAGAAGACGCCGTCGCGGTAGGTGTCGTTGTCCAGCGCCTGATTGCGGATCTCGTCGAAGGATGCGACGAGTTCACGCTCGTTGGTTGCCAGGTCCGTGATCCAGATGCCGTCCTCGCGCATCAGTTCGCGCGGGTTGGCGAAGTCCAGCATGTACTTGTCCGGGACGCGGACGCCGAATCCCGGCTCCTGCATGCCCGTGCGGATCATCTGCGGACTGGCGGCGGTCCAGCCGTCGGAGGTGATGGCGTAGATCGGCCCATCGACACGCTCCTCCTCCTGCCCGAACGGGTTGCGGATGACGCCGTAGGGCTCCCACGTCTCGGTGTCCATGCGGTTGTATATCAGTTGCTCGTCACTCTCGCCCCACTGGACGCAGGCGCCGAGTTGGGTGTCCCACGCCTGGGTCTCGGCAACCTCCAGCCGCTCGCCGCGCTCAAGGTCGATCAACTCGACCCACGCTGGCTCGCCGGGGCGCGGGTCGCGATCCTCCTGCGGAATGCGCGTGAGCGCGACGAAGCGCCCGGACGGGCTGATCGGCGATGTGTCGAACCAGCGGTGCATACATCCGGGCGTCTCAGGCGTAATGCACCAGCAGGGAACCTGTGGATCGTGCTCGTCATAGCGAAGAAAATGCTTGTCAGGGTCGAACTCCATCATCTGCCACCTCCACGCGAAGCCGGCCACAGGGCCGACCTGTCTTCCTCCTCGCGTTTAACCTTTCGCGTGAGCAGGCGGTGTTCCTGCCGTCCGGGAGGAGACGGTGGTCTGGCAGGTGAACCGTCCCACGGGAAGGTGATTGCCCATGACCGGGCGCGAGGTTGCGGAGGCGACGCTCCATCGGGAGGACGTGCCGCTCCCGTGCATCACAAGCTGCTGGATCACCCACTCGGCGTACAT
>JBNJEK010000348.1:0-4135 GCA_051745855.1 Armatimonadota bacterium
GGCGGTCTTCCTGCGGCGGCAGCGGATGGGGCGCAATCACGAGTTGCGCTACGGCCATGCGTTCAACCCGTGGTGGGATCGCTACGGCGACGAGCATCCCGAGTGGTTTCAGCTTGTCAACGGCAGGCGCGGGCCACGCTCGCCCGGCGCTCGCTTCTCGATGTGTGTGAGCGACCCGGGCTTTCACAATCGCATCATCGCCAACTGGATCGAGGAGCGGGAGGCCAACCCGGACAGGGTGATCAACGTAAACGTCTGTGAGAATGACATCCACGGGCTGTGCGAGTGCGAGACCTGTCAGTCGTGGGACGGGCCGCAGCCTGAGGAGATCCACCCGCGATTCGGTCCGCGCGTGGTTTCCGACCGCTACGCGAGGTTCTATCAGATCATCTGCGACAGGGCGATGGCCATCGATCCGAACGCGATCGTGATGGCCTACGCGTACGTCAACTACGCGCCGCCGCCGAGTGAGGGCACGGAGCTTCCGCCGAACATGATGGTCGGGAGCGTGCCTGATTACTTCTTCCCGCGGACCGAGGAGGAGCAGCAGTTCATCCTCGACATGTGGCAGGGCTGGGCGGACACCGGGGCAAGCATCTTCCTGCGCCCGAATTACATGCTGCACGGCTACGTGATGCCGCATATCTTCGCGCACCAGTTCGCCGAGGAGTTCAAGTACGAGGCGGCCAACGGCATGCGCGCGACGGATTTCGACTCGCTGACGGGGCAGTGGTCAACACAGGGGACGAACCTTTACGCGCTGATGCGCCTGCACACGCACCCGGATCAGGAGATCGATGAGATGCTCGCGGAGTATTACTCGGGCTTCGGCCCGGCCGCGGACGCCGTGAAGGAGTACTTCGACTTCTTCGAGGCGCACACGATGCAGATGCGCGAGATGCTCGCGATCGAGGACAACCGCGGCCTGCACTGGGTGAACTACGCGAAGGATGCGCACCGCGGCTTCCCGGAGCCTGTGCTTGCTGAGGGCGCGGCGATCCTCGAACGCGCGCAGCAGACTGCCGCTGGCGAGGAGCCGTGGGCGGGGCGTGTCGAGTTCCTGCAGGTGGGCCTCGAGCACGCCCGGCTGTGCGCGGAGGTCGCGCGGCTGCTGGCAGGCGAGGATGCGGAGACGTCGCCCTTCGCGGTGAATCGCAAGCTGGAGGAACTTGCCGACTTCCGCGCCGAGCATGAGGAGCTTGGATTCAGCTACCTTGACTTCGCGGCATTCATCGAGGACCGAAGCTGGGAGATCAGCGAGGGCTACTCCGGCGAGCAGCTTCAGCAGGTGACGCAGGACGTGGGGCCGCTGCCCGAGGGAGCGCACTTCTCCCTGCGCGGCGGGCACTCGATAGTGGCAGTGCTGGAGGCGGGGGAGAGCTTCCGCGCCCGCATTGACACGAAGATGGTTGGCAACAACGAGTCGCCGATCACATGGGTGCTGGTTGGCCCGAACGATGAGGTGCTCGACCGCGGCTCCATCCCTGTGAGCGAAGCCGCGGAGATAGACGTGCCGGTCGAAGTGGCGGGCACGTATGCCTGCGTGGTGCAGACGTCGCAGAACAATGCGAAGGTCACACCGTTGAACGATCATTCAGCGGTGGCCGCGCCTGCACTCGGCTTTATCTACGAGACGTCGCCGGTGTACTTCCATGTTCCGGAGGGCACCGAGGAGTTCACACTCAGCTTCTACGCGATGTACCCGGGCGAGCAGGTTCGCGTGCGCGTGTATGACCCGGAGGGGAACGAGGCGGGCAGCGCCTTCACCGAGCGGAAGGGCGAGATGGAGCTTCCGCTGACCGTGGATGAGGGGCAGGACGGGGCGGCCTGGCGGGTGGAGTTTGAGCAGGTGGAGGACGTGACGATGGAGGATTACACCATCAAGATGGACGCGGACCTGCCGGCGTACTGGTCGCTGGGGCCGGACCGGCTGGTCGCGCCGGAGTAAGATGAATCACCTGCCCGCACTCGCAGCAGCAGCAAAGGGGACGTCGGAATGCGCTTTTCACTGTCCGCATGCCTGATCGTTGCGCTCACGTCAGCACTGCCCGCGCACGAGCTTACGTACGACTACTCGGATAAGGCCTGCGTGCCCGGAGCGGCGCAGATTGAGGCGACCCACGAAGCCGCGTTCGATGAGGCCACCGGCGAGTATGTGCTCAGTGCTGCTCATGAGGGCGGACGTGTGACCTATCGCGTGCGCCCCGGCGCGGAGGACGGCGCCACCGGCCTGGCGGCGGTGAGCGCGGCGCTTGATGATGCGGAGCCGATGGTGATCACCGATGGAGTGATGCTCAGCGGCCGGGATGCGCAGGGCCGGGTGATCGCGCTCGACGGGCGGCGGTACATCTCTGCCTTCGAGCATGCGGACGTCGAGGCCGACGGGCCGGGCGGATATACGCTCGAACCGAGCGGGCACGGCCCCTGCATCCGCATCGGTGAGGACATCCCGGTGAGCCCTCATGCCGAGGGCCGGGCGACCGTGCCGCTTGAGGTTGCGCCGGGCCGCTGGCTGGTGGGCGTGCGTTACATGGATGATCGCGATGATGTGCCCGATGATGCGTTCATCGCGCTGAGCGTGGATGGCGAGGAGTTCGGCCGGATCGCGCTGGATGCTGACGATGACGCGTGGCGCGAGCAGCTTTTCGAGGTCGAACTGCCGACGGACGCTGTGCTTCAGATCGAAGGACGCTCGGACGCGAGCGGGCAGGATCTGTGCCGCGTTTCCGACGTGGTGCTGAAGCCGCTGGATGCCGCACCGGCCGAGGTCACCGCTGAGCTGCGCGGCGACGTGGTGCTGGTGCGGATGACGCCGGCGGTCGCGGATCTCCCGCCGGTGCGCGTGGAGTTGGGCCTGCAGGGCGTCTCCCTGCGTTGCGCGATCCGCCAGGAGGGTGAGGCGACGCCGCCTGTCGGGTACACGACGATGACGCTGGAGCCTTCCGGTGAGGTGCCGGGCGTTCGCACGGTGGCACAGCCGTTTCTCGCCGAGCGACTGGCGGTACTTCCCGACGGGAGCTTCTGCACCACGTTCGTCGATCGCTTCAGGAGCCACTGCGCCGACTACTCCATCTTCGACACGGTCATTGACGATCGATTCTCCGTCTTCGGCAAGGTTGAGTACCTCACGAACTCCGCCGGCGAATTGTACGATTTGAGTGAGGACCTGTGGATCACACTCTCGTCGCGGCATGTTGAGTGCCTGCCGGTGTTCGAGGGCCTCGAGCAAAGCGCCGGTCGCGCGGATATCAGCCATCGCGTGGTGTTCGACCACTGGCGGATGGCTCCGGGCGAGCGGCTCGAGCAGCAGGTGCGGATGATGGGCGCCTGCGGCATGACTGAGATGCTGGCGATCTGGCACACGTGGATGCACTACGGCTACGACCGCAAGCAGCCGCAGTTCACGCCCGCGAATCCCGATCGGTGGAGTTACGATCAGTTCCAGGCGGGGGTGGATGCGGCTCACGAGCTTGGCTGGCGCGTCGCGCTGCATGAGAATTACAATCACATGGACTGGGACAGCCCTTACAATGCTCCGACACCGGCTCGCGAGTTCGGTGAGCCCGACCGTCCCGGCTCGCCCGATCCGTCTGAGGGTGAGACGCTGCGGTCTGTCGTGCACGATGAGTATCCCGACCACCTGCCGCGGAACCCGTGGGCGCTGGCGAGGGAGGCCGATCTGCGAGTTGCGATCGGGCCGCTCACTCGGCCAATCCCGCCTGCCTTCCCGATGGCCAGTGACAAGATGCTCTTCTACTCGGAGATCGAGAGTCATAAGATCAAGGAGCTTTACGCCACGAGCGCGGGATATCTTGACGTGACGCCCTGCAATCAGCCGGGGATGGGGACGTGGGAAGCGCACGTGGACCTCGACGCGCGCAATCGCGATTCGAGGGGATTCGACCAGGTCTATCAGAACGCGTGGCGGCTCTTCGATCACCATCGGAGCATCTTCGGCATCACCACTGGTGAGGGCGGCGCCTACGCCAGTTATCACACCGGGCACATCGATGCAGTTGAGCGCCAGGTGCGCGGTCGGACGGCGGCACTTGTGCTCCCCGAGCACGAGCTTCGCGCCATCCGCCCACTGTCGCTGCATCACGGGATGGGGTATTACTCGCGCTTCTTCGACCGG
>JBNJEK010000349.1:0-4128 GCA_051745855.1 Armatimonadota bacterium
ACGCACCCGGAGGCACGAAGACTGATGAACGGCAAGAAGGTCCTCATCGTCAAGGACGACCCGCAGTTCATCGCATCGGCAAAAGAGACGCTGGAGGCGAAAGGGTTCGAGGTGCTGGTCGCTAACGGCAAGCCGCGCGCCGCGGTGGCCGCGAAACGCGAGCATCCTGACCTGATCATACTCGGCCTCGTCATGAACGGCCTCTCCGAGGGCTGCTCGATCCTCAGTGAGCTTCAGTTCGAGGAGGAGACCAGTCGCATCCCTGTCATCATGGTCTCCAGCGTGACCACCGAGACAGGCTTCCGAATCGACCGCGACGGCACGGCGCCGGAGTGGCTGAGAGTAGAGGAATTCCTCAACGCGCCGGTTGACTTCGACGCTCTCGCCGAGCGCGTCTGTGAGATCATCGGAAACGGGGAGTGCGTCCGCGTCTGATCATGGCTGCCATCGAGACGCTCAACCAACTCAAGCAGACCGCACAGCCGCATCTCGCGCTGGACCCCGAGCGGCCGCAACTGCTCGTGGGAATCGCGACATGCGCCAACGCCGCCGGTGCGCGCAAGACGCGCGAGAAGCTGGCCGAGTCCCTTGAAGCCGCCGGCCTGACGGACGACGTTGACATCATCCAGGTCGGCTGCGTCGGGCGCTGCAGCCTCGAACCGCTCGTCGAGGTGCGCATGGCCGACGAGCCCCCGCGCATGTACACCGAGGTCGATGAGCGCCGGGCCGAGCAGATCGTCCGCCAGGACATCGCGGGAGGCAAGCCCATCGCCGCCTGGCTGCTCGACGAGGGCGAACGCCTCGGCGAACCCGCGCGGCCGACCGAGGAGGTCCGGCCCGGGCAGATCAACGTCTTCACACGCGACTGGCAGCACGTGGACTTCTTCCAGCGCCAGCTTCGCATCGCCCTGCGCAACGTCGGCCGCATCGACCCCGAGGAGATCGACGACTACGTGGCCGTCGGTGGTTACGCGGCGCTGGCCAAGGTCCTTGATGAGATGACGCCCGATGAGGTCATCGAAGAGGTGACCGACGCGAATCTGCGCGGCCGCGGCGGCGCGGGCTTCCCCACCGGCCTCAAGTGGAGGTTCACGCGCGCCGAGGAGCCCACCCCCAAATACATCATCTGCAACGCCGACGAGGGCGACCCGGGCGCGTTCATGGACCGCTCCACACTCGAGGGCGACCCGCACTCGGTCCTCGAAGCGATGGTCATCGCGGGCTTCGCCATCGGCGCCGAGCAGGGCTACGTCTACGTCCGCGCCGAGTATCCGCTGGCCATCAAGCGCCTCGAACGGGCCATCGAGCAGGCGCGCGAACGCGGCATCCTCGGTGACAACGTGCTCGGCACCGACTTCAGCTTCGACATCGACCTGCGCCTCGGCGCCGGCGCGTTCGTCTGCGGCGAGGAGACCGCGCTGATCGCCTCCATCGAGGGCAAGCGCGGCATGCCTCGCCCCCGCCCGCCCTACCCGTCCGTCAAGGGCCTCTGGGGCCAGCCCACCTGCATCAACAACGTCGAGACACTCAGCAATATTCCCGCGATCATTCTCAACGGCGCCGACTGGTTCGCCGACATCGGCACCGAGGGCTCGAAGGGCACGAAGGTCTTCGCCCTTGCCGGCAACGTCAACAACACCGGCCTCGTCGAGGTGCCCATGGGCGTGACGCTGCGCGAGATCATCTTCGACCTCGGCGGCGGCGTCCCCGAGGGCCGCAAGTTCAAAGCCGCGCAGACCGGCGGCCCCTCCGGCGGCTGCCTCTCCGCGAAGTACCTCGACACGCCGATCGACTACGACTCGCTGCGCGAGGCCGGCGCGATCATGGGCTCGGGCGGCCTCATCGTGATGGACGACACCTCCTGCATGGTGGACATCGCCAAGTTCTTCCTGACCTTCACGCAGGACGAAAGCTGCGGGCGTTGCACGCCCTGCCGCGAGGGCACGCGACGGATGCTGGAGATCCTCGAGCGCATCACCACCGGTGGCGGCGAGGACCGCGACTTCGAGCGCCTCGAGCGTCTCTGCAACGCGACGACCCGCGCCTCGCTGTGCGGTCTTGGGCAGACCGCCGCGAACCCGGTGCAGAGCACACTCCGGCACTTCGGCGAGGAGTACGACGCGCATATCGTCGATCACTCCTGCCCCGCGCACGTATGCAAGTCGCTGCTGCACTACGAGATCGACGCCGAGCGCTGTGTGGGCTGCGGCCTGTGCAAGCGCGTCTGCCCGGTGCATTGCATCGTCGGCGAACCGCGCGAGGAGCATACCATCACCAGCGAGGTCTGCACCGCCTGCGGCGCCTGCTACGAGGCCTGCAAGTTCGACGCGGTGCTCCGGTCGTAATAGTCGTTGGAAAGGCCGGACCCCGGGAGATACACGTCATCTCTCGGCCTGTGCCGTTGACCGCAAAGCCGACACGATGATCAGGTCGTACTCGCCGTTGGAGTTGGAGAGGCCGGACCCCGGGAGATACACGTCATCTCTCGGCCTGTGCCGTCCGCTGTCGTTGCTTCCTTTGCTTTTGTTGCTTTTTTTGCCGCCGTTCGTGAAATGACGCACAAGCTTCCGATCAAGGTGCGATCAACATGGCCGCACATGACGTGAAGACCGACCACATCATCGACGAGGACGCGATCACGCGCACACTCGAGCATGCTCAGGCGCCTGACGAGGCCCGCCTGGACGATCTCCTGCTGAAGGCCCGCTCACTCAGCGGCCTGACCATCTCCGAGGCCGCCGAACTGATGCTCATCGAAGATCCCGATCACCTTGAGCAGATGTATGCGGCCGCCCGCGCCATCAAGCAGCGAATCTACGGCAACCGCGTGGTGCTCTTCGCCCCGCTTTACATCTCCAACGAGTGTGTCGGCAACTGCCTTTACTGCTCGTTCCGCAGCGACAACACCGACCTCGACCGCCGGACGCTCGACCCCACCGAGATCAAGCGCGAGACGCGCTGGCTTATCGAGCGCGGGTACAAGCGCCTGCTGCTGGTCTTCGGCGATCACCCGCACAACGACGTCGAGCACATGATCGCGGCCTGCGAAGCCGTCTACTCGGTCAGCGCGGGCGAGCATGACGACCGCATCCGGCGCGTCAATGTCAACGCCGCGCCGCTCTCGCGCGAGGAATTCGAGCAGCTTGCGCCGGCGGGCCTCGGCACCTTCCAGGTCTTTCAGGAGACCTACCACCGCGAGACCTACGAGCGCATGCACCCCACCGGCCCGAAGGCCGACTACGACTGGCGCCTGAGCGTCTGGGACCGCTGCCTGCCGTCGGGCATCGACGACATGGGCCTCGGCGTGCTCTACGGGCTCTACGACTGGCGCTGGGACACTCTCGCGCTGCTGCGCCACGCGGAGTATCTGATGGAGACCTACCGCGTCGGCCCGCACACCATCTCCGTCCCGCGGCTTGAACCCGCGCTTGGCTCCGAATTCTCGACGACTTCGCCTCACCTCGTCAGCGACGATGACTTCAAGAAACTCGTCGCGATCATCCGCATGTCGGTGCCTTACACCGGCATGATCCTCACCACCCGCGAGCGCCCCGAATTCCGCCGTGAACTCATGGAGATCGGCTTCTCGCAGGTCTCCGCCGGCTCGAAGACATCGCCGGGCGGGTACACCGAGCACAATCCGGACGCGGACGACAAGCGGCAGTTCGAACTTGGCGACCACCGCGGCCTCGACGAGGTCATGCTCAACCTTTGCGAGCAGGGCTATCTGCCGAGCTTCTGCACCGCCTGCTATCGCTCCGGCCGCACCGGCGAGCACTTCATGGAGCTTGCGAAACCCGGCGAGATTCAGACGTTCTGCCTTCCCAACGCGCTGCTCTCGTTCAAGGAGTACCTGCTCGACTACGCCTCGCCCGAGACAATCGCCGAGGGCGAGCGGATCATCGCCGAGCACATCGGGCAGATCGAATCCGACTCCATCCGCCGCCAGACCGAGGAGAAGCTCCGCCGCACCGAGCAGGGCGAGCGGGATCTTTACATCTGACACGGGGGCCGTTGCCTTTGTCGTTCTGGCTTACCTTTATACACATCTCAAAAAGAGATGATTCGGCTCGTAGGCCGTCATGGAGGGGCCGCACGAAGTCCGAGCGTCGTTTGCGAGGGCTGAGG
>JBNJEK010000350.1:0-4109 GCA_051745855.1 Armatimonadota bacterium
GGCCTGCGCTTCATCCCCTACGTGACACGCTACGCGGGCAGCGCGAACTCCGAGAACGAGCGGGTTCCGTGCATGCACGATCCGGAGTACATCGCAGGCGAGCGTGAGAAGATCACGCGGACGACCGCGCAGGCTGCCCCCTACTCTCCGCCGGCATACACGCTCGGCGATGAGAACTACCTCTGTCGCAGTGAGTTCGAGTGCTGTCATACCGAGGAGTCGGTGGCGGCTTTCCGCGAATGGCTCGGCGAGCAATATGTTGACATCGCTGCGCTGAACGCCCAGTGGGGGACCGACTACGCGGACTTCTCCGAGATCACGCCGATCACGATCCAGCAGGCGGCGGAGCGCTCCGAGAGCTTCGCGCCGTGGATCGATCACAAGCTCTTCATGGACACCGCGTTCGCCGAGATGCACGAACTCGGCGCGAGCTTTGTGAAGCAGGAGGACCCGGACACGAAGGTCGGCTGGGACGGCTTCCTTGGGTACAACTGGAAGATGGGCTACGACTTCGCGAAGCTCACTGAGAATCTCGAACTCAATCAGACGTACACGCAGAACTTCCTGCAGGGCGAACTCTACCGCTCCTTCAAGCGCGACGACGCGCTGACCGGCAAGTGGGGCAACAATGTCGCGGACGTCGAGGGCGGCTGGCACTCGTTCCCGTGGGACTGTCTGCTGGCAGGCGACAACTCCGTGTGGTGGTGGACCTCGTGGGGCGTGGATTACATCCCCTTCAACCCGGACCTGTCGAAGAGCCTTTTCGGCACGTGGTTCTTCGAGTCGCTGGAGGAGACGCGCACCGGCCCCGGCAAGCTGCTGCTTGACGCGGGCCGCGAGCACTCGCCGATCGCGGTGCTTTACTCGCATCGCGACATGTTCGCCGCGGCGGTCTTCGGCGAACTCGCCGAGAATCAGCCCCCCGCGGCCTTCCACGGCACGCACACCGCGCTGCTCCGCGCGCTGCGCGACGCGGGCTATCAGTACACGCACCTGACCTTCGATGACGTGGTCGAAGGCCGGCTCTCGCCCGACGAGCACCGCGTGCTGGTGCTGCCGGTTGCCGCCTGCGTCTCCGACGACATGGCCGAGACACTGCGCGGCTACGTGGAGGCGGGCGGCACGCTGATCGTGGACGGCCGCGCCGGACTGCTCTCCGGCCAGGGCCACATCCGCGACAGCCGCCCGCTCGATGACCTGCTGGGCGTGGCCTCGCCCGCGGGCATGGACGCGATCCTCGCGGCAGCGGCGTCCGGCGAGACGGCGATCAGCGGGTCCGTCGGCGATGCCGTCCTCGACGTGGAGGCGGCGAATCTGCGGGTGCTCGAGCCGGGGATCACGGCGACTTCCGGCACTGCGCTCGGCGAGGTGGACGGAGCGCCGGTCTACGTGGTGAACGAACTTGGCGAGGGGCGCGCGATCCTTCTGAACGCCAGCGTCGAGCCCTACGGCGGGCAGCGCAATGACGAGGCTGCCTCGCCGGTCCAGCAGATGCTGGTGGCGGCGGTGCAGTCGGCCGGGGTAGAGCCGCCCGCCTCCGTCACGCGCGCCGATGGCTCGCGCCCGCTGAGCGTGCAGACGGTGCAGTTCGGCAGCGGCCCGGTTCGCTACCTCGCGGTGCAGCAGGACATCCTCGTGCGCGGTCTCGGCGAGCAGGCGCTGCAGATCGCCATCGACGAGCCTGCGGTGGTCTACGACCTCCGCGCTGGTGAGCGCATCGCCGAGGGCCGTGTGAGCGAGTGGCAGACCACCATCGACCGTGGCTACCCGCAGGTCTACGCGCTGCTGCCCTACGAGGTGACGGGCGTCACCGGGAACGTGCCGAACGCCGCCTCACCGGGATCGACCGTCGAGGTCGCTGCCGAGGTGACCGTCTCGGCAGGCCGCCCCGACACGCACGTCGTGCGCATGGACGTCTTCGCGCCCGGAAGCGACGAGGCGCACCGCGAGTACTCCCAGAACATCCTCTGCGAGCGCGGTGAGGGCGCCGCGACGATCCCCTTCGCGTTCAACGACGCGACTGGATCGTGGCGGATCGAACTGACGGACGTGGCCACGGGCGTGAGCACCGAGCATACGCTGACGCTGCAGTAGACGCCAGGAACGCACGTGGCCATGTCGGCTACCTCATCTCGATCTCTGGGAGATCGAGGCGTGCCGTCGGGAGGGGCCGCACGAAGTCCGAGCGTCGTTTGCGAGGACTGAGGTCGGCCCAATGCGGTCGTTTCCGTCGCGGCAGATCGAACGGACGCATGGGCCGACCTCGTGGCGCATAAACGACATGCGCACTCGTGCGGCCCCTCCGGCGGCAAACGGTCCCGCACGACTCGTGCGTGGTGCAAAGATCATGACCGGGCCCGGGGCGAAGGAATCCGCGCGCGCCCCTCCGAACTACCATGGAGTGACACTTCGTCGGAGGGGAGATCCGCCATGACCCGGATGATAACCGTCGCCACCCTCGTCGCGCTGACAGCCACCGGCGCCGCTGCCGAGATGCAACTTGCTGACGGCGGCGAGACGATGTACGCGATCGTGGTCGATCCGGACGCCACCGTCGCTGAGAAGCATGCCGCCTCCGAATTGTCGGTGATCCTCGGGCAGGTGACGGGGGCGGAGTTCGAGGTAGTGGAAAGCGAGGCGCGCATCCGCAGACCGTGCCTCTACGTCGGGCCCGGGCGGGCCTCACGACAGACCGCCCCGGATCTTCCTTACGACGACCTTGCGCCGGATGGCATCGTGATCGAGACCGTCGGCAGCAACCTCGTCCTCGCAGGCGACCGCCCCCGCGGGACGCTCTACGCGGTGTACACATTCCTCGAGGACACCGTCGGCTGCCGCTGGTGGGCGTCTGACGCGAGCTTCATCCCAAGCAAACCCGACCTCACCATCCCCGACCTGAGCGTGCAGTACATCCCGCCGCTGGAGTACCGCGAGGTCTTCTGGTATGACGCCTTCGACGGAGACTGGGCCGCGCGAAACAAGTCCAACGGCAATCGCGCGCGTCTTGAGGAGCGTCATGGGGGGAAGGTCAGCTACGCGGGGCACTTCGTGCATACCTTCCGGCAGTTCGTGCCCGACGCGCACTTTGACGAGCATCCGGAGTGGTTCAGCGAGCGCGGCGGCACGCGCATCGGCGGCGAGGGCGTGCGCAGCCAGCTTTGCCTCACGAATCCGGACGTGCTCAATCTCGTTGAGGAGCGTGTGCGCCAGCGCCTCGACGACTATCCGGGCGCGGGGATCGTCTCCGTCTCGCAGAATGACTGGGACAACCACTGTCTCTGCGCCGAATGCCTGGCGCTGGAGGAAAATGACGGCTCCCCGGCCGGGCCGATGCTGCGCTTCGTAAACGACGTCGCCGAGCGCATCGCGCCCGACTATCCGGACCTGGCGGTGGACACGCTCGCGTATCAGTACACGCGCAGGCCGCCCGCGAACGTCACCCCGCTGCCGAACGTCATCGTGCGCCTCTGCTCGATCGAGTGCAGCTTTCTCCAGCCGCTCTCAGCCGAGGCCAACGCGAGCTTCGGCGATGATCTCAGGGGTTGGAATGAGATCGCCGACCGCCTTTACGTCTGGGATTACACCACGAACTTCGGGCATTACATCCTGCCGCATCCGAATCTGCGCGTGCTCGCGCCGAATGTGCGCTTCTTCGTCGATCATGGCGTGAAGGGCATCTTCGAGCAGGGCGCGTATCAGTCGCCCGGAGGCGAGTTTGCCGAACTGCGGGCGTGGATGCTCGCGAAGCTGCTGTGGGACCCGTCGCGGGACGCCGAGGCGCTGATCGATGAGTTCTGCGCGGGCTACTACGGCGACGCGGCGCCCTTCATCCGCGAGTACATCACGCGGCTTCATGATGAGGCCGAGGCGACGGGGCATTACATGCGCATCTGGGGCAACCTCAGCGCGCCCTACCTCACGCTGGAGTTGATGGCCGAGGCGGAGCGGCTCTTCGATGAGGCCGAAGCGGCGGTGGCGGATGATCCGGTGCTGCTCAACCGCGTGCAGGTGGCGCGCCTGCCGATCCGCTACGTCTGGACGATGCGCTGGCATGAGTTCCTCGCCGCGGCGCGCAGGGAGGGGATCGAGTGGCCCGGTCCTGATGACTT
>JBNJEK010000351.1:0-4100 GCA_051745855.1 Armatimonadota bacterium
GATGACGGGCGTGCTGCAAAACAGCATCAACATCGACTACCTGCTCGTGGTGCCGCTGGGGGAGTCGTGAAGACGTGGAGGTCATGTCATGAGAGCGCTTACACAGGCAGCAATGATCGCGCTTTGTCTCGCACTCATCTCCCCCGTGATGGCGGCGGATCCGCCGACCGAGCCCTCCGAGCCGATCACCCAACTTAAGGAGCTTCACCTGACCACCACGCTGGCGCGTGGCGGTGAGCCGGTGGCGGCGGTGGTGGCGCCCGCCGACGGACGCTACGAGCAGGCGGTGGGCGTGGTCCTGGCGGCCATCGAGGAGGCGGGGGGCTGCGCGCTGCCGGTCATTGACGACAGTGCCGCGCCGGAGGAGATTCTGCGGGACCGGCCGGTGATTGCACTCGGCAACATGGCGACCTCGGACTTCATTCACACGCTCTACCGTCAGTACTACACCTTCCTTGATCTGCAGTATCCCGGCGAGGGGGGACATGTCGTACGGTCGCTGCATGACCCCTACGCGACCGGGCAGAATATCATCCTGATCGGTGGAAGTGATGACGCGGGGGTGCTGGCGGCGGCGGAAGCGTTCGCGGCCGGGCTTGAGCCGGCGGATCCGCTGGAGATCGGCCGGACGTGGGAGATCCAACTCGGCGAGGACCTGACCCCGCCGGACGTCGGCGAGCAGGAATACACCTGGCGGGATAGCTGGCGGGAGCTTCCCAACGGCACCGACATCGGCTACGACCCGAACACGTACTTCGGATGGAACCCGATCAGCACGCAGGCCGCGCTTTACTACATGACGGGCGAGGAGAAGTATCTGCGCGAATACCTCCGACTGGCGCTGCCCGACCCGGAGAATATTCCGAAGGAACTCAGTTCGTGCTACGCCTTCGCGCGGGCTGACTGCGACCTCGAACATCCGCTGATCGGCACCTACCACTACCGCGCGCACTTGCAGGAGTTCATGTACGACCTGATCGAAGAGAGCCCGCTGCTTGATGATGAGACGCGGCTGCGCATCACCAACGAGATGCTCGCGCGGCAGGAGTTCCTCGACGAGAACGCGCGGCAGGTCTTCTTCGAAGCCGACCTCGAAGCACCTCCGCCGCCCGGCACGAGCCGCCACGGGCTTTATGACGGCCTGAGCATATACTCGGGCAGCCGGTACTTCGCGAAGTACTACCCGTCCGAGCGGTGGGACATGCGTCTGGCGAAGCTGCGTCATGCGATGAGTTGGTGGCTGGAGCACGCGACGTGGGGGGAGCTTGACACGCTCGGGTGGATCAACACATCGACCGAGCCGGTGGTGGAGTACTGGCAGATCGAAGACCCGCGGGCATTCGTGGAGAGCGGCGTGGCGCGAAGGATGATGCGGGCGCTGGAGATTCTCTGGACCGGCGCGCCGGCGGAGACGGCGAATGCCCAGCAGTCGATCAGTCTGATGCACCGGGCGACGTGGCTGCTTGAGGATGGCCGCTACGCGTGGATGGCGCGACAGGCTGAGTATGACTTCGACCTCTTCCGGATCGGGCAGTCGTGGTGGCCGTCGCCGGAGATGGAGGTGGCGCCGCCTGACGACCTCGACCGGCGCGTCATGGCAATGACGCTGCCGGGGCCGAGGGCGAGGGCCGTGGACGCGCCCTTCCCCGCGGACGAGGGCTATCAGTACCTCAGCTACCGCACGGGCATCTCGCCAGCGGACGGGTACTTCATGCTGGATGGCTTCAACGGTGGCGGGCGCAACCCGCACCACGTCTCGGCGCTGTGGCTGCTGCGGATGGGCGTTGAGGAGCCGGGCGCGGTCGAGGGCGGCTTCAGCGGCTGGACGAGCGACCTGCTTCTGCGGGGCTACGCGAACCAGGCGACGGTGCTCCGCGACGGGCTTGCAGAGAACCACGTGGCGAAGGCCGCGCGGCTCGACGCTACGCATGAGGTGAGCACGCTGGCGCATGTGCGCAGCACGGTGCCCGATGCGGCCTTCAGCGAGTGGACGCGCGATTTGCTGTGGCTCGACGACCGGGTGCTGGTGGTGAGCGATCTTATCAGCGCGCGCGAGGCGGGGCAGTTCGATCTGTCGGTCGGGTGGGAGCCGACTCAGAACATCAGGCCGCGCGACGACGGCCGCGGCTGCGTGCTGCACTCGGGCAACAACTCGACGATCGTCAGTGCCCGGCCGATGCGGTGGGAGTACTCGTCGGGCAAGTTGTTCGAGCGGACAATGGCGACGCTGCAGGAAGCCGAGAGCGAGCGCCTCATCAGCGCGGTCTACCGCGACAGCGAGACGAGCGCGTTCGACTACGAGCTCGAGTCGCTCGGGCCAGATGCAGCGCGTGTCACGGGCGAGATGACCGCAGTGGTGAGCTTCGGAGAGGCGCAGTTGGGTGATTACGAGGCCCTCGCCGACGCGGTGGTTGTCGGCGAGCGGCGGCTGGCGATGCTTGGAGGGCGCGAGCTTGCAGGGCCTGCGGGATCGCTGATCGCGGCGGATACGCCCGTGTCGATCGACTGGCGCCTCGACGACGCCAGTGCGCAGATCGAGGCGGCCGATGCGGCCACGCTGCGCATGCGGCTTGCCGCGGGGGCGCAGGTGAGCGTCGATGGAGAGCCGGTGGAGACCGCCGCGGAGGGGCAGATGACGGCGGTCGAACTCTCACCGGGCAGCCACGTTCTGACCGGCGCTCGCCCGGCGGAGGCGCTGACCGATGCGGTCGCGGCGATCCTGGCGATCCCGGCGGTGGAGATGGCCGCAGCGGCGGCTGCCGAGGGCGTGGCGGACGGAGAGGCGTGGCCGGAGCGCTGGCAGGCGGAGGTGGGGGGCAGCGTCACCGCCATCCTGCCGATGGAGGACGGTGGGGCGTGGGTCGCGGCCGCGATTCCGGCGGATGACGACGAGGACGCGCCTCCCACCGGCATGCTGACGCGGCTGGCCGCCGACGGCGAGGTGACGGTGACACGCGAGGTGCCGGGTGAGGTCAACGCGCTGGCGTGGGCGGAGCAGCGGGCGACGCTGCTTGCCGGTGGCGAGGATGATGTTTTGCGCGCATTCTCGGCGGAGGGCGAGCTGCTCTGGGAGGGCGAGTCGCGCGTCTCCGAGCACTACCGCACCGGCGACGGATGGTACGCGCCGTGGTTCACCGACCCGGAGCGCCGATGGGGGATCGATTCGCTGATGGTTGCCGACCTCGGTGACGGACCGGAGATTATTCTCGGGCGAACGAGCACCATGGAATTCTGGTCGCTCGACGGGGAGTTGATCGAGCGCACCCCGGTCTCATACGGGAGTCTTGAGAGCATGGCGCTGCTGGAGCGGGCGGACGCGCCGCCGCAGATAATCGCCGGCCAGTGGCAGGGCGGCATGGACCACGTCTCGATCCTCACCCACGAGCGCAAGGTGCGCAGCAACTCCGGCTTCCACGCGCTCCCTGAGGGCAGCACACGGATGAGGCAGTGGCAGCAGCGGGGCGTTCGCGAGGTCGCAGCGACGGACCTCGACGGCACGCCCGGCGACGAGGTGGTAGTCGCGCGCTCCGGGCATTGGAATGATGTCCGGATGTTCGACGCCGACCAGTCGGTGCGCTGGCAGCGCAGCTTCGGTCCGGCCGACCCGAACAGCCGCTTCGTCGCGGACGTGTCGGTCAGGGGCGCGGACGGTGACGCCGGGATCGTGGTGGGCCTGCAGAGCGGGCGAGCGATGCTCATCGAGACGGACGGTGAGATCGCGTGGTCATGCGCCTTCGGACGGCCGGTGGGCGCGGTGCTTGCGCTGCCGGAGGGAGCGGCGGTCGGGTTGACCGACGGGCGAGTTCATTTGATCGATGACACCGGTGAGATTGTGCAGACCGCGGAGCTTGGGTCGGCAGTCGATCTGCTGCGCGTGGCGGAGACCGATGAGCGGCTGATCCTTGCGGGAACGCGCGACGGAGAGGTGTACGCGCTGGAGGCGCGGTGAGGGGGGCACGCCGCACGACAACGACAACGGCGGACGGTGCTCCTTGTTTGCCGTGTGCCTTTGCCGTCCGGAGGGATGGCCTGCCCAGGCCATCCTCGCGCGAAGCGCGACAGAGGGCGAAGGCGACGGCGTCGGGCGTGGGCACGCCCGA
>JBNJEK010000352.1:0-4095 GCA_051745855.1 Armatimonadota bacterium
CCCCGCCCGGAGAGTCGTCTCAGGCCGACGTCTGAAGCGGAAACGGCGTCCAGGCGAGGCGCCTGGACTCCAGACTCGGGGCGAGATTTCCCCCGGAAAGAGATAACACGGAGGCAGCCACCGACAGTCTGCGTTTACACCCCACGGCGCGTCGGGCAGGCCCCGCACTCCCGACGCGCGGCTAACCGATCTCCTTCTCCCGCTGATACTCCACCGTGCGCCGGACGCCCTCGCGGAACTCGATGGTGGGCTCCCAGCCGAGGACCTCGCGGGCCTTCGAGGCGTCGATGCACGAATGACGCACATCGCCGGGGCGCTCGTCACCGAGAATCGGCGGCTCATCGTACCCCACCGCCGCCGCGACCGCGTCGTAGACCTCGCGATCGGTCGTCTGCACTCCGGTGCCGATGTTGAGCGTCTCGCCCTCCCCGTGCCGCAGCGCCAGCGTGTTCGCCTCCACCACGTCGCCGACGAAGACGTAGTCGCGTGTCTTGTCGCCCCGGCCGAAGATCGTGGGCGTCTCGCCGCGCAGCATCATGTTCGCGAAGATCGCATTCACACCCGCCTCACCGTGCGGGTTCTGTCGCGGGCCGTAGACGTTCGCGTAGCGGAGGACGGTGTACGCGAGATCGTAAAGGCGCCAGTACAACTCGAAGTAAAGCTCGCCCGCGCGCTTGGAAGTCCCGTAGTGGGAGATCGGCTGCAGCGGCGCGGTCTCCGGCGTCGGGACGACGTCCGCGTCACCGTAGATCGCCCCGCCTGAGGACGCGAAGATGAACTTGCAAGTGCCCGCCGCGCGGCCGGCCTCGATCACGTTGATGGTGCCGATGATGTTCGCCTCGGCATCGAACTGCGGCTCGCTGACCGATCTGCGCACGTCCATCTGCGCGGCGTGATGGCTGACAACCTCGGGCCGCTCCTGCGCAAAGACGTCGCGCACGGCGTCCTCGTCGGTCATCGAGATCTCGTGGAAGGTCGCGTCCGGGTTGATGTTCGAACGGCGCCCGGTGGCGAGGTTGTCGATGATCGCGACCTCATGGCCCTCGTCGATGTAGCGATCGACGATGTGTGAGCCGATGAAGCCCGCTCCTCCGGTGACGAGTATCTTCATGTCGGTCCTCCATGGTCGGTGTCGGGGATGTTGTCGGTCGTTGGAAAGACCGAACCCCGGGAGCTGCACGACATCTCACGGCCTGTGCCTTTCGCTGTAGCCGTACGGAGGGGCCGCCGCGCGCCCGCTGTCGTTTAGCGGCGCGCGGTGAGGCCTGCGTGTCGTTTGCGCAGGCCTCAGCTTCCACGCCGGCCCGCTGTTGGGGCCTTGCGCATCGGTTGGGCCGAACGACGGGCCGGGGATGGAACCTTCCGCGGGGCTACACGACAGCCCTCGCGGAACTCCCCGCGCTGCACACGACGCAGCGCGAGGAGCGGCCCCTCCGGACGGAAAAGACGAACGCCGTCCCCTCACCCCGCATCGCTCAGCAGATCCGCGAAGTCCTGCGCGTTCTGCACGGCCTGCGCCCCGTAGTGATTGTTGAAGAACACGTAGGTGTCGTCGGTCTGGGCGTCAAGCGACTGCACTTTCGGCACCCACTCCTGCAATTCCTCGCTGGAGTAAAGGTAATCGTACCGCTCCCACGCCTCATCATGCTCCCACCACTTCTCGGCGTTGCGGCCGTGGAAGCGCACGTAGCCGATGCTGCTGGTGGCCTCCACGCGCGGGGGCAGCAGGCCCTCCAGATCCGGCTGATCCACGCAGCAGTAGCCGAAGTTCGCCTCGCGCAGGAACTCGAACGTGTCGTCGCGGATCCAACTGTCGTTGCGGAACTCCACCACCACCTCGACGCCCTCCATCATTCGGCGGAAGCGCTTGAGGTAGTCCACGTTCTGCTGGCTGAGCTTGAAGCCCCACGGGAACTGCGCAAGCACGCAGGCGAACTTCCCCTGCTCGCGCAGCGGCGCGAGTGCGGCGGTGAACTCCTCGAAGGTCGCCTCATCAGCCTCCTCGCGCTCGTGGGTCATGGCGCGGTTGGCCTTGATGACGAAGCGGAAGTCAGGGGGCGTCTTCGCGGACATGGCCTCGAGGGTGCCCGCGTTCGGCATCCGGTAGTAGGTGTAGTTGACCTCATTACAGGCGAACTGCCGCGCGTAGTAGTCGAGGAACTCGCGCTTGTCGGTGCCCTCCGGGTAGAACGGCCCGACCCAGTCGTCGTAGGAGTAGCCGGATGTGCCGATGTGGATCATGGGACCTCTCCTCCGCGCCGAACGACAGCCTCGCCGAACACGCTCATACGTCCAGTGACATCAATTCCTCAGCAATGATCGTTTCTCCGTCGTACGCCTGAGAGATGTCAGCGAGAGCAGCTTCTCGTTCCTCGATCAACCCTCCGGTCAGATGCGCGAGAACAAGCCTCTCCGCACCTGAGGCAGCGGCGACCTGCGCGGCGTCAATCGTGCCGTAGGTGGAGGCCGGAAGGTCATCAGACTGCCGCTCCTGCCGCAGGGGCACGTGCGCGACGAGGGTATCCACGCCCGCGGCAAGGTCGCTCACGGTCCCTCGCGAGGTAGTGTCTGAGGAGAAACAGATGCTGCCGCCATCCCAATCGAAGCGCCAGGCATAGGTCCGCAGCCACGGCTGCATATGATCGACCTCCGCGCAGCGCGCTGTCCACGCGGGGCCGTCGATCTCGTCGCCGGGGCTGACATCCCGCGCCTCGAACGCGGGGCCCGGTCGCGGCAGCGAGCCGCCGCGGCGTGTGTGCCAGTACTCGCTCGCCGGGTGGTTGATGCGCGCGGCGATATCATCGCGGAATGCGCCATCGTCTCCGAAGAGACGCTCGGTGACATGCTCGGTCGGGGGCGGCCCGATGACCTGCAGCGGCGGCTCTTCGCCCGTGCACTGATCCCAGCGGAAGAGCATCAGGCCGGGGTAGTCGGCGTTGTGATCGGAGTGATGGTGGGTGAAGAAGAGCCAGTTGACGTCCGTAAGCGCGAGGCCGGCGTCAACGAGTTTCCCCGTCGCGCACGGCCCGCAGTCGATCATGACGATTTCGCCGGCTATCTCAATCGCGAACGCCGTTCCCCAGCGCTCGGATTGAGGCTGAGGCGTGCCTGCTCGCAGGATGTGCAGTGTTGGCATTTGCAGATCTCCCCGCTTCCGGAACGGCCCCCGGCGAGGGGGGCGCGTCCACGTCTCGGTTTCCGGTGAGGTATCGTATTGTCGTTAACGGTTGTGTTCTCCCCCTCTCCCGCTTGCGAGGTGTCGTTTACCTCGCCAGGGAGAGGGGGCCGGGGGGTGAGGCTGCCGTTGTCGTGCGCCGAACGACCGACGGGCGAGACGCCCGTCGCACGAACGGCAACGGCTCACTCCGCCCGCAGCGCAGCGCCGAACCTCTCCGTGTTCTGCCGCCCCTGCTCGACAGCGATGTGACCGCCCACGAAGACGAACTCTATCCCGCGCGGGAACTGGTGCGGCTGCTCCCACGTGGCGGTATCGATGATCCGGCGCTGGTCGAAGATCACCAGGTCGGCGCGCTGGCCCCGCGCGATGCGCCCGCGGTCCGTCAGGCCCATCCGCTCGGCGGGCCACGAGGTGCACTTGCGGACCGCCTCCTCCAGCGCCATCAGGCCCTCCTCGCGCACGTAGTGGCCGAAAAGCCGCGGGAAGGTGCCGTAGGAGCGCGGGTGCGGGTTGCCAAGGTGCGCCGGGCCCGACGGCGCGAACGCAAGCCCGTCCGTCGCGACCGCGCCGAGGCGGTGCACGAGCCCCTCCCGCATGTCCTCCTCGCTCATCGAGAAGAAGACCGCGCTGACGTGGCAGTCCTCCTCGATCAGCAGGTTCAGGTAGGCGTCCACCGGGTCCTCGCCGCGCTCGGCAGCCACCTCATCGAGACGCTTCCCGACCGCCCACGCGTTCTCCTCCGAGCCCACGTCCGTGATCAGGATGCGGTCGAAGTCTATCTCGAACGGATTGTCATCGCGCTCGCCGGCGAGATACTCCTCGTGCTCGGCGCGCAGGCTGACACCCGCGAGCGCCTGCGCAATGCGCTCAAGCATCGCCGCCGAGCCGCCGTCATGCACCCACCGGGGCAGCGACCC
>JBNJEK010000353.1:0-4094 GCA_051745855.1 Armatimonadota bacterium
GACCTGAACGCCGAAGATCTCCGCGCGGCGGGCCGTGGTGTCTTCGCCGAAGATGTCCGTCTCGAAGGCTGTGGGGTCGCCGCAGATGAGCGTGCCGCCATCGCGGACGAAGCGCTCGAATGCGTCCACGACTTCCGTCTGCTGGTAGGTGGCGGTGGGCAGCCAGATGAGGTCGAATCGCTCGATCAGCGGGGTCGGCTCATCGAGGACCTTGCCGACGTCGATGAAGCTGAACCACGAGCGCGCGATCGGGCCGAGGAAGGTGTAGCATGCCTCCGTGCGGTACCAGTGCGTGCGGCCGGGCGCGTGGTAGCCCTCGGTCTGCAGGCAGTCGTCATTGTAGAAGACCGCAACGCGGCCGGCCGATGGATACTCCGGGCGCGGCATGCGGGTTGTCGCGCGGACGATGTTCATGACGGTGTGATGGCGGCGCGGTGATCCAAAGAGCGTGACGCGGGTGTCGCCGAGGGCCTTGCGGGCGTTCGCGGTGTCGGGCATGTAGAGGTGGAAGCCGTGGCCGCCGTTGCGGATGACCTGGCTCATCTCCTCCCGCGCTTCCTCGGGCGTGGTGGCGAATGCGTAGTTCTCGATGTGAACGCACGGCCAGACTTCGCTCCCGGTGAGGTCGGCGAGCACCTTGGTGAGGAATCCGAGATACTGCCGCCAGCGCTTCTTTCGCGGAAGGTACTGGTGGGTGAAGATGTCGTAGTACTCGGCCTGGCGGCTGAACTCGTAGCCGTGCACACCGCCGACCGGATCGGTCCCGGCGATCGGCAGCGACGGGTCGTGCTCCTCGACGATCTCCCGGACGCGCGCCGCGCGCTGGCGCATCTGCTCGTTGATCCAGCGGATGTACGCGATGCGCTTGTAGGGATTGCGGTCGGCCTCGCCCTCGGGGATCCCCCACTTGCCGCCGCCGAACTGCTCCATCACCTCGCGGTTGGCCTCGTGGATGTAGTCGTAGCCCTCCGGCGGGTCCTCCATCAGGGCCATGCCCTGGCGGATGGCATATTCCTCGCGCTCATCGCCGGCGAAGACGCCGAAGAGATGCGGGTGCGGTTCGCTGACGAGCGTCTCGGTCTTCTCGTAGTATGCCTCGAGCGCCTCGGGGTCGAGGATCCACGGAATGTCGCGCGGCTCCTTGAGGTACGACGCGTACTCGATGTCGTATTTCTCGTAGTACTCCCCGCGCTCGCCTGTGCCGCTGCCACCGAGTGGAATCAGCGAGTTCTCGCCGAAGAGGCGGAACATGTCCTCGTAGACGTACTCCACGCCGAAGCGCACGGCGGTGGCGCGCAGGACATTCGCGTTGAACATGTGCGTCCACATGAGCGCGCCGTGTGATGCGAGGCCGGGAGGCTCGTCGTCGAGCAAATCCCGGAAGAGGGGGTCTTCGACCACCCACGTCCGTGGCTCGGGTTTGTCCGCGGGCAGCGCCCGAACCTCGTTGGCGTAAACCTCTTCGCCATCGACGGCGGCGGCGAAGCGCAGCCACGCATCATCTCCCGCGGGTGCCTCGTAGGGCACCGCGAGGTCTTCGGTCTCTCCTGCGGCCACGTTGAACGCGCGGGTGGCCACGAACTCGTCTTCGGTCTCGACTCTCAGCCGAACCTGAAGGTCACGGTCGGCGGGCGCCTCGGCGCGCACCTCGAAGAGGTTCAGCCCGCGGTCATTGTACACCGGGGCCACGCCGCCGCGCGAGACGATCGTGAGGTGCTCGGGAGCATTTTCGCCGATCAGCCGCATCGTCCCGAGTGCCTCCGGGTCGGTGAAGCCCTCGCTCGGCGCCCACGAAGTGACCTCCACCCTGCCCGCCTTGCGCTCGCGCCCGAAGTTCACGCTCCAGACTTCGCCCGGATGCGCCACCGCGGCCAGCGCGTCGAAGGGCAGACGGATCTCACAGGTCCAGCGGTCATCCTCGCGGGCGGTGGCGATCTCCACTCCCTCGAGGTCTATGTCGCCGCCGACATTCGCCACGCCGTGGAGGCCGTCCCAGAGCGCGCCATCGGGGTTGACGATCAGATGGTACATCCACGCGGCGCCCGTCGGGCCGAGCATCAAGTCCACCGCGTCGTCGGCCCAGATCCGCGAGTCGCGCTCCCGCATCTCGGAGATCAGCCCGTCCATCGCGGGCTCCTCACAGACGAAGCCCACCAGCAGTGCTTCGGGCGAGGCGAGCACCCTGACGGTGGTCTGCGCGTCGGGCTCACCTGCGTCGTTGAGGAGGCCGAAATCCCCGGCGGTCGCCGCGGTGCTCCACGCCGGATCGGAGAGATCGCCGCGTAACTCGGGCTCCACCGGAAGCACCGGCACGTCGAGTTGCCGATCGGCGAGGGTCGGCTGGACGACGGCGAGCATCAGCACGGCCGGAAGCGCCAGGCGAATGTAACTCAAGGGAGTGGCCTCCTCGTCACTGCTCGCGTATCCACAGCGGTCGGGTCTGCTTGTACGTCAGTTCCCGCGCGGTGAGACTCATGGTCGGGATCGCGACGCTGTCGGCATGTTGCTCGCGGAAGGAGCGCAACGTCTCGGCTGCGACCTGCAACGCGTTCTCATCGCCTGCCGGGTCGCCGGCCTTCAGCAGTTCCATCTCGCGAAGGGCCGTCGCCATCAGGCGGGTGTGATCGAAGCCGATGCGCAGAAACTCCACGCGCGCGATCTCCCGCTCATCACCGTCGGCGACGGCAGCCTCGACGCGTTCGAGCAGCGCCTCACCGGCGTCGAGCACCTCGCTGGTGTAAAGGTAGGGGACAAGCCCGATGAAGCCGGGGAACCACTGGCCCCACGTGCGGCGGTGTTTGCCACCGGCAAGCTCCATCAGCAGGTCCGGGCCATCCTCGGTGACCTGCTCCCAGTAGTCGAAGTACGCTCCGACCTCGTCGGACGCCGGCCCGAAGGCGGCGTAGAACTCCTGCACGATCTCCTCTACGTCGGCCTCGGGCCGCGAGTGCAGTTCCGCGAGGACGTAGAAGTTCAGGCCCTGCGTGGCCCACGCGCCGCCGAGTGAGTCGAAGTCGGTGCCGACCATGTTGTGATCGTAGAGGTACTTGAAATCCTCGCCGAGCGCCCGGGCGAAGACGTAGGGCGCTCCGTGGCCGCAGTGCAGCAGGTTCGGCCGCCACTGCAGGCTCGCGCCCGCCTCGGCCCACTGCTCCCACTCAGGGCGGATGTGATCCTCGTGCGGGTAGAAGCCCTCGCCGCCCACGTAGCCGAGCAGCACGGCCGGATGCACGCTGGTGTGCATCGGCGGGGTCTGATAGCTGCGGTAGGCGTAGCCGGTGACCCGCGCGTCAGGATCAACGGAAGTCACGCGCTCCGCCAGTTCGCTCCAGAATCGCGCGTAGCGGTCGCTGAGGCGCGCCTCGGGGCTGGTATGAATCTCCGCGGGCGTCATCTCCGCCATCTCAGGCGGGTCCCACGCGCGGCATTGTTCGCACGTGCAAAAGCCCCGGCTGTCGTTCGGGCATGCGCGCAGCACGTTGTTGGCCTGCGGGTTCTCCTGCCACTGCTCGTGCCACTCGGCGAAGATCGCCTCGCGCAGTTCGGGATTGCTCACGCAAAGCTTGGTGCCCTTGCCGCCGGTCGAGGGCCGCGAGCCATCTGGACGGAGCGCGAACCACTCCGGGTGCTCCTCGGAGTAGCGGTCCCACCATGACGTGAACGAGTGGCCGAACGAGATGTGCGAGGGCCGGTTCATCCGCTGCCGTCGCAGCCACTGATCGGTCTGCGAGCCGATTTGCTCCCACTCGTCGGGGTCGATCTCCATGCCAATCTCACGAACTTTCTCCTGCCGTGAGCCAAACGCCCGCTCGCTGTGCGAGTTGCGCAGCGAGCGCTGCACCACCAGCGACGTCTCCCACGTCCAGCTTCCCTCCGGCACCTCGAGGGTGGCGGTGGTCGGATAGACCTCGCCAAGCTCCCCGGGCCAGATGACGCGGACGCCGAAGGTCTCGCTGACAAGCTCGATCACCGCGTAGTACGTGCCTCGCCAGGTCACCGTCTCGACGGGTGCCTCGTCACGTCCCAGGAGCGCAACGTACTCCTCTGTCGCGGCGACCAGCGCGCCCTCCGGGCCGAGGTCGGAGACGTCGAGA
>JBNJEK010000354.1:0-4065 GCA_051745855.1 Armatimonadota bacterium
GAGGCAACACCGCAGAATCCGCGCAACACAGAGGGCGATATCATCGAACTGCGCGACGGGACGCTGCTGCTCGCGTGGTCGGATTTCTACGGCGGAGAGATGCCCGACGCCGCGCCCGCGCGTATCTCGGCAAAGGTCTCACGCGACCGCGGGAAGACGTGGGGCGAGCGCTTCACACTGCTGGAGAACGAAGGCATTCAGAACGTGATGTCGGTGAGCTTCCTGCGACTGGCATCCGGCGACATTCTCTTCTTCTACCTGCGCAAGAACGGCCCGGATGACCTGCACGCGCTCGTGCGGCGGTCCTCCGACGAGATGGCGACGCTCAGCGACCCGGTGCGCTGCACGCTCGATGATGGCTACTGGGTGGTCAACAACGCGCGCATCGTGCAACTTTCCGACGGGCGGCTGGTCATGCCCGGCGCGTGGCATCGCAGCATCGAAGAGGGCTCGCGCAGCGGATCGGGCGCGTGCTGGCTCTCCGATGACGAGGGTCGCACGTGGAAGCGCAGCGAGAGCCTGCTGCGGCTGCCCCTCCGGGGCGTGATGGAGCCGGGCGTGGTGGAGCTTCGCGATGGCCGGCTGCTGATGATCATCCGCACGAGCCTGCGCGACATCTACCGCTCATACTCCAGCGACCGCGGCGTCACGTGGAGCGACCCGGAGCCGATGGGCGTCGGCGCGCCGGTCGCGCCCTCGACGATCACGCGGATCCCGAGCACCGGCGACCTGCTGCTGATCTGGAACGAGTGCTTCCGCGATGATCCGGATGCCGATGAGGCGCGGACGCCCCTGACGGCCGCGATCTCGCGCGATGAGGGTCTGAGCTGGGAGCACCACCGCGATCTCGAGACCGACCCGGAGCGGTGGTACGCGTATACGAGCGTGACCTTCGTGGACGATCGCGCGCTGCTGACCTACTGGGTGGATGAACGCTACTCCGAGCCGCGGCTGATGCACCTGAAGTTCCGGAGCCTGCCGGTGGGGTGGTTCTACGAGGGGTGAGTGGAGGCGGCAGGGGGAAGTTGCCAGTTGCCAGGAACGGCAACGGCCGCGGAGTGCGCCGTTGCCGTTACCTGGCATCCCGCCCCGGGGCGGGACCCGTGCGTCGTTCCGAACTGCGCGCAATGCCGGACTACCCCCGGCGAGGGCGCCGGGGCCACAACGACAACGGCTGACGACCGCTACCTCAATCCCCACTCTCATCGAGAAACCACAGCATCTCCGGCCAGTCGCGGAGGATGATGCCCATCCACTCCTCGAAGCGCTCCTCGCCGAGGCGCTCGCGCATGTTCTCGCGATGCGCGTCTGAGACCGGGTAGCGGCCGGTCAGGAGCGGATCGCCGCTCTTCTCCATCCACTCACCCACGCGCCCCGAAAGGTCGCAAAGAAACTCCTCGTGCGCCTCATCGCCCGCGAGATTCTCCTGCTCCAGCGGATCGGTCTGCAGGTCGTAGAGTTCCTCACGCGGGCGGGGCTGCGAGAAGTACTCGTCCACCATCTCTTCCCCCGCAGGATTCTCCCAGATGTCCACCGGCATGTACACGAGCGGAAGCTCCGCAAGGTTGCGGATGTACTTGTGCGTGTGTGTCCGCACGCAGCGCATCGGATTGTACATCCCGTGGTAGGTCATCTCGGTGAAAACGTGCTCGCGCGGCTCATACTCACCGCCATCGAGCAGGCCGAGGAAACTTCGACCGTCGAGCGGCTCCTCATCTACCGGCGCGCCGGCGAACTCCATGAGCGTCGGCATCACGTCGCAGTCGCTCAGCAGCGCGTCATGCACGGTCCCGTCATCCCAGCGGCCGGGCATGCGCATCACGAGCGCGGTGCGGGTGCCGGGATCGTAGCAGGTGCACTTCGCGCGGGGCATCGCGATGCCGTGATCGGAGGTGACTATCAGCAGCGTGTTGTCCGCGAGGCCACTTCGCTCCAGCGCGTGGCAGACTGTGCCGACCGCCTCGTCGAACGCGTAGACGAGGCCGTTGAGGCCCGCGATGTCGTGACGGATGCCCGGGCGGTCGGGCAGCCACGGGAGCAGCGTCACGTCCGCCGGGTCGTCATCCGGGTAGCCGGCGCGATGGTATGGCCGATGCGGCTCGCTGGTGCCCATGCTGACGAAGAACGGGCGGTCATCTCCGGAGGAGGGCCGGGCGCGGAGCCACTGCGCGAGGTCGCCGGCGACCTCGCGGGCCGTGTTCGTGGCCGACCCGCGCGCCTCGTAGCCGAGGCGCGAGATGTCGCCCGCGGTCTCGTGCTGTACGCCGAAGAGATGCGTGGAGTAGCCGGCCCGCCGGAGTCGCTCGGGCATGCAGGCGATCTGCTCGTTGATTTCCCATCCCCACGTGAGGCCGACGAGACCGTTGTTGTGCGGATAGAGGCCGGTGGTGATGCTGCCGCGCGCGGGCGAGCACTGGGCGGCGGTGCAGTGGTGGTTCGTGAACATCACGCCCTCGGCGGCGAGGCGGTCGATGCGCGGCGTCTCGAGGCCGGCGCCGTAGCAGCCGAGATGTGTGCCGAGGTCGTGCGCGATGATCTGGACGATGTTCGGGCGGTCAGGCATGGTGGTGGCCTCCTGACGGCAGCGACGAGCGACGAGTGACGGCGGGCGGACGGCAAACGGCGGGCGGGCAAGGAAGCTTCGGCGGGCGCTAAACGACAGCGCATGGCGCCTCACCCCCGTGTCGCAAACGACGCGACACGAGGGCCGCCCCTCCTTGAACGACGCACGGGGCGGCGTTCTCCATTGAGCAGCGCTCTGACTGTCGTGTCGTTCCCACGCTCCCATCCCCGCTCCCCTGCCGTCACTCCAGGAACCACGTCTGCTCGGGCCAGCAGTAGTCGAACCACTCCGCGTAGTCTTCACTCTTGCTGCGCGCGCGCATGTTCTCGACGAGCGTCGGATTCGCCGGCCACCGACCCTCCAGCAGCAGGTCCCCCGTCTCCTCCATCCACCGGTCCATCCGCCCGGCGAGGTCGGACAGCAGGTCGGCATACTCGGCGTCGCCGGCGAGGTTCTCATACTCCCACGGATCGCGCTGCACGTCGTAAAGCTCCTCGCGCGGGCGGGCCTCGCCGTAGTACTCATCGCGCATCTCCTCACCCGAGGGGGAGTTGAAGATGTCGCCCGGCAGATGCACCAGCGGAAGCTCGCCGAAGTTGCGGATGTAGGTGTAGCGATCGGTGCGCAGGCAGCGCATCGGCGTGTACATCGCGTGGTAGGTCATCTCGGTGAATACCTGCTCGTGCGGGTCCCACGCCGCCCCGTCGAGCAATCCGAGGAAGCTGCGGCCGTCGATCTCCCCCGCCTCAACCGGCTGTCCGATCATCTCCATCAGCGTCGGCATCAGGTCGCAGTTGTTCAGCAGCGCATTCCGCGTGGATCCGTCATCCCACCGGCCCGGCATGCGCATGATCAGCGGGGTCAGCGTCCCCGGCTGATAGCAGGTCCCCTTCGCGCGCGGCATTGCGACGCCGTGGTCGCAGGTCATTATGAGCAGCGTGTTCTCAGCGAATTCGCTGCGCTCGATGGCCTCGCGCACGATCCCGACGCCGTCGTCGAGGCGACGGGTGAGCGCGTTCAGCCCGCCAATGTCGCGGCGGATGCCCTCGCGGTCGGGCAGCCACGGCAGCGGCTCCACGTCCTCAGGCGCGTCAACGTCCGGGCCCTCGAGCGGGAAACGGCGATGCGGTTCGCGGGTGCCGATGCTCACGAAGAACGGCCCGTCATCCGCCGAGCGCTCGCCCAGCCAGCCCGCGAAGTCCTCGGCGAGTTCCGGCGCGCGGCCTTTCGTCGGGAATGACTCGTCGTACCCGAGGGAAGCGGCCGGGGCGTCGCCGCGGCGCGACTCGTGCTGCACGCCGAAGAGGTGCGTGGAGTACCCGGCGCCCTTGAGCCGCTGCTGGAGTGTCGGGATCTCCTCGTCGATCTCCCATCCGAGGTGCGCGAGACCTACGAGGCCGTTGGTGTGCGGGTAGCGCCCGGTGGAGATGCTCCCTCGCGAGGGCGAGCACTGCGGCGCGGTGCAGTGGTAGCGGGTGAACTGCACGCCGTCGGCGGCGATG
>JBNJEK010000355.1:0-4018 GCA_051745855.1 Armatimonadota bacterium
AGCAACGACAGCTACGACAACGGCACAAGGACAAACGGCGCACGGGCGAGACGCCCGTGCCACGGACGGCGCGGTGCGAAATGTGTATCAAGGCAGGTTGTCGGATGATGAGGATCGGAGGTTCGTAAGATGCGACTGTCACCGCTGGTCTGCGCACACAGGGGGCGGTCCGGGATCTATCCGGAGAACACGATGGCCGCGTACGAGGCGGCGGTCGAGGTCGGGGCGGATTTCATGGAGTTGGATGTGCGGGCGACCGCGGACCGGGAGATCGTGTGTATCCACGACGCAACCGTTGACCGCACCACCGACGGCTCGGGCGAGGTCGCTGAGATGACGCTGAGCGAGGTGCAGGCGCTGGATGCGGGCGCGTGGATCGGCAGCGAACATGCCGGTGAGCGGATCCCGCTGCTTGCGGAGGTGCTGGAGCGGATCGCGCCACGGCTGGTGGTTGACATTGAGATCAAGCAGCGTGGGATCGCACAGCGGGTTGCCGAGATCGTCAGGGAGACTGATGCGATCCGGCGAGCGACCGTGGTTTCCTTTGACGAGGACGATCTGCGGACGGCAAAGCGCGCGGAGGCATCGCTGGCCTGCGGGCTGATCACCAGCGGGACGGAGGATGCGTCGATCGAGGACGTGCGCGCGCTCGTGACGTCGGCGCTGGAGGCGGGGGCGAACTTCGTCAGTTGCTCGCATCGGAATCTGACGGAGAGCCTTGTGCGGGAGTGTCACCTCGCGGGACTGCTGGTGATGGCGTGGACGATGGATGAGCCGAAGGACATTCAGCGGATGATCGAGATGCAGGTGGACGGGCTGGTCACTAACTACCCGGAGCGGGCGATCGGGCTGCTGGAGGGCTGACTGAGATGCAGAGAGGGACCGCGGGCAGGATGCCCGCGCCACATGGCAGGAAGCCCGATGCACATGGAGGGGGGGCTTCGCGGTGGATGCCGGTTGCTCTGACGATCGCGGGATCTGATTCGGGCGGCGGCGCGGGGATCCAGGCGGACCTGAAGACATTCACGGTGCTGGGCGTGTTCGGAACGAGCGCGATCACCGCGGTGACCGCGCAGAACACGGTCGGTGTGCGTGACGCGCAGGTGCTCGACCCGGAGTTGGTGGCGGAGCAGATCGACGCGGTGTTCGGCGACATCGGCTGCGATGCCGCGAAGACGGGGATGCTGGGGACCGCGGGGGTGGTGGAGGCGGTGGCCGCGCGGCTGAGGGCGTACGAGGCGCCCAATGTGGTGGTGGACCCGGTGATGATCGCGAAGTCGGGCGACCGGCTGCTGGCCGAGGACGCGCGGGTCGCGGTGATCGAGCAGCTGCTGCCGGTGGCGCGACTGGTGACGCCGAACCTTCCGGAGGCGGGGGCGCTGGTGGGGAGCGAGGTCACGCGGGAGGCGATGGAGGATGCGGCGAGATCGCTGTGCGAGATGGGCGCGGGGGCCGCGCTGATCAAGGGCGGACATCTCGAGGAGGGACCGGCGGAGGACGTGCTCTACGACGCGGCGACCGGTGAGGTGCATCGCTTCCGAGCGCCGCGGATTGACACGAAGAACACCCACGGGACGGGCTGCACGTTCTCGGCGGCGATCGCGGCGTTTCTCGCGAGAGGCTGGCGACTTGAGCGCGCGGTGGCGTGGGGGAAACGCTTCGTGACGGAGGCGATTCGGCGCGGTCTGCCGCTGGGCGAGGGGCACGGGCCGACCGATCACATCGGGGCGGGGAGGATGTTCAGGTGAACGGCCGGGACGGCGTCGGGCCAGGGCTGGCCCGACCTCCGAACGGCATACGACTGGAGGTCTCACGATGGCAGACATGCTTGTGCGGTTGTACGATTTGCCCGAAGTCGATGACAGGCTCGAGGCGCTCGAGGAGCGCGGGATCGTTGTGAAGCGAGCGCAGCCGTGGGAGAGGAGTCCCCTGCGGCGTTTCATCGAGGATCACTTCAGCGAGGGCTGGGCCGATGAGGCTTCGGCGGCCTTTGCGAACAAGCCGATCACCGCGTTCGTTGCGCAGGATGGCGACCGCATGGTTGGATTCGCGGCCTACGAGTGCACGCGCCGGGGATTCTTCGGGCCGATGGGCGTGGATGAGGGCTGGCGCAAGCGGGGGATCGGAGCGGCGCTGACACTTGCGTGCCTGCACGCGATGCTCGAGATGGGCTACGGCTACGCGATCATCGGCGCGGCCGGGCCGGAGGACTTTTACGCGAAGTGCTGCGGCGCGGAGGTCATCGCCGACAGCAAGCCAGGCATCTATGCCGGGACGAAGGCGCACTATCCGCCGCCTCGGGAATGAGCCGGCCCGGCGCGGAGCTCGTCGGAGGTTGAACACCAGTCGCCAGGAGCCCGTCTGCTCAGACGGGTCGTATATGCTTACCCGTGGAGGTCACCATGAAGCGCTTGATTGCCGCCGCTCTCGTTGCTGCATTCGCTCTGACGGCCGCCGTCGCGCAGGATCAAGACGAGGCTCCGCCCTCGCTTGCGCCCGTGGCGGAACTGAGCACCGATCGCCCTGACGCGGACGGTGACGGGATCCCCGATGACATCGAGCGGGTGCTGGGGATGGACCCGGAGGTCGCGGATACGCTGCATCTCGTTCACGACGACCTCTCCGCCGCTGAGGGCGATCGGCTTTCGGCGAACTGGCAGGACGCGCCGGATGTGACGAAGTTTTACTTCGGCAACGTGGCGCAGGACCGCTGGGTGTGGCGGATCGATTTCGCGGAGCCGGTGGACATGAGTGGCAACCGCGTGATGCTTTACATCGACGCGGATAATGACATCGAGACCGGCCGCCGCAGTGGCGCGCCGGGGACCGACGTGCGCCTGATCTGCAATGAGGGCGCATTCGACACCGCGGTGCGGAACTCCATGGTGCTCGGGCGGGATCGCAACGTCCGCGGGTACGTCGATGATCAGGGCGTTTACTTCTCGATGGACATGGCGGTCAATCACAACGAGGATGGGAACACGGAGTTTCGCGCCTACTGCCTGTCGCAGACTGTGACGAGCGAGGGGGACTCTGACAACACCGAGTGGTTCACGGCGGTCGCGGGCGGCAGTCGCGATCTTCCCAAGCGGATGGTTGGAGTGATGTCGCAGCTTCTCTCTGAGGGGATGGTGGCGCAGCGCCGCTGGCTGGGCTGGCGGGCGCATCTGAAGGACCTCGGGGCCCTTCATATTACTCCGGCGGACGCGCAGTTGACGGGGATCTCGCTGCTTCGCGAGGCGATGGAGCCGACCGAGCCGGGGGCCACGGTGGCGTTCGGCGCGCCCGAGGCCGGGGAGTTTCACATCAACGCGTTGATCCAGGACAGCGCGGCGGGGCACGAGGAAGTTACGATCAGTGCCGGTGGCGCGGAGGTGGGACGGATCGTCGCAGGTGAGAACGACGGCGACCTCTACCTCTTCAGCACCGAGGATCCGGTGACGCTGGCCGAAGGGGACGCGGTCGAGCTTGTCGCGGCGGAGCCTGCGCAGGACTTCCGCATCTGTGAGGTCTTTCTGACGCCTGAGGTGCCGCGTGAGGGCGCGTTGCGGATCACGAATCTGACTACGTGGGTCACGCCCCGGCCGCTGCCCGGATCGTCGAGCGGCGACACGGTGGACGTGGACGTGTGCTTTCTGACCAGCCGGCCCGTGAATGTCTCGGTGCTCTGGGGCGAGGGTGAGGCGCTGGAGAGCGAAGTCGTCGAGGAGGGCACGACGTACAACCACCGCGTGCGCCTGACCGGTCTGACGCGTGGGGAGCGCTACTCCGCGCAGGTGGTTGCGCTCGATGGTGGTGAGGAGATCCGCTCCGAGACGGTCACGTTCGTGGCGGATGAGACGCGGCCCGAGCGGTGCGGGGTCGAGCGCGCGAGCCTTCCGCTGACGGTGTCGGACAGCATGGAGGGCGAGCGGCCGGCGTGGCCGATCAGCAGCGGCGTGCCGATCGCTCAGGGCGAGCTGGCGGGGCCGGAGCACTGCCGGTTGCTCGACGCACAGGGGCAGACCGTCGCGGCGCA
>JBNJEK010000356.1:0-4006 GCA_051745855.1 Armatimonadota bacterium
GGGGCGACGGGGCTGGATGGAGCACCTCGGCGACCTCGCCCATCCGAACATCGAGGGCCATGAGTGGATCGCCGAATCGCTGGCGGATTGGATCGTGGAAAGGATGCAGTGATACCTGCAAACACATTATCGCAGACCTGAGTGCTAGATTCTTTACAGGGAATATGACTTTTATGGCTAATTATCAGATGTTGGGGCATCGCGCCCGACGGAGTGTTGGCCATGAATGAGAAGAAACGGCTGAAAGAAGCCGTCTCAGATCTCGATGCACGGCGTGGCGTACTGGGCGATGCGGTGGTTGACACCGCGCTCGGGCCACTGCGCAGGCGTCTGTCTGAATTGGCACACCTCGAGCGATCCTCCCCGCATTCCCCCGCCGCCGAACGCAAGGTCGTTACGGTGATGTTCGCGGACATCTCGGGCTACACCCTTTTCGCGGGTCAGCAGGATCCGGAAGCTCTGCGCGAGTTGATGAACGCATGCTTCAGTCGCCTTGTGTCGATCGTGGAGAAGTACCAGGGCACGCTGGATAAATTCATCGGCGACCAGATCATGGCGCTCTTCGGCGCACCCGTGGCCCACGAGAAGGCACCCGAAGCGTCTTTGCGCGCTGCCCTTGAGATGATGGAGGCCCTTCGCGCATTCAACGCCGACCACGACGTTGACCTCGGAATGCATATCGGGATCAACACCGGGCTGGTGATCGCCGGGGCGATAGGCTCGGAAGGGCGCGAGCAGTACTCGGTGATGGGCGACGCCGTAAACGTGGGTGCGAGGCTGGAAGATGCGTCGAGCCGGGGACAGATACTTGTGGGCCCCGACACGTACCGGCTGACGAGGGAGCTTTTCGATTTCGAGGCGCTCGAACCCGTCAGCGTCCAGGGGAAGTCCGAGAAGATACCAGTGTACGAGCTGCTGGGCACGAAGCATGGGCCGCGGACGTCGTTGGACGCCGAAAGTCTGCGTTCACCGCTGGTTGGCCGCGACGCAGAACTCGGACAATTGCGGGCAGCCATTGAGAGGCTGCATGCGGGCGAGGGCGGGGTCATCTCCATCACTGGCGACGCAGGACTGGGGAAGAGCCGCCTGGTCGCCGAAGCACGCGAACACAACCAGGATGACATCGCCTGGGCGGAGGGACGGGGGTTGTCTTACGCGGAGGACACCAGTTACTCAGTGGCTCGCGACGTGTGCTACAGTCTGCTGAATACCGATTACGAGACCTCGCCAGAAGATATGAGATCGGTCCTCCGGGAAAGTGTCCACCGCCTGTTGCCGGGGGACCACGGTGAGGTCTACCCGTATCTGGCGTATCTTCTGGACATTCCTCCGGACGACGACGCAGAGCAGGCGGTGCAGGAAGTGGCCCCGGAGGCGCTGCAAGGACGTATCCTCAGTTCATTCATGGAGTACGTTCGCGCCCGCTCGCTGGCCGAGCCCCTCGTGCTGGTCGGCGAGGACCTGCACTGGGGTGACCCGTCGTCACTCCGACTCCTGCGCGCTCTCTTCAATATCACAGCCGAAGCGCCGCTGCTGGTGCTGCTTGTCTTCCGCCATGAAGGAGAGCGGATAGCGGCTTTTGAGGAGCGCGTGAGCGAAGCTCGCGGATACCGGTACGAGACGCTGGAACTGACGCCGCTGTCGCGCACTGCCAGCGAATGTCTCATCCGGAACCTGCTGCACATAGAGAACCTGCCGCCCAGAATCTCCGACCTCATCCTCGACAAAGCCGAGGGTAATCCGTTCTTCATGGAAGAAGTCCTGCGCTCAATGGTGGATGCGGGCCTGGTGGTCCTTGAGAGTAACCGCGCTATCGCGACCTCGGCCATCGAAGACATCGAGGTGCCGGACACGGTGCAGGGAGTGGTGGCGGCGCGTATCGATCGTCTCCCTTTGGAGGACAAGCGGACACTGCAAACGGCATCCGTCATCGGCCGCGTCTTCCAGCGACGGGTACTGGCCTACATGGCCGAACAGGAGAGCGCAGACTATCCACTCGAACGATCGCTTCGTGCACTGCTGCGTCGAGAACTCATCCGCCTGCGCGAGATGGCCTCTCGCCACGATCTCCCCGATCAGGAGTATGTGTTCAAGCACGTGATAACTCGTGACGTGACGTACTACAGCCTGCTCCTTGCGCGGCGGCGCGAATTGCATCGGGTGGCCGCGGAGGCCATCGAAGCGCTCTTCTCCGACCGACTCGATGAGCTTGCGGCCACACTGGCCCATCATTGCGAGCAGGCGGACCTGCGAGAGAAAGCTGCGTCCTACCTGCACGTTGCCGGAGAAAGAGCCGTCCGGGTCTGCGCCTACCACGAGGCGATCGCGCACCTTTCGCGCGCACTGGACCTGCTCGACAGCCTCCCTGAGAACTCCAGGCGCAGTCGCCGGAAGCTTGCCATCCTGCTGTTGCTGGCCATTCCTCATGCCGCCATCGAAGGGTACGGGGCGCAGGCCGTGGTTGACGTTTTGGAGCAGGCGCGGCAGCTTGCGGAGAATGTAGGAAGCCCGGAGCAACTGCATCATACGCTGGTGCTTCTAAGTTCGCTGCGCACGATGCGGGCATCTCCCGGGTTTTGCGAACCCGCCGAAGCCTCTCTCGAGGTAGCCCGAAAAATGGATGATGACGCCAGGATTACAACCAGCCACGGGGGCCTCGGTTTTGCGCTCCTCCACACCGGTGATTTCTCCCGCGCCCGGACAAACTTCGATGAAGCCATCGCTTTTCTGACCCCCATGTCGGATGGACCACTGCCGTCCCTGTGGGGCTTCGATGAACTGGTGTGGAACTTGCAGTGGCGGGCGTGGACGCTGTGGTTTCTCGGCTATCCGGATCAGGCCCTCGAGGAAGGTCAGAAGGCTGTCGCTCGGACCGAAGGACTGGACCATCCGCACAGCGTCGCGACTGCTCTGGGGTTTGGTGGCGTCGGAATCGCGATGCTCCGGCGCGAACCGAACCGAGCCCGGCCGTACCTCGAACGCGTGGTGCGGCTTTCCTCCCAAGAGCATCTTGGGGCGTATCAGGTGCTTACGATGGCGATGGAAGGTTGGCTGCGGGCCGAAAAGGGGCAGATGGCGGATGGCATCGTGCAACTGCGTGCGGGACTGAATGCAATGGACTCAATTGGCGTGCGGTCTCTGAATACTTGCTTCTATGGTCTGCTCGCCGAGAAATGCTGTCAGGCTCATAAGATTGAGGATGGGTTCAGCGCTGTGGCGGAAGGCCTCACCAGGTGTCGAAGGAGTGGAGAAGAAATCTACGCGGCTGAACTAAATCGGGTGCGGGGCGAACTCCTCATCGTAACTGATGCAGCGGACGAGGCCGAGGGCGCCTTGCGGAAGGCGCTGGAGATTGCCCGCGGGCAAGGCGCGAAGTCGCTTGAATTGCGTGCTGCCGTCAGCCTCAGTCGGGTGATGAAGACCAGCGGCGACAGGGACGAGGCTCGGGAGCACCTGCAGCCGGTATATGACTGGTTCACCGAGGGATTCGACACGCCTGACCTGCAGGAAGCGCGGGCGCTTCTTGAGGAGCTGTAGTCTTCTGCGGCCCCGTCGCCCGGGCCGAAGTTCTCACCGGTCTTCGACATGACCGCTCATCAGACGCCAGTGAAGGTCACGCTGACGGGTTCAGAACGCAACCGCCGTTCATCTCGTACCAGATCTCCGGCTTCACTCGGCGATGCGCGGTGGTATCCTCGTCACCCCTCCAGCCACCTCGTCCACGATGTAGGATGGGCGGGATGAGGTGTAGTTGTGCGATCCGTTTGCGCCTGGCTGGTACCTCAGTATCCTCGGCGATGACTCGGGCGTACGCCTGATTGCAGTGATTGCCTCGTACACCGGCAGCACGCCGCCGGACTGATTCCGGTAGTTGTCGATGCAATACGATTCAGGATTCTGGAACTCTACGTTCGAGATGGTGCCACCCTTCTTGTTGACGGAGACGATGATCCCGCAGAACGTCCCTCCCTCAGGCACCCGCATGGTCACATCCTCGATGCGGTAG
>JBNJEK010000357.1:0-3976 GCA_051745855.1 Armatimonadota bacterium
CGCGAAAAGGCTCCCTTGCCGAGGTACGACGCGTCGCCCGGCACGGTCGCGAAGCCGTGAGTGTATGCGAGATGCAGCGTCGCCCAGAAACTCGCGAATGCGCCGACGACGACTGCGATCCCGAGCGCTCCGATCATCCCCGATCCCGACACCCCACGCCTCTCGCCCAGCGCCAGTCCCTCGATACCATGTGGCATCGGGTGGCTGCGCTGCACCCGCTCGACCCACCAGAGCATCGCGAGGCCTTTGACGTTCTCCCGGCCAAGTGTCGATGCGCCACCGATCCTCACCATCATGTCGAAAGGACCGGTGAAGAGATCATGCACCGGCAGGCCGAACTCCGCGCGCATCCGCGTGATCGCCACCGACAGCAGCAGATATCCCGCGATGTATATGCTTGCGGCGCCCAGCGAGACGTTGAGCAGTCGCGTCATGAAGGAGAGCATGACCGCGATCAGCGCGACCAGCGCCACCAGGGTCACCTGATAGGGCAGGGCCTGACGGCTTTCATCCTCCGGCGAGCGCCCCTGCAGCACCTTCCCGATCACGGAGGCAAAGTAGTGGCGGCTCATCCAGAGCGCGAAGACGGCGATTCCGAAGTAGGCCCCCACAGTCTGCTCGCGCACAAACGGCAGCCCAAGCCGCTGATAGCCCAGCATGTAGGAGGCGACCAGTTCGAGCTTCCAGAACCAGTAGAAGAACCATGCGGAGAAGAGGAAGTCCTGCGGCATCAGGTAGCCGAGGCCGATCCCGAAGGGATAGAAAGAGATCCACGTCTTACCCATCGCTTTCCACGGGTAGGAGTCGAAGCTCGTCGAAATGTCAATCGCCGTCACCGTGACCGTGGGGATTGCGGGGTAAAGGGTGCCGATTCCGTTGACTATGTCGAGAATCGCGACGAGTCCGAAGCCGATCCAGAAGATGCGACTGCCGAAGAGATCCGGGCCGACGATGCCCATCCCGGGACGCGTAAGCTCATAGGGTATGTCGGTGAGCGGATAGCTGAGCTTCTCCTGCTCCGTCCAGCGACGCCACACCAGCACATCGATGGCAAGCATCGTACCCACCAGCGCGAACACGAAGATCAACCAGGTGCCGATCGGCGCCACCCATGGCCGGATCGCGTCGCTGGAGTAGAGCAACGCGTCACCCTCCCAGAAGGCCCTCAGAGCGCGCGGGTCGTCCAGCAGCACGTTGGACGCGAAGAACTGGCTGAAAAGCTCCGCCCAGCCATTCACCGGCGTCGCGTAGTACGCCGCAGTCGGGATCTGCACCGCCAGCACCTGCAGGAAGTCGTGGCCGGCCACGGCGGTCCCGACACAGAGCATGGCGTATGTGACCGCCAGCTCACCGGGGCTGAGAGCGTGCTCCGGCGCGAAGCGGCGCAGGGCGACATTCAGCAGCGCCAGCAGCGTGAGCGTGAAGACAGCGTTGAAGAACAGCGACATCTCCGTGGGCATGCCGGAACTCCACGCAAGCTCCATGCTCTGCACCCACAGGATGTTCGGCGGCAAAAGCAGCGCCCCGATCACCAGTGTGCGGACGGTCACAGGATGCCGCAGGGCGCCGGGATCACGTGATGATCCGACGTTCCTGACTGTACTCGTGCTCACAACGGGCCTCTCGTGGATGGAAAGTGGGGAGTTCTCGCGTGCATTTCTCTGGCCGGGAAGTAAAACCCTTGTTGTCGGGAAGGCAATCTCTGCATCTCCGGCGAAGCGAGAGACTGCTTCCACGAGGCCAACGAGGGAGAGATGACCATGAGCCGGCCGAATTTCCTCTTCATTGCGACCGATCAGCAACAGGCGAGAACCATCAACACGGACGTCTGCCGGACTCCGAACATCGATTGCATCACCGAAGAAGGCGTACGCTTCAACCGCAATTACACCGTCAATGCGATCTGCTCACCTACAAGAGCGTCGCTCATGACGGGCCTGCACGTTCACGGCCACGGGATGTATGACTGCACCCACGCGTCTGATGAAGCCCGCGCGAAGTTCCGGGCCGAGCTGCCGACGTGGTCAGAGTCGCTGGCCGACGCGGGCTATCACAGCGCGTACTTTGGCAAGTGGCATGTCGAGCGTTCGCAGGATCTCACGCAGTTCGGCTGGCGACATTTCGATGAATGCCGGGATCTCGCACAATGGCGGCGTGAGCGTGGCTGTGACGGGCCGCCGCAGCGGCTGCTTTCAAAAAGCCTCGGAGGCAACGGCTATGTTGACCGAGAGCTCTATGCGGTCGTCGATGAACCGGCTGACCTCCAGCGACCGGGGTGCATCTACGACCGGGCGATGGAGTACTTCGAGGAGCACTTCGCCGATGGTGATGAGCCGTGGTGCATGTTCATCTCCACGCCCGAGCCGCATGACCCTTACGTCTGTCCTGAGGAGTTCTACGAGCTTTACGATCCGAATGAGATTGAACTGCCGGGCAGCTTCGACGACGACCTCGCCGACAAACCCAACGTGCTCAAACGCATGCAGGAGGTGTTCGCCCCGCTGACCGAGGAGGATTTCCGCATCGCGACTGCATGCTATCTCGGGATGTGCTCCGCGCTCGATGCGCAGGTGGGGCGGGTGCTCGATGCGCTGCAGCGGTCGGGGCAGTGGGAGAACACGGTGATCGTCTACCTGACCGACCACGGCGACATGATGGGCGCGCACCGGCTGCTGACAAAGGGCATTACACCCTACGAGGAAGTGTACAACGTGCCGCTCATCATACGCGATCCGAACGCATCCGGCAACGGGCGGGACACCGATCACATCGTTTCCATCGGTGATCTTTGCCCGACGGTGCTCGAGATTGCGGGCTGTGAGCCCTTCGAGGAGACAGATTTCCGGTCACTCACCCCGCTGCTGCAAGAGCCTGCGCGTGACGACTGGGAGGATGAGGCCTACGCGGAGTTTCACGGCCAGCGCTACTTCTTCACCCAGCGGATCCTCTGGCGCGATCAACTCAAATACATCTTCAACGCCTATGACTACGACGAGATGTACGATCTCGCGACCGATCCGGATGAGATGACCAACGTGGTCGAGGATCCGGCATACTCGGAGCGCAAGGAAGAGATGCTCCGCGGGATCTGGCGTCACGTGCATGAGACCGGAGACGAGGTCCTTGCGAACTCGCACTACTGGTCGCTGCGGTTCTTCGACCTCGGGCCGGACTCCGTGGAGCATGACTGACAGCAGTGATGGCGACCACTCAAAGGCGTCGCACTCGGAAAACGCCTGCTACTTACCGCCGCGTCACGCTCGCCCAGCACGGGATCGTGACGGTGTCGCCGGGGCCGTAGTCGTAGAGCAGCAGCCGCGCGACGCCGTCACCGTCCCTGTCCGCAAATGCCTCGCGGAGCGTGCCGGCCGACACCTCGCCGTGGTAGTCGGTGTCAATCACGGGCGTCGTGCGGCTGTCAATATGCCCAATCCGCCACGATGCGCTCGCGTCTTCATTCGCCAGCGTCTTCCCGAGGTAGTACCCGAAGCGGTCGAGAGTGAATGATGTGCCTGAGGTGACAGCCCCGTCACTGACCTCCGCGACCGGCCCCTCGGCGACCCGCGGATCGTAGTCCAGCGTCAGTTCGATGCCGCCCTCCACAGCCTCGGCGCCGAGGATCCGATGCGTGGCACGGTTCGCGCGCTCGTTGGTGATGTGCGCCATCCTTCCGACGAGCGCCGACGCGTCGGCGTCGGTCATGCCCGCGAACTCAACGTCGATCATCCCGGCCCCATCCGGGACATTCGTCCGAAGCTCCTGCGCCTCCGCGGTGTCCAGCGCCACGCGGACCGTCCGCTCGTCCCAGTTACACGCTTCGATGATGCCCGTGTACTCCGATCGACCAAGTGAGACGCCGCGGTCGCCGCGTTGCAGTGATGTGCCCCGCACCAGTACCGCGGTGGCCATCTCCCCGTCGCTCTCGCGCCAGAGCGCGAACTCAGCATCGCTGGTCAGACCGCCCTCGACGGTGCAC
>JBNJEK010000358.1:0-3974 GCA_051745855.1 Armatimonadota bacterium
TTCTCCATGACGACGGCGTACGCGGACGGGAATGTCAACTACGGTGTCATCGGCGCCGGGATTCAGGGGGAGAAGCACATTGAGGTAGCGAGCCTCGCGCCGAATGCGACGCTGGTGGCAGTCTGTGACGTCAACGAAGAGGCCGCGCGATCGATGGCGCTCAAACATGGCGCGAAACACGTGTTGACCGACTGGCAGGACCTGCTGGCGATCGATGAGATCGAGGCGGTGAGCATCGCGCTGCCGGATCATCTGCACCGGGAGGTCACGGTCGCGGCGCTTCAGGCCGGCAAGCACGTGCTGCTGGAGAAGCCCATGGCGACCTCGGTGGAGGACGCGGAGGCGATGGTGGCCGCGCAGAAGGCCGCCGGCACGAGGCTGATGATCAACTGGTCGAACCGGTGGATGCCGCCCTTCGCGAAGACGAAGCAGCGGCTGGATGCGGGCGACCTCGGCGACCCGCTCTACTGCTACGCGCGGCTGAACAACACCACCTATGTCCCGACGCAGATGCTCTCGTGGGCGGCGAACACGAAGCTGCCTTTCTGGCTGATCTGCCACCGCTACGATCTTGCGCGCTGGTACTTCGGCTGTGAGGCGAAGAAGGTGACGGCGGTCTCCCGCTCGGTGGTGCTCAAGGAGATGGGCATCGACACCCCGGACTTTTATCAAACGACCGTGGAGTTCGAGGACGGTCAGGTCGGCAACTTCGAGTCATGCTGGATTCTCCCCGAGAGCATGCCTTACCTCGTGGACAGCAAGTTCCAGCTTGTCTGCAGCGGCGGATACGTGAACGTGGACCCCACGCCACCTGTCCACCAGCTTGCCACTGAGGACGAGTACGCCCACGAGGGCTTCCTTTTCTCCAACGTGATGGGCCAGCCGGTGGGCTTTGTGCGGCAGGCGATCGAGCACTTCATCAACTGCTGCGTGACCGGCTCAGAGCCGCTGATCACCGGCGAGGACGGGCTGCAGATCACCCGGGCGCTGGTGGCGATGGTCGAGGCCGCGGAGACCGGGGAGGCGGTCTATCTGTGAGACCGGCGTGCGTGGCCGTCGCGGTGGCGCTGCTTGTCGGCGCGGTCTCACTGGTCGGCTGCGGCCGTGAGGAGCAGGCGGAGATCGATCTGCAGGTCGAGCAGCGGATCGCGGCGTCGCGGGCGGGGCTCACGCTGGAGCGGGCGCGGGAGATCGTCGCGGAGGTCTCGGATGTGCCGGTGGATGAGGTCACCGTGATGCACCGGTCGGTGGACGCGGGCGTGGCGACGGTACTCGCGGCGGTGCCGGTGCCGGGAGAGATGCAGGGCGAGGATCCGATCGAGTCGATCGATCTGCGCTGGGACCTCGAGCACGACCTGCCGACTATGATCCTTTGGGGCGAGCGCCCGCGGGTAGTTCCGCGAGAGCAGGTTCCGCCCGAGGAGGCCGAACGAACGGCGCTGCAGCTCATGGAGCGCTGGCTGCCCGAGGCTTCGCCCGCGATTGAGCGGGAGGCGTTGCGGGCGCAAAAGCTTCGCGCCCCGATCTACGTCGTGGAGTGGCTGGGAACGATCGACGGCCACCTGACCGGCGACCAGGCGGTGGTGCAGGTGTCCTCGGCGAACGGTCTTGCGATCTCCTTCAACCAGCAGATCGCGCAGCAGCGACCGTCGCCGGATGAGATCAAGGTGACGCGCGACGAGGCGCTTGAGATCGTTCGCGAACACCTGCGGGGTGAGGGCGTTGCGGGCGCGGAGCGGGTCGATTTGGTGGGGCAACTGACCCTGAGCGCGCCGGCACATCCGCAGGGCGGACCCGCGTGGCTGGTCGCGATGATCGATGTCGCCGGTCGACAAAGGCGGCTGCTGATCGTTGATGCGATGACAGGCGAGGTGCTGGCGCGTGAACGCGCCGCAAATGAGGGCGCAACTGAGGGAGAGGACGGATGAAAGATCGCTTGCGCATTGGCGCTTTCGCATGTGTGACGGCACTGGCGGTCATATTGCTGACCGGCTGTGCCCGGGAGGAGCCGGTGGAGATTGAGACTACCGAAGATCTGCTTGAGGCGCCCGCGCCACCGGAGCCTCCCGACGAGGAGCGGGCTGCGGAGATCGTGGCGGGCGTGACGCACGCTGTGGCAGACGATGTGACAATTATCGACCAGGCGGCGGCCGGTGACACGCTCACGATCGAGGCAACCATCCCGGCGCATGAGGATGTGCTCTCCTACGCCGCGGCGACGCCCGGTGAGGGCGCGGACGTCGAGCAGCGAATCGAGTGGGTGACGGTGCGCTGGAACATGGCCGCCGAGAGACCTGAGGACATCACGTGGGCCGAGCGGCTGCAGTTCGCGGAGGAAGAGCCGATCGGTGAAGACGAGGCGGTGGAGGTCGCGCGCGAACTCAGGGACGCGTGGTTCCCCGACGTGCCTCCGGAGATGGTCATGCAGCCGCCCCATCGGATGAATCGCCCGGTCTGGGCGATCACATGGCGTGGTGAGACTGAGGGCGATGTGCTGACGGGTGATCAGGTCGCGGTGCAGGTCTCGGCGGTGACGGGACTGCCGATCGCGTACTCGCAGCGTGTGGCGGCGCAGCGGCCGTCGCCGGATGAGGTCGAGCTGACGCGTGATGAGGCAATCGAATTGGTCCGCGAAGCGCTGGTCGAGGAGGGCGAGGAGGGTGCGGATGGCATGCCGCTGGTCGCTCGGCTGGTGCTGAGCGCGCCGGCGCACCCGGAGGGTGGGCCGGCGTGGCTCGTGCGCGGCACGGGCAGGCGGGCCGCGCTGGGGGCGCCGGTGGATGCGATGACCGGCGAGGTCATCACGGCCGCGAACGACGGCGAAGGACGGCGAACGACCGCGGACGGCGGCAATGACAGTAACGACTGACGGCAACGGCGCAGGCGGGATCCCGCCCCACGGACTGTCCTCACTCACACAATAAGGAGATCACATGGAGCAACTGCTGCGGGAGATGCTTGACGAGTTCTTGATGACGCATTCGCCGTCGGGGCAGGAGGGGGAGATGGATGAGGCGGTGCGGCCGTGGCTGGAGCGCTTCTGCGACGAGGTGTGGATGGACGCGCGCGGAAATCTGATCGGCAAGATTCGCGGCGAGCGTCCGGAGGAAGCGCTGGCGATCGCCGCGCACAAGGACGAGATCGGCGCGGTCGTCGAGCGCATCGACGATGACGGGCGCATCCGGCTTGAGGGCACGCCGGGCATCCAGGCGTGGCGCTACGGCGAGGGGCCCTTCGACCTCATCGGCGACGAGGTCGTGACCGGCGTGCTGTCGGTGGGCAGTTGTCATACCTCCGATCGTTCCCCCGACATCCACGCGGCGAAGAACAACAAGCCGATGGACTGGGAGGTCTCGCGCGTTTTCACCGGTCTGACACACGAGGAGTTGCTCGATCGCGGCGTGGACGTCGGCTGCATGGCCGTCGTCGCGCGGTCGCGGAAGACGCCGATGTACCTCGGCGACCGTGTCTGCGGCTATGCGCTGGATGACAAGGGCGCGGTCGCGGCGGCGCTGATCGCGGCGAAGACCCTGCGCGAGGCGGCGGGAGAGCGCGGCGGCATCCCGCCGACCGATGTGTACTTCCCCATCACGGCCGCCGAGGAGATCGGCTGCTCGGGCGGGCGCTACGTCGCGAGGACACTGCCGGTGCAGACGATGATCGCGATCGAGGTGGCGCCGGTCGCGCCGGAGTACGCCATCGAGATGAGCGCGGCGCCGGTGGTCAATTACAAGGATAAGTTCGTCTATCACAAGGGGCTCTCAGATCGGCTCTGCGCGATCGGCGACGAACTCGGCTTCGGCCACCAGCGCTCGCTCTTCCGCACGATGGGGACGGACGCGGGCGAGGCCTTCCGCTCGGGCACGATCGCGCGGGCGGCGTGCGTGTGCTTCCCGACGGAGAACACGCACGGCTACGAGATGGCGCATTTTGAGTCGATCATCAACACCGGGCGGATGCTCGGGACGTACGCG
>JBNJEK010000359.1:0-3939 GCA_051745855.1 Armatimonadota bacterium
GGACGATGGCGATGGAGGTCGCGCCGCATAACATCAATGTGAACTGCGTCTCACCCGGACTCGTGCCGCGGCCGGGCACGAATGTCGATGACATTCCGGAGACGAACTATCTCGGGCGGATCGCGACACCCGACACTGTGTCCAACCTCATCGCCTTCCTCGTCTCGGACGAAGCGGACTTCGTTGTTGGTCAGAACTACGTCGTGGATGGCGGATGGAGCCTCGGTCTCAAGGGCCGACACTAATGACCGGCTGGGAGTGAGACGATGCACGCAGTTGTGGTAGACGACAATGGCGCGCTTGTGTGGACCGAAGTGCCGGACCCGGTTCCGGGTGAGGGCGAGATCGTCATCGACATCCACGCCGCCGCGGTGAACCGCGCGGACCTGCTGCAGCGCGCGGGCAACTACCCGCCGCCACCTGGCTGGCCCGAGTGGATGGGCCTCGAGGCGGCGGGCGTGGTCAGCCAGGCGCCGGAGGACAGCCGCTGGGAGATCGGCGACCAGGTCTGCGCGCTCCTTGGCGGCGGCGGGTATGCGGAGAAAGTTGCCGTGCCGGAGGGCATGGCGCTGCCGGTTCCCGACGGCCTGTCGATGGCCGAGGCCGCGGCGATCCCGGAAACCTTCGCCACCTCCTACCTCAACCTTTGCATGGAGGCCGGCCTGCACGCGGGCGAGACCGTGCTCATCCAGGCCGGTGCAAGCGGCGTCGGCACCTCCGCGATCCAGCTTGTGAAGACCCTCGGCGGCACCGTGATGACCACCGTCAGCACCGACGAGAAAGCGCAGTTCGTCCGCGAACTCGGCGCCGACATCGTCATCAACCGCACCACCGACGATCTCCTCGCGGCGATGGACGAGCATCCGGTGGACGTCGCTCTCGACTGCATCGCCGGCCCGGACCTCGGGCGGCGCCTTGAGAGGATGGCGCGAGGCGGGCGGTGCGTGATCATCGCGACACTCGCCGGCGACCGCACGGAACTCGACGTGAAGCAATTCTTCCTGCAGGGCCTGCGGCTCATCGGCAGCACGCTCCGAAGCCGCCCCACTGAGGTGAAGGCCGAGATACTCCGCGGCCTTGAGGAGACACTCTGGGATGCGTTCGTATCAGGCGCGGTCCGGCCCATCATCCACGCCACGCTTCCGATCACCGAGGCCGAGGATGCCCACGCGATTCTCGAGCGCCGCGAGAACATCGGCAAGGTCGTGCTGACGGTCCGGTGAGAAGAGACCGTTGTTGCGATGGAGGACAGGCTGAGATGAGTGCCCCTGAGCTTCAGGACCGGGTCGCCGTTGTAACGGGAGCCGGACGTGGCATCGGCAGAGCCATTGCCCTTCGCTACGCTGCCGACGGCGCTGCAGTGGCCGTGGACGACATCGACGCGGAGGGCGCCAATGCAGTGGCTGATGAGATCGTGGCAAACGGAGACCAGGCCGCCGCGTTCGATGCCGACGTCACCGACAGCGACGAGGTGGAGGCGATGGTTGATGCCGTCCTCGACCGCTTCGGACAGGTGGACATCCTCGTCAACAACGCGGGCGGCAGTGCGGCGCTTCTGGGCAAGACCGCACCGTTCAGAGACCAACCCGAGGACGTCCGGCGCTGGGTCATCGATCTGAACCTCCACGGGACGATGATCTGCACTCACGCAGTACTCGACCACATGATTGAGCGAAGGTACGGCAGGATCATCAACCTCGGCTCGATCGCCGGCGTCAGCGGTCTGCCGAACTGGGCGGTGTACTCCGCCGCGAAGGGTGCGATCATCGCACTCACGAAGACGCTGGCAATGGAGCTGGGGGAGTTCGGTATCAACGTCAACTGCATCTCTCCGGGAGCGATCGGAAGTCAGCCCGATCGCGACTGGACGCGCTGGACGTGGCTGCAGCGCGGTGGCGAGCCCGCCGAGGTCGCGGCCATGGCTTCCTTCCTCGCTTCCGACGAAGCAAGCTACATCACCGGCGTGAACTACCTCGTTGACGGGGGCCGCACGCTCGGGCCACTGAGATAAGGAGCACAGAATGAGATTCGAAGATCGAGTCGCGATCATATCAGGCGCAGCATCGGGCATCGGCCTCATCACCGCACAGCTCTTCGCCGACGAGGGGGCCCGCGTCGTGCTCACCGATGTCAACGGGGACGCCGCGATCGAGGCCGCCGACGCCATCAAGTCCGAGGGCGGAGAGGCTCTCGGCGCTCGCGTCGATGTCCGCTGCTACGACGAGATCGAGGCCGCGGTGGCGCTCGCCGTCGAACGCTTCGGTGGCATCGACATCCTCCTCAACTGCGCCGGCGGCAACTCCCGGCGCGTCTTCGGGCGCTCCGAGCCCTTCCATGAACTCGACCTCGACGTCATCGACTGGGGGCTCGACGTCAACCTCAGGGGCGCTGTCTACTTCTGCCGGGCGGTGCTCGGCGAGATGATCGCGCAGGAGCGCGGGGTGGTCATCAACATGGGCTCGGTCTCCGGGCTCGAGGGCTGCTACTCACCGGACTACGCCGCCTCCAAGAGCGGCATGCTCGGCCTCACGAAATCCATCGCCATGATCGGCGCGCCGCATGGCGTCCGGGCGTGCTGCGTCTCACCCGGCCCCGTGCTCACGCGCCCGGCGATGGCGAAGATGAAGACCCACCTCGGCAGGGCTGCTGAGCCTGAGGAGATCGCGAACTTCATCCTCTACCTCTGCTCGGATGACGCCGCGTTCATCACCGGCTCCAACCACCTCATCGACGGCGGGCGCATGCTCGGGTGCCTCTCATGAAGACGAAAAACTGGCGCGTCGCGATCGTAAAAGACACATCGAAGCCCATGCTGGGGCTGCACGGCCTTCATACGGCCTTTCGCGGGCTACCCAACGTGGACGTCATTGCGCACGTAGACTCGAACACCGAGGACCTCGACGAGAAGATGGCCTTCACAGGCGCCCAACGGCACTACGAGACGCTGCCCGAGATGCTCGCGAGTGAGGCCCCGGACATCGTGGTACTCACCTCGCGACACCCTGGCGACCACCTGCCGCAGATCGAGGCCTGCGCGGAGGCGGGCTGTCACATCTACTGCGAAAAGCCGCTCACCGCCAGCCTGCTGGAGGCCGATCGCATCGTCGAACTCACCAGGCGCCGCGGCATCCGCCTGTGCATGGCCCATCCGAGCAGGTACGCGCTGGCGTTCCGAACGATGAAGGCGATGCTGGAGAGCGGAGAGATCGGCCGCCCGCTGACGGTCTACGGCCGGGGGAAATGCGACCACCGCGGCGGCGGTGAGGACCTGATCGTCCTCGGCACGCATATCCTCGACCTGCAGACATTCTTCTTCGGGCCGCCCGAGTACGTTTACGCCGACATCACGCGGGACGGCAAGCCCATCGTAGCCACCGACCGCGCCGAGACCGTGGAGCCGATCGGCCCGGCGGCGGGCGACAGCATCTTCGCGCAGTTCCGGTTCGCGGACGATGTGCGGGGGATCTTCGAGAGCCGGCGCGGCCTCTACGACCGGGCAAGCGGGATGACGCAGATGGGGATCACCGTGGTTGGGACGGAGGGCGTACTCTCACTGCGCTTCGATGACTACGAGACGCGCACGCTGCGGATCAGCCGCGGCCCCGGTGCGCTCGAATACGGGCGCGTCTTCGAGGACGTGCCGCTGACCGAAGACCGCGTGATACCCGGAGCCGACCCGCTCGATTACTCCCTCTGCGGGCAGAGGGACATCCCCTCGGCGACATTCTTCCTGGAGGCGAACCGCTTCGCCGCATGGGACCTGATCGGCGCGATCGAGGAGGACCGCCAACCCGTCTCCAGCGCGCACAACGCGCGCCTCACGCAGGAGATGATACAGGGGATCTACGCCGCACACCTCTCCGGCGGCAGGGTGGATTTCCCACTCAAAGACAGAGCGCATCCGCTGGGGGAGTGAGGGGGGCGCTGGCGAACGGCTGA
>JBNJEK010000360.1:0-3906 GCA_051745855.1 Armatimonadota bacterium
ATCTGGCGCGCGGAGGATGGCTTCACCGAGGCCGACTCCGTGGATGAGTGTGAGGCGCTGCTCGGCTTTGCGGTGGCACCGGACGGCAGATCGGTCTGTGCGGTACGGGCGGTGCAGGAGGACGAACCGGGGGACTATCACTATGCGCTGACGATCTTTCGGGGCGAGCATCGACACAGCATCCCGCTGCGGGGAGGAGCGCTGGTGCGCGCCTCATGGGCACCCGACAGCTCGGCGGTGGTGGCGGACGTGTATGAGTATGGAGAGCACCGCCTGTTGCTGATCGATGCGAGCACCGGTAGCCACCGGGAGTTGGCCCAATCGGACGAGCCCTTTGAGCCGAGGTGGCTGGCGAGGGTGGAGTGACGGTAAACAGGCAGATTGCAGAAGCACGCGGCGAACAGCATCACTCCGGGGCCGCAGGTCGATCACGATCATGCGCCCGGAGGTAATTCCAACGGGCATCGAAGTGCTTTGGTTCGAGTTCCGATGGGGGCTTGGCGCTATCCGGCGATTCAAGAGGGACAGGATCGATGGCCTTCGGCCCATGGCGATCGAAAGCCAGTCGCCACTCCCAGTCCACCCACTCGGACATGGCCGCGTACCGGGACCAGAAGAGATACAGAATGTCGCTCTCGTCGATGCGCCGCTTGATTTCCGTCCTCCAGTCATCTCCCGGGCGCAGTTCGAGCACATCCAGGAAGATCTGGAGGGACGGGTTCTGCGTCTCCATGCCCTGAAGGCAGTGCGTGACCTCCTTGAGGTTTTCCCGCGCGTAAGACGCGAATGCCCTCCTGTGGCGGCGCAGTTCGGCGTGCAGTGGCGTGGTCTCTTCCGCACGCTCGCCGACTGTCACCGCGAAGAACATGCGCATGATCTCCAGGCCACCGGCACGGATGATCGCTTCACCGTGGTGCTCGCCCGCCTCGATGTCATCCGGCACTTTCACTCTGAAAGAGGCCTTCCCGATCTCGCCGGTCCACAGCAGAGGCTTCTCGCGAGGGGCGACGGTCATACCGGCAAGCGCGATCTCGACGCTCAAGGTCGTCCCGCGTTCGATGTGCTGAGGACCTTCGGTGGCCGCCGAAAGCTCAACATCTGGCCCGGCTGCTTGCTGAGCGCGCTCGATCACCTCGACGCGCTGAGCGGCCACATGGGCCCACACCTGCAAGAGGAAAGATGCTCCGGCCAGTACGGCCTCGGGCGCGCTTACCGTGAATTCCACCTCGTCGATGTGACTTCCCGGCATTACTTCCGTCGCTGCAGTGGCTGATTCACCGGGGCGTGCAGATGACGCTTCAGTCCGATCGAAGTGAGTGGTGACACCGACCCCAACCTCAGGGACCCCAACCTCGGTAGTATGGTTGCCGCTGACGAGTTGGAGTCGTATCTGCTCAAGCTCCTGCGCGATACGTCGGCAGTCTGTGATGACCGCGTCCGGTTCGGTCATCGCCCGCGCGCTCATCCCGCCCAGTTCCTCGCCGATGGCGTCCAGCTTCTCATCGTGCGAGTTCTCCTGCTTCGCCTGCGCGAGGTCGCGTACCTCCTGCAGTTCGCTCTCAAGCATCGCCGCGTACTGGGCCGCCTGCTGGGACGGATCGGGCCTGGGCGTGTCACGTTGTCCATCATCAAGCAGGCCATGGATGAACCTGCCGCGCTCAAGCAGATCCTGCCACGCCCGAGCGTACTCGACCTGGTCATTGTTGTCGTACGCCGTCCGCGCAATCTGCATCTGGGCGTCCACAAACTCCCGCGTGGCGTCCGCGTCGAAGCGCTCGATGCCCTTCTCTTCGACCTGCGCGACCAGGTTCAGCACCTCGTGCCGAAGCCCCTCGAACTTCTGCCATGGCGGATCGAGCACCACCGGCCCCCGCTCCCACTCCGCCATGGCGGCATCCACCTCCTGTTTGCGCGCCACCGCGCATGCCTCGTCCCCGGTGGCCATCGCCTCCTCGATGTCCTCCACCATACCATCCAACTGTGCCTCGGCTCGCACCTGCTCAACTGCGCCAAGGTTCTCTTTCGCCTCCGCAAACGCCTCGCGCCACCGCGCGATATCCTCCTCGGTCGGCGGCTCCGGCGGCGGAGGGGGCTCAATCTGCGCCGTGAACTCCTGCTCACCGACGGTGCCGTCCACGGTGATCAGGTAGTCCTGGTCCATATGCACTTCCATGGAGATGATAGTCCCCTGCGGGGTGGACGGATCCACGTCGATCAGCACGTCATTGGCCTTGATTGCACCGTGATAAATTGTCAGGCGCAACTGTTTCGCATTGCCCGGGTACGAGAACTGATGCCTTGCGTCCGTGGGCAGCCCCTCGCCGGTCGGGATCAGTTCAGCCTTATCCAGTTGCCCCTGCCTGAGGACCTCCAGCAGGATGGGCTCGGCGAGGATCGATCCGGTGCTTGCGCCGCCCATGCTGCGCGCCTCGTCACTTTGCACCACCTCTCGCCCCACCGCCAGCACCAGATTGTCATCGGAGTCGTAGACCGAGAAGTTCAGCGTCGTCGCCCCGCCGGCCTCAAGCGGAACGTCCCAGAACATGAAGCTGCCCTGCTCGGACAGATCCGCCGTCTCCTGGAGATCACCCGTCACCAGTTCGATGCAGCCCCCACCAAGGTCGCACTCGTCATCAAAGACCGTCACATCACCGGTGATGCCGGTCTCCTGCGACGACGTGCTGGCCTGTCCGCGGAAGTGCACCCGACCGGTGCGCCCATCGTCGTAGACGTCCAGCCCGTGGATCGCCGCGCGCACCGCCGCGCCCAGCGCGACGCAGGTGTCCGGGGCGTCCTGGATAGGCGCCTCGCACTTCGCGCGCTCCCCGTCGGCATCCGGGCCGGCGCAGAGTTCCTCGGTGACCAGCTGCTTGATCATCGGCACCCACGTCGATCCGCCGACCAGCAGGATCGCTTCCACGTCCGACAGCGAGACGTCGCCCCGCTCGTACGCCTTCTCCAGCGCCTCATGGCAAACATCGATCGTGCCCCGAGCCTTCTTGCGGATCAGAGACTCGAATGTGGGACGATCGATGTTCATCTCGATGATCATCCGCGAACCGTCCTGGTCGGCGATCATGCTGTCGCGCACCAGGACCTCGCCCTGGCTGCTCAACTGCTTCTTGACGCCCTCGGCGAGCATGCACATCTGGGAGAAGATCAGGGCATCCTCCGGACTCGACCCCGGTTGAAGGTCGAGCGCGTAGCCCTCCCCGGACAGCACCTCGATCATGTGCCCGGCCAGGAGCCTGTCGAAGTCATCGCCACCGAGGTAGTTGTCACCGCTGATCCCCAGCACGTCGAACTCCCCGGCGGTCCGCCTCAGGATCGACACGTCGAAAGTACCGCCACCGAGGTCGTAGACCATGAACACGCCGTTGGGCAGGTCCTGCGCCCAGCAGTAGTAGGTGGCGGCGGCGGTCGGCTCGTGGAGCAGTTCGATCAACTCCATGCCCGCCAGCGAGGCCGCCTGCCGTGTCGCGTCAACGGCGGGCTGCTTGAAGTACGCCGGGATGGTCACGATGCTGCGCTCCACCTCCCAACGCACGTTCTCCCCGTTCCACTGCTCAATGACACCGCTGATCTGTCCAACCAGCTCGTCGAGGATGTACGCCGAGATCTCCGGCGGGGTCTTCTCTTCGCCAGACAGATTCACCGTCACCTCGCGCCCCATTTCGCGCTTGATCGAGGTGACCGGCTCGGGCTCCATCCCTCTGCGCTGGAAGGCCTTCCGTCCCACCAGGATCTCCTGGGTCCTGGGGTTCTTCCACACGCATGACGCGGTCAGCGGCGACTTCGTGGTCTCCTGCTCAAAAATCAACGCCTCGGTGTCCGTCGGATTCATCACGGCCACCGCACTGTTGGTCGTGCCCAGGTCGATGCCTACGCCCTTCGAAAGAATCACGG
>JBNJEK010000361.1:0-3901 GCA_051745855.1 Armatimonadota bacterium
TTCCAGCCCGTCGCCGTTTCTGGCGAACCAACCACTCCGGGCCAAAGGTGTCTTATCATCCGCGAGACCATCAGAGGTCAGCGGGCGCTCGCATGAAGGAACCCCGCACGGCGGTGGCGAAGCATCTGACAGCGGAGATGACAGTTGAGCGGCCGACGTGGGTCGTCTGAATTATCGGAGGGATCAGTATGTTCCGGCGCAGCAGTCTGAGCAGCCTCGTGGCAGTAACCGTGGTGGCGATCCTCGTGTCAGCGTGTAGCGCTTCGGCGCAACGTTATGAACTGCTCCTCGATGAGGGGACGCAGCACACCAGTTACAACACCCCGAACCTGCAATGCGCCGAGCCCTGGCCCGAGGGCAGCACCCTCGTGTGGGGCGACATTCGCACGTGGGAGTTGGACAACTGGACCTTCGCCGCGGGCGCCCGTACGAGCGTCGGCGAGGACATGGACGCGGAGTTGACCTTCTTCCACATGGACACCAGCGGGGACGATCCGATCGACGGCGCGGTACGCGATTCGGAGATGACGCTGCTGGGGCTGAACTTCAAGTGGGTCGCGCGCCGAACTGACCGGTTGACGATCTCGGTCATCCCGGGCGCCGAGTTCCCTCTCGGCGACATAAAGGGCACCAACACCGCAACCTCAGGGACCGCGAGATCAGATGAGATCATCCCCGTAGTCGCCGTGCCCTTCGATTTCTCCGCCCAGGAGGACACGATCTTCCGCCTCGTGCCGCGCTACGTCGGCTTTGACGAGGCGCCCAAACTGGCTGATGACAGCACGGTCCCCGGCTTTGGCGACATACTCGCCATCGGCGTGGCGGTGCTGCATGACTTCGGCGAGTACTCGGTCGTGGCCGACGGGACGTTCCTCGCTGACGGCGACAACAGCATCAATGACGCCAACAACACGCTGACCGACGAGTTCATCTGGTCGGTGGGCGGGACATGGCACCCGGCAGCAAAGGACATGCGGGTGGACGTGTTCGCCACGAATGCCGCCGGCCCCACCGCCGCCAGTTCGATCATCGCCGCACCCGACTCCTCGATCGGCGTCGGCGTGCGGGTGAGCGGGGAGTTCTGAGCGCCCTCCACGTGGCCAACGACATTGTTTCAGCGCCCGCCGAAACCTCGGCGGGCGCTGCGTTGTACTTACCACCCGCGGGGGCAGGTCTCCCCACGAATTTGCGGAAACGACACCGGACAGGAGGGGTCGCGCATGGATCGTAAGCAGGAGACCATCGAACGCTGGGGCGAGTGGCTGCCGCCCGACCCGCATCGCGAGTGGGTGCTCGACCAGGTCAGCAAGGGCCGCGCGAGCATCGTGTGCCCTGACGAGGACGCACCACCGCTGCTGCTCTACGAGGACGGCGGCTCGATGGTCCTCCCGACGGTGCGCTGGGCGGGCGAGGGCCGGCCGTGGTCGGCGGGCGAACCCGAGATCGACGAGTCCGGCGAGCGCCGCAACACGAAGTACTACGACGTCTGCTCGTCGGTCGATGAGTTCAGGGACCATGTCGCCGAGGGCCCCGAGAGGCTCGCGGATGAGCGCGAGAACATCGACCGCCTCTTCGATGACATCCGGCACATGATCGGGCGGATGTACCGCCGCCAGCGCGAGTACACGGAGTTCGCCGACCGGCTGCGCAAGATCATAGAGGAGCTTGAGGCGGTGGAGATCGTGGACCGCGCGCCGTCCGACGATGGCCTCGCGCAGATCGAGCGACTGCTTGACTCGGACGCGCCCGCGGCTCCCGAGCGCCTGAACGAACTGGCCGAGCAGGTCCGCGACGTGGCCTCGCGGCAGGAGCAGCGCCTGCGCGAGCATAAGGCCGCCGCGCTGGCGGTGCTGGAGGCCTACCGCGAGGTGAAGGGCCCGCGCGACTGGTCAGAGGATGAGGGGTAGAGGTGAGTCGTTTGCCGTCTGGAGGGGCCGGAGAGGGCAGCGCTGTCGTTTAGCGCCGCCCGACGCCGGCCCGGTCGTTGGCCGTTGTCGTTGTCGGGGCCGAACGACGAACGACGGGACGACCGGGCCGGCATCGGGCCGCTGACAAACGACGTCAGTGGCCCTCTCCGGCCCCTCCACAACGACCTTACCTTTATACACATCCCGAACCGCGGCCGTTGCCGTCGGAGGGGCCGGCCCGAAGGGCTGCGTCGGAGCGGGTGTTGTCTACCCGCGATGACGCAGTCGCCTGACCGGCCCGTCGTTGCGTCGCCCTCTCGGTCTCATGGCGGATTCAGGCAGGAACGTCGGCTGAAGGTTCAGCCACACGTCTCATTGAAGCAGTAAGAACGACGGGCCGGTCAGGCGACGGAGTTGCATTCGCAAACGACGCTCATGCAACTCCGCCCTTCGGGCCGGCCCCTCCGAACGACGTCATATCCGGAGGTCCATCATGACCCGCCCACTCGCCGTCATGGTCGCACTGGCCGTTTGTCTGACCGCGGCATTCGCCCAGCAGGAAGTCAACGTCAACCTCGTACCCAACCCCGGCTTTGAGGAGCCGATGGAAGCCGAGCAGGGCGGCGGCGACACACCCGAGTGGAGCAAACACATCGGCAAGGGCGAGGTGGCGTTCGACATCGTCACCGACAACCCCCACTCCGGTGAGCGATGCGCGTATATCAACGCGCAAGCGCCCAACCCAAGCGGCTACTGGATCAGCCCGCGCATTCCGGTCGAGGGCGGCAAGCGCTACGAGTTCCGCTGCTGGTTCCGCACGCAGGATGTGCTGCCGAGCAACCGCGGGCTCACATTCTCGATGAACTTCCGCCGCGAAGACGGCTCCGGCTGCGGCTGGCCCAGCACGACCGACGATCCATTCGTCGAAGGCTGGCGGCAGGTCGAGTTCGTCGGGACGGCCGCCCATGACGCCGCCTACGTGAACCTCGTGATGGGCCTCGCCGACTCCCCCGGAGAGATGTGGCTCGATGACGTGTACTTCGCCAACACCGGCGAGACACGCGGCGACGTGCTCGACACAGACGATATCGTGGCCCGGCCGTTCCCGCAGACCTGGCTCCCCGGTGAGCGGTCGATCGGTCTCATCCAGGGCCACGTCCAGCCGCTGCTCTTCCTCGTGCAGAACCGCCAGCAAAAGCAGGTGGATAGCCCCGCCATCGGCCTGCTGCTGCCCGACGGCATCGAGGTCGTCGGAGGCGACCGCACGGTGGCAGCCGCCACGCCCGGCGAGACCGTGGAGGTCGATGGCGCGCAATACACCCGCTGGCTGCAGCCGATCGAGGGGGACCGCCACATGGAGGAGACATTCGACTACTACCGCGGGGTGCTGGTGGCCCTGCGCGCGGATGCGGGCCCGGGCGAGTACGAGGCCTACTCGTTCTTCAGCAGCGACCAGGAATCCGAGAAGCCACTCCCGATCACGCTGAGAGTGCTCGATCCGCTCCCCGAGGCCCCTGAACTCGAACGCTTCTACGTCGGCGCGCTGCTGACGGACGCATATCGCGCGAGTGGCGAGGCGCTGGAGGGCCTCGCGGAGATGTACGCGGCAACGGGGATGAACGTCGCGACATACGGCGTCTCGCCCGACCCGACCGAGCTTGGCGGCTACTTCAAGGAGCGCGGAGTCCTGCGCCACTTCCTCATGCCCGGACAGGGCGTCGTGTACAATGTGTCCTACGGCAACCGCGACCCTGAGATCGCCATCACCAATGCGGACGGCGAGCCGAACTTCAGCGGCCTCTGCCCCACCTACATCGCGGATCGCGGCGAGCACTTCGAGCAGGCGTGCCTCGAAGACATCGTCGCGAAGTGGATCCGCGCCGACGCCATGGACGGTTTCGCGATCAACTGGGAGCCTCCCGGCGCGTTCCGACTCGAGGACTACTGCTGGGACGACCGCTGCCTGGAGGCATTCGCGGCGCACTCCGGCATCC
>JBNJEK010000362.1:0-3900 GCA_051745855.1 Armatimonadota bacterium
TCCGCGGACACTCCGGGCGAGGACTGGACGACGATCTCGATGCTCATGAAGGTGCCCGAGGACGCACCGGAGGTCGCGGAGTTGCGGCTGTGGGGATCGGGCGCGGGAGACGGCAAACTCGTGTGGATCGACAGCGTCAGCATGTGCGAGGCGCAGATCGGACAGTAGCGCTCAATTGGCCGGAGACCCCGAACGTCAGACGCAGGTCTTCCCCCTTGCGAGGGCGAACCTGCGCCTGTGCACGGCCATCCCCGAATGTGCCGGATCGAGTGACACGTTTTCCTGGAGGGGTTCCGAGATGGCTCGCTTCGCACTCATACTTGTTGCATTGACCTGCCTCCCCCCACCTCCGCGGCTGGTTCCCGACCTTCGCGGCCAGCGGTGACCTCGAATCACGCGGGTGGCTGATTCTGCAGTAGCCGACAGGAAGGGCTGGCGATCACAATGCGACGGATCACGCACAGTGCAGCAGCGGTGGCAATCGCGGTGAGCCTCACGGGAACATGGGCGGTCGCGCTGCCCGCATTCCCGGGCGCGGAGGGCTTCGGCGCCGACACCCCCGGCGGCCGCGGCGGGCGGATCATCGAGGTGACCACGCTCGATCGAGACGGCCCGGGCAGCTTCAATGAGGCCATCCGAGCCGAGGGTCCGCGCATCATCGTGTTCCGCGTGGCGGGGACGATCGACATGCAGGGAACGATGTCGATCACGCAGCCCTTCTGCACGATCGCCGGCCAGACCGCGCCCGGTGACGGGATCTGCCTGACGAATGGGACGCTGCGCGTGAGCACTCACGATGTGATCATCCGCCACCTCCGGGTGCGACCCGGCGATCATCCCTCCGGCACCGACCCGGAGAACCGTGACTGCATCGACGTGGCGGGTGACGCCGAGCGGGTGCATGACGTCATCATCGACCACTGTTCGTTCTCCTGGGGCATCGATGAGAACGTGGCGACGTGGTACGCCCCGAAACGCGTGACGATGCAGTGGTGCATTACCAGCGAATCCCTCTTCGAGAGCCTGCACCCGAAGGGCAGGCACGGGATGGGGATGATCCTCGGCAGCGAGGAGAACACGATCAGCGTCCACCACTGCCTCTTCGCACACAACAACGGCCGCCATCCGCTCGCCGGCGACACCGGGCGCGAGGAGATGCGCCCATCGGTCTTCGACTTCCGCAACAACGTGCTCTATGACTACGGCGGACCGGCCGGCAACTACCGCAGCGACCTGCGCGTGAACCACGTCGGCAACGTGCTGATCCCCGGCCCCGACAGCGCCTCCGGCGTGCGCGGCATCCACTACGACCCGGACACCGATCAGCGCTTCTTTTTTTCCGACAATCTCTGGCCCGGCCGCAGCGAGGATGACCCCGAGACGCGGATCATGGGCAGGGTCGCCCCGGACCACGAGCCTCCGCCCGACCATGTCATCAGCGACGAGCCCATCGACACCCCTCCCGTGACCACGCATCCCGCGTCCGAAGTCGAGGCACTGGTGCTGGCGGGCGTCGGTGCAACGCTGCCGGTGCGCGATGTCATCGACGACCGCATCGTGCGAGAGGTGCGGGAGCGCGTCGGCGGGTTCATCAACACGCCGGAGGAGGTCGGAGGCCTCCCCCACTACGCCTCGGCTGAGCCCTACCCTGATGCGGACCACGACGCGATGCCCGATGCGTGGGAGCGCGAGCACGGTCTCGATCCGGACGACGCTTCGGATGGGCCCGGCGACCTCGACGGTGACGGATACACGAACGTGGAGGAGTTTTTGAACGGAACTGATCCGGCGAAGGCGAATACCGGCGAGTCCATGCAGCAGCGGGACGTGACGGTCCAGTCCGGCAATGAGCCGTTGCGCTTCGGACAGGCACGCAGGGAGCCGGAACGTCCTGACTACACTCCCGCAGGCCGCGCGGCGTTCGTCGAGCGCATCCGGGCGACAGGTCAGTCTCCGGCGGAAGCACTGGAGATGGCGCTCGTCAGGATCGCGTCCGGCGTATTCGTGCGCAACGGAATCGAGGTGCGAGTCACCCGTCCCTTCGAGATCGGTGCGACCGAGGTCACGCAGGCGCAGTGGGAGGCAGTGATGGGCACGCGCCCGTGGGAGGGCCGCACGTGGGCGCGCAATGACCCGGACGCTCCGGCAACATACGTAAGCTGGCACGATGCGGCTGAGTTTGGCGCGCGACTGACTGCCGCCGGCGACGCGGAGTATGCCCTCCCCACCGAGGCACAGTGGCTGCTGGCATGCGGCATGGACCGGAGCGGCGCGGGACCGTGGTGGTTCGACCAGGATGACGCAACGCAGTTCGCGTGGATACTGCCGAACACTGAGGGTGCCGATGAGCCGTGGCCGCACGCGGTGGGGACGCTCGCGCCGAACGCGCAGGGGATACACGATCTTGCGGGGAACGTGCTGGAGTGGACCTCCGACGCGTATGATTACTGGACGTGGCGTCCGGAGCGCTCGGAGCCGGTGAAGATCGATCCGGCGCGCCCCGCCGAGGGTGACGGCCTGCGCGTGATCTGCGGCGGAAGTCTCTACTACACGCCGCGGCAGCTTGTCACTTACCCGACGCGCGAGCGCTACGCGAACCGCCGGACATTCGACACCGGATTCCGCATTATTCGCACACTTCCCTGATCCCCGCCGGAGGTTGCGCACTCATGCCCGAAAGCGATGTCGTCCTCATCACCGGCGCCTCGATGGGCCTCGGCTACACGATGGCCGAGCTTATCGCCGAGGGTGGCTGGACCGTCTTCGGCACCTCGCGCGAGCCGGAGAACTACTCCACCGACGGGTGGGAGATGATCGAGCTTGACGTGACCGATGATGCCTCCGTCCGCGCCTGCGTGGGCGAGGTGATGGAGCGCGCCGGGCGGATCGACGCGCTCGTCAACAACGCCGGCTACGGCCTGCGGGCCTTCGCCGAGGAGGCCACTGACGAAGAAGTGCGCGCGCAGTTTGACACGAACTACTTCGGCGTACACCGCATGAACCGCGCGGTGCTGCCGATCATGCGCGAGCAGGGCCGCGGGCGGGTCGTGAACATCTCGTCGCTGTCGGGGCTGATCGGCACTCCGCCCAGCGGCCACTACTCGGCCACCAAGCACGCGCTGGAGGGCTACTCGCAGACCATGCGCTTCGAGGTGGCACCGTTCGGCATCAGAGTTTCGGTGATCGAACCGGGCTTCACGAAGTCGCAGTTCCGCGAGAACCTTGCCGAACCGGCTGAGCCGGTGGCGGCCTACGACGAGGTGCGCGAGCGAGTGCGGGAAATGACCGAACGCGCGGAGGAGAACGCCGCTCCGGCGATCGCAGTCGCACGCACGCTCCGCCGGGTGTTGCGGGCGCGGAATCCGCGCCTGCGCTACACCTGCACGCGGATGGACTGGCTGGCGGCCCACATGCGCTGCTGGCTGCCGGAAGGCGTCATGCACTGGATGGTGCGGAGGGTGTTTGGGGTGTGAGGGGGGCCGGACGGTCAAGGCCGTTTGTCGTGATGGAGGGGCCGCACGAGAGACGCACGTCGTTTGTGCGTCCCGAAGTCGGCCCTCTGCGGCCGTTCTGGTGTCGCAGCGGTGAACAACCGAACGGGCCGACCTCGCCGCGATACACGACGATCGCGGCTCGTGCGGCCCCTCCGACGGCAAGCCGTGCGTGACGCAGAAGCCACGAAAGGAGCCACACCATGCCACTACGCTGCGCCGTTGCCGGCCTCAACCGAGGAGCGCGCTTCGTCGAGAAGCTGCAGACCAATCCCGACTGCGAGGTCGTCGCCGTCTGCGACCCGCGCCCTGAGAAACTCGCCGAACACCCCGACGCCGAGGGCTTCGCGGAGTTCGACGCGATGCTGGAGCAGGCCAGGCCTGACCTCGTCGCGATCATCACGCCCGG
>JBNJEK010000363.1:0-3879 GCA_051745855.1 Armatimonadota bacterium
CCGCAGTAGTTCTGCCGGTGGAGTCCCCACTCCCGGCTCAGTTCGACACTGCGCTGGAATCCGGCGTCTTTCTTGAAATCCTCGGCGAGAAATCGCAAGCCGTGGCGTCCGGCGATCTCCGCTCCGATCGCGTTTATGCGCTCCGCGTCCTTATGAGGGCTGATCGTGAGCGTGGTCGCAATGAACTCAACGCCTTCCGTGACGGCCCACCGCGCGGTCATCTCCAGGCGCATTCGGAAGCAGACCTCGCAGCGCGCGTCACCCTCCGGCTCATCCATCAGCCCCTCACAGAGTTCGTGCCATCGCTCCACGTCGTACTCAAGCACCACCAGCGGAGTGCCGGTCTTCCCGGCGACCACGCGCATTGCCTCAAGCCGTCGCTCATACTCCTCGACCGGCTGGATGTTTGGGTTGTGCCAGACCGCATCGATCTCCCACTCCCCTGCGAGTCTCTCGATCACGGCACTGGCGCATGGCCCGCAGCACACGTGCAGTGCCAGCCGCGGCGGATGCGCCTCGGCGATCGCGGTGCAGTCGGGCTTGACCTCCGTTTCGACAACCTCTTCAGGCAGGGCTCACCACCCCTTCTTCGTCGATGCGCTCCACGCGCCGCACTCCATCATACGCCACAGCACGAAGCCACGTTGAGCGTTGCTCGCCCGGCTCCAGCACAAGCTGCGTGCCGGCCTCGATGGTGTTGCAGAGAATCGCAGGGAAGCTGCTGAAAGGTTCCAGAGCGAGTGTGTAATGCCGGCCCCAACTGGGGCTCCCCCACGATCCGCCAAGTGGCATCCACAGCCAGATGTGCGGGAATGTCGTCACCTCGAAGGACATGCCGAAACCGAGTTTCTGCTGCTGGCTTGTGACCGCCCACCATCCCTCATCACCAAGGTCGGTCAGGTAGAGCATGTCATTGAGGCGCGCATCAGGCCCCGGCACCACGCTCACGTCCACCTCGTCGCCATCGCGCCCGATTCCGACCGGCCACTCGAAACGCTGATCGGGCTCAAAGCGGCAGTGATCGACGACATTCTCGTCCACCACGACCGTCCGAGCGGAGGTGTCGATGCAGCAGTCCTGCTCGATGAACTTGCTGCCAAGCGCGGGATGATGCCCCCACATCAGGTCGATCTGCTCCTGCCCCTCGTTCGTGAGCGTCTCGTCGATCTCCAGCACGCCGCTGCCCGATCGCAACGTGAACGTCTTCTCCAGCAGGAAGGGCGTGCGCACGGTTCGCACCCACGTCTTCGCCTGCACGACTTCCGGGTCGTCCCGCGTGATCTGGCAGTTCCACGGCAGGCCCCAGACCTCGCCGTGCAGGCCCATCTCGGTGCCCTTGTACTCACAGACGCGACCGCCGTTGGGCATACACTCCTGCCAGCCTCCCTCGTAGAAGTCGCCGAACGGTCCCACGCTGGAGGCGATCATCTCCAGCGACTTCTCGGGGTTGCGAACACCGCGCGGGCTGCGCCACATGAAGTCGGTGTCGGTGGGCTTGTGCAGGAACTCGTAGACGTCCGTCCCCTGGTCGAGCAGGATCGTCACGCGGATCAGTTCGTTCTCGATCACCAGCAGCCGCAAACCCCGGAACGCGTACTCGTCGCTGATGCGGCAGCCGAAGTTACGTTCGTGTGTGTAATGCTGAAACTCCATGCTCAGACTCTCCTCGTCGGCGTGGCGATGTCAGTCGAGAGACGGTTCGGCGCGCAGCCGTGTGCACCTCCCGGCGATGCATTGCAGGCCCCGGTGTATCTCACAACGAAACATGCAGGCTGACGGCATTTACGGCGGCAATCGCGATTCGCGGGAACATCCCCGGGGCGCGAACGCGTCTAACCTCAAACATTCAGACATGCTGTGAGAGACACAGGTGAGAGTTACTGATGAAGGCGACAAATACCACGTTGATCACACTGGGACTTATGCTCGCTCTGATCGTGGCAGGTTGCGGAGGTGGCGGTGGCGACAGCAACGGTGACGGTCCACCGAACACGAGTTACCTGCCGATGCAGGTTGGAAACTCATGGCAGTATGTGATGACCCTCGCGCCGGACATCACGCCTACTCAGAACCAGCCGAACCAGATCTTCGACTACCACGAGACTGTCACCGGGATTGCAGGCCTCGATGGGACTGACTACTTCCTCTTCCGCTCGGTTCGGGAGCAGACCGATGAGCACCCCGAACGCGTCTGGCAGCAGATCCGACGAGCGACCGACGAGGCAATCTACGCCCGCGTTGGCGACCCGGCTTACGACCTGCCGGTGCTCACCCTGCCGCCACGCGCTGGGGACACATGGACCGATCCGGTCTTTCCGGAAGTGACCTTTGAGATCACCGCGGTCAACGAGGAGGTCACCGTGCCGGCAGGCACCTTCACCTGTGTGCGGGTCGAGCAGGAGTACGAGCGGGAGCTCGAAGGCGGCGACTCGGTGTCTGAACGCACGCGGACCTGGTTCGCGCGAGGTGTCGGCCAGGTGAAGCAGGAGACGCTCGACGGCGGCGTGCTCACCGCGATGATTGAACTGACGGATTACTCCGTGCAATAAGACTCCTTCGAAAAACTTGCGCAAAGGGCACATAACCGCCGCGACCGCGGGTATACTGGTTATGTACGTGAGAGATCGCCGCCCGGACAGGGCGATCCACTTCATCGTCCGTCGAGAAATGCGGGAGGTGACCGCACATGCTCACCGCGAGATGGACGGCTCTGGGACCTCCTCTCACACCAAGGGTATCATTCCTTCGGGGCGTGGGATGGGTCCGGATCACCCAGGAGGACATCGACGAGTACGGCGAGACGGGCCTCCGGGATGACACGGAGATGCTGCTCGAGAGAGTGATCGACGACCCTGAGGCTCGTTTCCGAATCGCTGGCCCTGCTCCGAAGAAGACATGGGCCGAAGAGGAGCAGGCGGATTACGAGGCCAGGCACAGCAGCTCTTCGCCTGCTGCCAAACCCCGGAGAGGCGGGAAGCGAGGCTGGCTCGCGACGTTGCTCGGACGATAACCCCTGCGACCGGACTGATCGTACCCTGACGGCAGGCCGGCGATCCACCTGCCGATGGGGTTGAACATGTCATCTTTGCCACCGCGGGAGGATTCTCGCGCCCCCGGACGGAATGCCTTCGTACGTGCAAAGCGCTCGCCCCACCGGGACACGTGGGCTTTCACACGGGCGCGATCCGACGGAGGTGGCTGTCAGATGTCAAAGGTTACGTTCGGATGCGCAATTTACGGCGCAGGATGGGTCGCTGACGAGCACATCAACGCCTACCTTGCCGACCCGCGCGCGGAGGTCGTCGCAATCGGCAGCAGGCGCGAATCCAGCGCGCTGGCCGCCGCCGCGAAGGCCGGCGTGACGAACGCTGAGATTTACACCGACCTCGACGAACTCCTCGCAGATGAACGCGTTGACGCGGTCTCCGTCACCGGCCCCAACCACGTGCATGTCGAACATGGCGTCAAGTGCTGCGAGGCCGGCAAGCACTTCATCATGGAAAAGCCCGTCGCCATCTCGCTCGATGGCCTCCACGAACTGCGCGACGCGGTGCAGGAATCGGGCGTTCGGACCGTCGTCAGCTTCTGTCTGCGCTGGAACCCCTCGCTGCGGAACACCGCAAAGCTCGTCCGGGAGGGCGCCATCGGCAACGTCTTCTACGCCGAGGCCGACTACTGGCACGGGGTCAGCGACTGGTACTCGGGATGGGACTGGGCGAAGACCATCGCCGAGGGCGGCTCAAGCTTCCTCTTCGGCGGCTGCCACGCGGTGGACGCGATCCGCTGGCTGACCGACTCGGACATCGTCGAGGTCTCCGGCGCCTACGCAGGCGGCTGGGACGAGCGTTACGAGTACCCGGCCACCGTCGTCGGCACCGT
>JBNJEK010000364.1:0-3834 GCA_051745855.1 Armatimonadota bacterium
TGGCGCTGGTACGGCTACGGCGGCCCCACCGAGGAGGGCCAGGAGATCGTTTACGACAGCGACACCGCGCGCCAGCGCGGGACCACCTGCCCGCAGGTGCAGGTGGAGATGCTCGAACCCCACGCCTCGTACCTGCGCGAGTTCTACGCAAACGCGCTGAAGCTCGATCGCGACTGGCTGATCATGAACTACGAGCCGCCGGTCTTCAACGTCTGCTTCTGCGAGCGCTGCCGACGCACGTTCGCCGAGCACGCGGGCCGCGACGTGGACGAGGTGCTGGCGATGACGCCTCAGGAGATCCAGGCGCTCCCCGACCACGCGTGGGGGGACTTCCGCGCGTGGCAGAACGAGCAGATCATCAAGAACCACGCTGCGGTCATCGCGGAGATCGACCCGGACTGCCTCTTCGGCGTCTGCGGCCCGCCCTTCTCTGAGTACACCGCCAACCGCGGGCAGGATATCCGGCGCTTCGAGCCGGAGGTGGGCCTGCATGCGCCGATGATCTACCGCAGGCCACCGGACTTCGAGCCGGCGATCCGCTCGACCTGTGAGAACACCGAGGCGCTGGTCATGCCCTTCACGCTCGGCTCGGACATCGCGGTGCCGGGCGTCCAGCCCGACGCGTGGGACCAGTGGGCGAACATGCTCGCGACGGCGCTCTCCGGGGGCGATGGCGTGATCCTGTGGGTCGGGCTTGAGTCGCTCGACGGCGAGATGATGAACGTGCTGCGCGAGAGCATGGAGCAGATCCGGGTCATCCGCCCGTTCATCGACGGCGCGGAGCGCGGCGCGGGCGCGACGATCGGGGCGAAGGTCCGCGACGTGCGCACGGTCACGGTGGATGGTCGGGAGATCGAGGTCGGCGCCGAGAACTCCCAGATCCCCGTGCGCGACTGGCAGTGGAGCGGCGCCGAGGGCCGGATGGTCACGCTGATCAACTACGACCGCGAGGCCGGGCACCGCGCGAGTATCTCCGCGGACGGCATCGAAAACGCGACGGCCATCCTCGGCCCCGCCCCGGTGGCCGACGGTGACGCGCTCGTGGTCGATCTCGGACCGGGAGAGATGTCGGTGCTGACGTGGTAGCGGCATCTCTGGGTGCCGTCAGGAGGGGCCGCACGAAGGCCCAACCCCGAGCGAAGCGAGCGGGTCGTTGTTTGCGAGGGCTGAGGTCGGCCCTCTGCGGCCGTTTCTTTCGTGCTCGATCGAACGACCTGAGGGCCGACCTCACCGCGATACACGGCAATCGCGGTTCGTGCGGCCCCTCCGACGGCAAACGACTTCTGCGCCACTTGTGGGTAAAGGGAAAGACGAACGGCGAACCACGCGTGGAATCAGAGGGAGGTCCAACCATGACCCGCACAGCGATCGTCGTCGCAGTCGCGCTGATCGTCGCGCCGCCCTGCGCCGCGGATCTCACGCTCACCCGCGATGGTGAACCCGTCGCGCAGATCGTCCTGCCCGCCGACGCCGCCCCCGAGGTCGCGCTGGCTGCCGAGGAGCTGAACCTGCACCTGGACCTGATGTCCGGCGCGGCGCTGCCGATCGTGCAAGAGCCTGTCGCCGACACGCCGACGGTCTACCTCGGCGCGCCCGACGAGGACTGGGCGCAGGCGAATGAGCTTGCGGCCCTCGCATTCGACGGCTTCGTCGTCGAGGCGACCGACGAGCGCGTTGTGCTCGCGGGCAATGTCCCCGACGGCACGCTGAACGCAGTCTACTGGCTGCTCGAACACCTCGGCGTGCGGTGGTACATCCCGACAGACCTCGGCATGAACGTGCCGGAGATGGCGACGGTCACCGTCGATGAGATACGCCAGCGGGTGGAGCCGGCGTTCCTGTGCCGCAAGAACCACGGCATCGAGCGCTCGATCCGCGGGCACGGCGACACCTGGCAGCGGCGCGTGCGCATCACGGACATGGACACGAACGTGCCCTTCAACCGCTACTCGCACAACCTCGCGAACATCGTGCGCATCAGCGAACACGCGGAAACACACCCGGAGTATTTCCCGCTGCAGAATGGCGAGCGGCGCATCCCGACCCTCCACCACGGCTGGCAGCCATGCACGAGCAACCCGGAGGTCGTGCAACTGGCCATCGACGCCGCGCGAAAGTGGTGGGAGATGCACCCGGAGGCGAACTACTTCTCCGTCGGGATGAACGACGGGCGCGGGTGGTGCGAGTGCGACGAGTGCACCGCGATGGACATCCCCGGATACACCTTCCGCGGCCGCGACGTCAAGTCGGAGCGCTACTTCACCTTCGTCAGGCAGGTCGCCGAGGCGGTGCAGGAGACGCACCCGGAGAAGTGGATCACCTGCATCGCCTACTCATCGGTCGAGCCTGTCCCGCGCGGCGTTGAGCTTCCCGACAACGTGATGGTCGTCATCACGCAGGACGTCGGCGCCTGGCATGATCCGGACTATCGCGCGGAGGACGAGGCGCTCGCCCGCGCATGGACCGAGGCCGCTGGAGCGTTCGGCGTGTACAACTACACGAGCGAGATGTGGCTGCTGCCGCGCAACTATCCGCGCCTGATGGCGGAGTCCCTCCGCTTCTACGACGACCTCGGCGCGGTCGCGATGACCAACGAATCGTGGCCCACCTGGTGGTATGCCGGGCCGATGATGTACGCGCGCGCAAAGCTCATGTGGGACCCGCAGCAGGACGTCGGCGCGATCCTCGACGACTACTACGAGGGCATGTTCGGCCCCGCGCGCGTGCCGATGGAGCGCCTTTACGAGCGCTTCGAGGAGGTCATGCGCACCGAGCGCGAGGGCCGCTGGTTCTACGGGATAAGCTCCGTCCCCGACCAGATCGCGCTCTGGACGCCGGAGCAGCTTGACGACAGCCTCGCGGACATCGCTGAGGCGAAGCGCCTCGCGGACACCGCGCCCTTCGACGCCCGGGTGCAGTTCGTCGCTGAGGGCTTTGCGCTGACCGAGGCGATCCTGCGGGAGTACTGGCAGGCGATGGACGTCATTGAGGCGGCGACCGCCCCGGACACCCCGACAGATGTGTTGCTCACACACCTCGAGACTCTGGCGGAGTTGAGCGCGCGTCGCGAGACGAACTTCGACAGCGTCATGCAGGACGAGCTTCTCTCCGGGATCTACCATCGGCTTGTCAACGAGCGGGCGGGGCGCCTCAGTTCGTGGAAGGGCGATCTCAACTCCGCGTATTCGCGCGCGCTCAGCGCACTCTACTCGCGGGAGGACGTGAGCGCGGAGCGCCTGCAGAGCGCGGTCGCCTCGGCCAGTGAGGAGATCGCGCAGCAGGTGAAGGCCTTCGCGTGGGCGCTGGAGCACCCGGATGCAAAGAACCTGTGCCCGAACCCGGGCTTCGAGGAGACCGCCGGGGACGCGCCCGAGGGCGTCAACTGGGTCTCCGCGGGCTCGCCGCCGGGCTGGTCGAAGTGGTCGATCGACGGGGAGACCGACTACCTCACCTGGGAGCAGGAGGGCGGGCGGACGGAGCCGCGCTGCGCGAAGATCACCGGCGCGAGGCTCGCGACCTTCATCGCGAACGTGCCGGTGCAGCCGGGTGAGCACTACTACGCGTCTATCTGGGTGAAGAGCGAGGGCTCGGAGGAGCAGACGCCTCGGCTGGAGGTCAAGTGGCAGGCGCCCGAGGGCGGATGGGTGCAGGCGAAGGCGAATGCTTCAGTCTCAGGAGTCGGCGGCACGGGCGAGTGGCAGCTTCTGAGCACCGTGGTCGAGGTACCGGAGGAGGCCGGGCGGCTGATCATGCTCCCCCGCGCCCTCGATCAGCAGCCGGATGACGTGGTGCTGCTCGACGACGCGCGGGTGATACGGCTGCCGGAGGATCTGT
>JBNJEK010000365.1:0-3801 GCA_051745855.1 Armatimonadota bacterium
GTGTGGATGGCAGAGGACGTCGGGGTCGTGCGCGAGATCGAGAAGAACGAAGAGCGGACGAACACGAAGCTGCTGGAGGAATACTCGATCCGAGGGGTGCCGCCGCTGCGGCCGATCAGACCGATCCGGCCGCTGAGGCCGACGTTCCCCTGAGCGGGAGAGGATCTCTGAATGACAGAGCGCGAACGGAAGCTGCGCGCGCACATCGACGCCTGTCACGAGCGCGCGAAGCAGCACCTTGGTGCGACAGACGCCGATGTTGAGCGAGGCACGGAGCTTCACCGCGAGTTGCTCGTCTGCGACAGCTTTACGCTGCCGTGGAGCATCCCGTCAAGCGCGGGTGCGGCCCGGCTCAATGACGCCATCGAGGCAGGCTGGGAGTGGTCGGATGTCCAGCAGCTTCGGCTGGACATCAACGCGGCCGACTGTGCGCTCGATGAGGAGGCCGCGCACCTGCATGAGGTGATCTTCGAGGCCTCGGGCGTCAACTGCACCGTCATCAACGCCGGTCCGGGGCCAGGGCTTGAGTATGCGCTGCGCGGGATCGCGCGCTTCCAGCAGGTGATCGACGGCCTTCGCGAGCGCTGGACGAAGGCCACCGAGGCCCGGCATGCCCGCGACGCATTTGCCGAAGATCGGCGGGCGATGATGTTCTCGGCGAACAACCCGCCCGCCGACGCCGGCTTCGATGATGGCTTCGAGCAGATGCAGTGGCTGGAGTGGTTCCAGCGCATCGGCTTCCGCATGATGCACCTGACGTACAACCGGCGCAACTGGGTCGGCGACGGCTGCATGGAGGAGAACGAGGGCGGCCTCTCCGCGTTCGGCTACGACGTGGTTGCGCGGATGAATGAACTCGGCATCCTGATTGACACCCCGCACACCGGGAAGAAGACCACGCTGCAGGCCGCCGAGGCGTCGTCCGCCCCAATCGCCGCATCGCACACCGTCTGCAGGGCGATCAACGATCACCCGCGCGGCAAGTGTGACGAGCAGATTCGCGCCATCGCGGACGGTGGCGGCTTCATCGGCATCACCTGCGTCCCGCATTTCCTGCGCGAGGGCGGCGGGACGATCGTGGACCTCCTCGACCACGTGGAGCACGCGATCGCCGTCGGCGGGATCGATCACGTCGGCATCGGCACCGACAACGGATACGTCGCGCCGATGCCGGAGGGGCCTCAAATGCTGCCGCTGCCTCGCGGCCGCGGACACTGGTGGAGCTACTGGCTGCCAGGCACCACGGGCACCGGCAGTGACGAGGCTCGCGACGGAAGCCTGAGCTGGGTCTGCTGGCCGTACTTCACCATCGGGCTGCTGATGCGCGGGTACTCCGAGGAGCAGGTCGCGAAGGTCGTCGGCGGCAACGCGCTGCGGGTCTTCGAGGCCATGGACAGATCGCATCTTTAGTCGGGAGTGGAGTCTCGTTCGACAGACCGGTGGGAAAGGCGAAAAGTGGCGAGGTCCGGCGGGAACTCTCCGCCGTGTCCCGGGTTCATATGACTGAGCTATCAGTGCGTCGCAGAAAGACGGTGGTCTGCGATGTACCGGTCAGAGGGCCGTCGGCTCAACTCCATCGCAACTCGCTTTAGACCCTCCGAAACTGCCATTATCCTGACCGTGCCATTCCTGCTTCTTAGCTGGAATTTGTGCTGGTGCCTCTACTACGGCCTCTCCGGCAAGCCGCTGCTGTTCTTCCGCACGGAGGGCGGAGGGCCTGCCTATCATGTCATCGCTCCCTCTGTTTTCGGCCACAGCCACGAAGTCGTCGCGCTGTCGGATATCTGCTGGGCGGTGTTCATACTCAACCTCTCGGCGCTGGGGATCCTCGCCACGGGCACAGCGGCCTGGTACGTCATGAATCGCCGCCGTCGCGAGGAGGCCGCACGGGTCGAGCGTCGACAACAACGTCGTCCGGCCCGTTCCGAACGCACGATATCTCAAGCCGCGGGTCCCAACCGACTGCATGTCATCTCTGAAAAGAGCATTCGAGCGCAGAGGAGGGCTCTCATACGCTTCTACGCGACGGTGGGCCTGGCGGTGCTGCTGCTTATGCCATTCGCTGTCTCAAGCACCCTCGAGTTCGCGGCATATTCTTTCTTTGCCGGCTTCTCGGGATGGGCAATATGGGCGTTCTTCAAGCGCGGCCATGGCCTCGTGCTCATCTATGATGAAGAGAGTCTTGTCTTTCAGCGCAACGGACTACCTGTCTGGAGGGTTCGCTGGGATCAGGTGGTGGGCTGGCACCGCGAGCGATGGGGCGGGACCACCGGGGTGAAGTGCATCGTGCTACGCTGTGCTGATCACAGCACACGACGGATCGACGTGGGCTTTCTGGGACTTCCTGTCAGCTTCTACTCAAAGATACTCGGAGAGCTTGTGGCGCATACCGGTAAAGAGGACGAGACCCCGCCGGAGTACGATCATGTGGAGCAGGAGATGCCGTTCTGGGTGAAGATCGGCCTCATTGTACTTATCCTGATCATCTACCTGATCGTCAACCGAACGTAATCCGCCCCCCGGAAGGACCATCCACCTTCACCGGTGAAAGATACCCCCGTGCCCGACGACATTCCCGATAGCCGCTCGCCCCTGGAGGCCAATGATGTCCAACCTCGACATCCGCATGCAGCAGATGCACGAGCACATCGACGAATGCCACACGCGCGCCAGGGAGTGCCTCGGCGCGACCGATGCACAGGTGGAAGCGGGATTCGAGTTGCACGAGAACCTGCTCGTCTGCGACAGCTTCGGCTTCACACCCAACGCCCTCAGCCGCTACGGCGTCGAGCGGATCAACGCGGCGATCGACGAGCAGCATCAGCCGCTGGAGATCAGCGAACTTCTCATCGACATGCGCGCAACCGGCCTGTGCCACGATGAGGAGACCTACGCGCTCTACCGTGAGATGTTCCGGGTCTCAGGCGTGAATGCGACGGTCAACACCGCCGGCGTCGGCCCTGCGCTCACCCGCGCCCTTCGCGGTACCGCGCGTTTCACGCAGGTCTGCGACCGGCGGCCCGATTTCTGGCAGAAGGCCACACGCTCCGCCGAGGTCCGGGAGGCATTCGATGAGGGGCGTCGCGCGATGTTCTTTTCGGCGAACAACCCGCCCGCGCACGTGGGCTTCGAGGACGGCTACGATGTGCTCACCTGGCTGGAGACCTTCCACCGCTTCGGCTACCGCGTCATGCACCTGACGTACAACCGCCGAAACTTCGTCGGCGACGGCTGCACGGAACCCAGCAACGCGGGCCTGTCAGACTTCGGTTTCCAGGTCGTCGAGATGATGAACAAGTTCGGCATTCTGATCGACACCCCACACTCGGGCATTCAGACGACGCTTGACGCCTGTGAGGCCTCCGCGGCCCCCGTCGCGGCCACGCACACCGTCTGCCGCGACATCTCCGGCCACCCGCGCGGGAAGACCGACGAGCAGCTTCGCGCGATCGCCGAGACCGGCGGCTTCGCCGGCATGACCTGCATCCCCTGGTTCCTCGCCGACCACGGCACGATCGTGGACCTGCTCGACCACATCGAGCACGCGATCGACGTGATGGGCATCGACCACGTGGGCATCGGGACGGACGTCGCCTTCAGCGCCCCGCCCCCGGTGGAGCCGGAGATGAAGCCGATCCCGCGCGGGCGCAACCGCTGGTGGGCGCTGTGGCCGGAGGGCACACGCTCACCGGCCCCGGAGGTATCACGTGAGAGCAGTCACGGAAGCCTCAACTGGATCTGCTGGCCCTGGTTCACGACGGGCCTGCTTATGCGCGGGTATTCGGAGGACGAGATCGCGAA
>JBNJEK010000366.1:0-3778 GCA_051745855.1 Armatimonadota bacterium
GATATCGGCTCGCGGGTCCTGGCACGAGGTCTGTTTCAGTGCATCGCGCTGAAGGCATCAGTTCCAACCGCACTCAGCCCTCCGGCGACAGCGGCGCGTCGCAGGCTTATCCCGCGGGCGTCAGTTCGATGTCGTAGCTGCGGCCTTCGTGGCAGATGACCTCGATCACGGTGCCATCATCGATCCGCTCGATCACCCGCAAATCATCCGAGGTGCTCGCGATCTCCCATCCGCCCCGCACCGTCACGCGCAGCGACCGCGGCATGCTCAGGTTCTCCTGCAGGTTCAGGTCAGGATCGGCTACGCTCATTTGGAGGCCCCCTCCCATCTCCTCGATCATCACGAGGCAGGGCCGACTCACCTCTACCAGCGGCATTCGCGTGGCGAGTTGCGCAGGCTCGAAGACCGCCGCTCCCCACGTCGCGCTCTCACGGTCGAAGACGATGTGCGCGCGGCTGTCCCGCTGCAGCACTTCGTAAGGACGCTCCGGGCCATCCGCCATCGCCGCCGCAAACTCCTCCATCCGCTCCGGCGTCGCGCGTACGATGACCGCGTACTCGTAGCCGGCTCCGCTCGGAGCGGCGCCGTGGTCGATCCAGCCGGTGGCGAAGTCGCCCTCCGTGTCCTCCTTATCCGCCTGGTTGCGAGACTGCTGGTGCAGGCGTGCGAGATGAACGCTCTGCCCCTCGGGCAGCCAGTAGCCGGTGCTCTGCGGGTCGATGATCCACGCGGACTCCCCGGCGGGTGCCTCGCGTGTGACGGACAGGCCCGTCAGCGCCTCCCCGTTCAGCAACGTCGCATCTGCGTCGGGATCGGACAGGTGCTTCTGAAAGAGGTTCGTCTGCGTCGGGTGTTCGGCATCCTCGTTGGCGATGTCCGAGCCGAGGCAGATGATGCGATCGTCGAAGAAGAAGTAGGTCTTTTTCCCGCGGAAAGTTGGCTCATGACGGTCGCCGCCCTGCAGTTGCATCACGAACGCGCCGTTCCAGCCGCGGTGAGAGAGACCGCCGACGAACTCCTGATCTGACGGAATACCCTCCGTCCCCGAACTGACTGCGCGGAGTTCATCGAGTGGCAGATAGATCACCGTCGTGCCATCGAGGCGATTCCAGTCCCAGCCCTCCTGCACCTGGCCGCTCCCCTCGCGGGAGATCGGATCGCCTCCGCCGAGGATGTCGAGGGCGCCGTTGCTCAGGTAGCGGCCGAAGCGGTTGTTGTGGGCGTAGATCTCCCCGAAGCGCACGTCGTGATTGTACCCCTTGGCCAGCGCCGACCAGTCGTCGCGGCGATGCACCGTGATGCCCGCGTAGTTCATCGTCATGTTGCCCGCAAGTGTTTCCGGCGTGATACCGCTGAACTCTTCGTCCTCGGTATCCTCAGGCACGAAGCGCAGGTAGGCGGCCGCGAGGTCGGGGTCGAGTTCAAGCGCGCCATCGGGGGAGCCGCACCGCGCGAGTGTCCTCAGTACCCTCGGGTCGAAGCGCTGGCTGAACGGGTGCCTCCCGCACATCGGCAGCGGCAGGTCCTGGAGGTTGCAGTAAAAGCGCATCGCCAGCACGACCGTTTTCAGCCGCTCAAGCGCATCCGCGGAAAGTCGGAAAGGCGTCTGGCAGATCGGCTCAACGATATTGACGAGGCTGCGTGTGCCGTTGCCGGCGTAGGCGAAGTAGTGAAAGGCGTGGTGGTAGGCCGAGCCGTCGGGCTTGTAGCCATTTGCCTGGCCCTCGGTGAGGATGTCGAGGCTCAGCCGCCTGCTGTACGCATTGAGATGCCGCACCTGCTCCGCGGGATCAACCTGCATCAGGCAGCCGTAGAGTCGGTAGCGCACGTCCATGTGGAAGTAGTCCATGTTCGGGCGGATGGTCTCGTCGTCGAAGATGCGGCTGAAGCCGTAGGAGTAGTCGAGGTATGAGGCGGCCCAGTCGAGCAGACCGCGCTCTCGCAGAGGCGCGCGCATCAGGTAGTTCGCTTCCCCGAGATTGCGCCCGTCGTACCAGCCCCACGAGAAGCCACTGCCGGGCGCCATGCCCTGATCGCGCAGGTGCTCGGCGAGCAGGCAGTACCAGTCCGCGATCTCCGCGCACATCGCGTCCTCCTCGGCGTGATGCCACGCCCGCGCCAACGTGAGCATCAGGCCCGCGATCTCGCTCGCGGGCGTCACGCCTTCGATGCCCGTGTAGAACTCCATCCACCTGCTGTGCACGATCGGCCTGCCGCGGATTCCGTTCTCATCGCGGACGATGTTCAGCGCCTCCACCTGCTCACGAAGGCCCGCGAGGCGCTCTTCGCTGACGCTGCCGGTCCGTGCCACCATACTGTCGAGACGGTCGCCGAGGTACTCGATGCCCTCACCCTCAGCATCGCTCACTTCCGCCGGGAGCGGAAAGATCTCGCTATCGGGCTGCACGGGCTCCCACGAGTACTCCGAGGGCAGATGCTGGCGGCGGTAGTCGAGCAGACCGTTGTAAACCACGAGGTCGATGAAGACCGTCCCTGCGTCAACCTGCTGCGGCGCGCTGATGACGATGTTGTTGGTGCTCGGACGCACGCGGCCCTCGAACTCGATGTCGTTCGGCCCTCCGGCGAGGTTCGGGTGCGGGTCGATGGTGTACTTGAGGTGCGCCCGGCGCCAGCCTGTGAAGTCCAGGGGGAACTCGAACCACGCGTCGGTCTCTTCATCGGTGCGGAAGTCGAAGCGCAGGCTCCCCTGCATCGGCTCTCGGCAGTAGAGCCAGACGCCGAAGCTGGCTTTCGAGTAGGTGCCGCCGTAGCCGCCGTAGCGGTTGACGTCACCGAGGTCGGCATCGACTTGAACGCGATCGCCCGCGCGGAAATCCCACTGCAGCGACCGCTCTGCATGCTTGGAGTGCAGATCGCTGACACTCAGTGCGCCATCGCGATCTGGCACCCAGGCGTCAGGTACTCCTGCCTCAAAGGAATCGTAGAGGGGAGCGTCCTGCGCCAGCGCCGTTGTGCCGCAGACCATCAGAAACACGAGCAGGATAAGCGGCAGGCGGTGCGTGTATGCCCGAAGAACACCCCGCGGTAGATTCGCTGACATGGTAGCCTCCATCACTGCTCTACTTTGTCACTGACGGCTGCGGTAGAAGTCGCCGTCCACGAAGGTCTCAGGGCCGCGGGCGTTGTTAGCCAGGATCATTCATGGGCCATAGGAAAGAGTTTTGGCAGGAGTCGGCCGTTTCGGGAGGCTCCTGCCGTGAGTACACAGTGCGACGTCCAACAGGCTTTCTCCTTCCGCCACGACAAAGAAATGAAGATGGACTTCAACGGAGGCCGCATCAGCTCCGACGCGGGCCTGAGCGTACTGCGCGAATTCGACCACCGCATCGGCTTCACCGAGCAGATCGGCGCTCTCAACGACCTGCTGGTCGAGATGTTCATCTCCAACATCGGGCGCCCGCCGCTGCTTGTCATCGAGCTTGATTCCACCGACGACCCCGCCCACGGTCAGCAGCAGCTGATCAAATACAACGGTTTCCACGGACAGTGGATGTACCACCCACTGGTGGTTCACGACGGTGTCACCGGCGCGATTCTGGGCACAGTTTTGCGCCCCGGCGATGCCCACTCGGCCGAGAGTGCGCTGATCGCGCTGCGCCCCATTATCGCGCGCCTGAAGAAGGCGTTTCCCCACACCCCCATCTACCTGCGGGCGGACATCGGCTTCGCCGGTCCGAAGCTGTATGAGTACTGCGAAAGTCAGGGCATCGACTTCGTCATCGCCGCCGCCTCCACAGCCGTCTACAAGCGCCGCAGC
>JBNJEK010000367.1:0-3772 GCA_051745855.1 Armatimonadota bacterium
CTCGTCGCGGATCATCTCGAACGCCTCAGGCACGAGCTTCGCCCAGTAGCGCGTGACGGCCTCGTGGCCGCCGCGCTCAAGCGCCCCGGCGGTCGGGATGTACCCGGTGTAATGCGAGGTGCAGTGGGCGATGAAGGTCGGCTGGAAGGGCGACGCCATCTTGATCGCGAGGCCAAGCTCCACGAAGGGCTCCCCGGGCAGACCGACGATCGCCATGTCACCGATGCGCAGCACCTGGATCTCGTAGCTCAGATTCGTGTCGCGCTGGCGCTGCAGGTGCACACTCCAGGTGCTCGCCGCCTCGATCCACTCACGAACAAGCTGGCCCGGTCGCTCCGGGTCCCACGGAGGCTCGGGATCGGCCTCCAGCACTCCCTCGGCCCACTCAAGCTCCTCGTCGGTGACCTCGCGGAGCGGGATGGGCAGATCGACCCGGCGGAAGTCCAGCGTGGCTTCGCTCGTGAACTCAAGGCCCGGGAGCACCATCTCGGTGGTCTCCGCAAGGCCGCGGCCAATCGCGCGATGGTCATCGCGGCAGGCGGGGTTGATGTTCCCACACGCCCCGTTGATCACCAGGGGAACACATTGATCGCCGAAGATATCCCGCATCTGCGCCGCCCACGCGCCGGGCCAGTCCGCTGACGCGAGGGGCTTTGAAAACACGCAGACCGGGTGGCAGGTGTGATGCAGGAGCATCGCCGCGACGTCGAGGGACTCGCGACGGATCACCGCCACGCCGACCTCAGGGTCGATCGGGCCCTCGATGAAGCGGATGCGCTGCTCGGCAGCCGGTTCGCTCCAGTCGCCGTAGACCATCGAGATGCAGCCGTCCATGGTGACCGCGCGCCGATTCGCGGCCCATCGGCCGTCGCTGCCGGAGGCTACGGCGATCTCGGCCGGCGCGAGCCTCTCGGCCGCCGTCGCGATGGCATGGATGGCGCGGTCCGCCGCCCGGCGGGAGTAATCCTCGGAGCCTCCGCGCACCCACTCGAATTCCGCCGGGAGTTCGGGAAAGTCGGGGTCGAGCATGAAGTGGCCGATGGGTGGGGCGCTGTGTGTCTGAGTGGCGTGGACCATGACGGCATCGTGCTCGATGCCGAGCAGGGTGCCGACCTTCTCGCGGATGTACTGTGTCCAGTCCTCGGTGATGATGGTGACGTCAAGGGCGAGGATGCATGCCTGACAATCATCGACCTTCAGTACGATCGCCTTCGCCTCAAGCGGGTCAAGTGCTGCGCGCGGCGGGCGATGGTACCCGACCGCCCCCGCCAGTTGCGTGCCCGGCGGAGGGGTGATGTCAACACTGGCTGCGCCGACCTCAAGCGTCTTCTCTCCGGCCATCGCTGCTCACCTCGGTTCTGGGGTACGTGCGTGGTCACTTTCGCCATCGAGGGACGGAGGCCTGCAGGCGGCGGAATGCGCAGATGAATCGCCTGAGGGCAAGGGGTTTGTGCTGCGCGCAGAGAAACTGCAGCCTCGTCGCGCCGATCATCAAAGGGAGGGACCACGTTGCAGATTATCGAGTGGAGCCAGGAGGAGATCCCGGTCTTCGGCGAAGGCCATACCGGCCCCGCGATCCAGCGGCACTTCAACCTCACCAGGATGCATGGCGAGACAGAGTTCCTGCGCCACGGGTTCTTCGTGCACATCGAGAGCAGCGAAGCGCCGGCGATTGTGACGCGCACGCTCAACGCCAACCGGGCGCGTGCGATCAGCAGTGAGGACGGCTCCACGCTGTGGGTGAGTCCGGAGGTCGCGCCGCCTCCCGATGAGTCGGTGCAGATCTCGGATATCGCCGTCGGCGATCTCGATGACGACGGGACGCTCGAGGTGGTGCTGGCATCATACGCCGGGGACGTCATCTGTCTGAACGCGAGCGACGGCTCGGTGAAGTGGCACCGCCGACTCCCGTGGCTGATCAACAACTCGCTTCTGAAGATCTGCCGGATCACCGACAGTCCCGGCGCGAATCTCGCTCTCACCGTCGGGCAGACCGAGCGCCGGACTGACTCGAGCGCCTACGCGCGCGTGAACTGGCTGCCCGATCCCTCACTGGCGATCCTCGACAGCGAGGGCGAGGTGGAGGTCTTCATCGAGGCCTATGACGAGTACAACTCGGACGGGCACATGACGTGGTGTGAGGACATCGACGGGGATGGCCTGCATGAGGTATGCGTTTGCGGTCACGAACGCGCGATCTGGTTCGACGGCACGGGCGAGCGGCTTTTCGAGATGCCGTCCGAGGGCGAGGGCGGGCATCCGGATGACCTGATCGTGCACAACTGGCTGCCCGAGTGCCCCGGCAGAGAGGTACTCTACCTGAACGGGACGATCGGGGTGCGGATGTTCGGAACTGCCGCGGGCAGGATGCCGGACCCACGCCGCTTTGAGTTGCTGGCCGAGGTGGATCTGTCGGAGCACTCCAGCCACCTGCAGCAGATCATGGCATTGCCGCAGCCTGAGGGCCCGAAGCTTGTGCTCGCAAACATCCGCGATCCGCACGCGCTGCTTCTGCTGCTGGATGGCAACTTCCAGCCGCAGTGGGGCCTTGACCTGCCGATCGATATCATGCACCCGCACCACGCGGACGTCACCGGTGACGGCCGCCAGGAGATCATCTGTGGTGGGCGCGACAGGGAGAAGACCGCGGGCTGGTGCTCGCTTCAGGTGATGACCGACCGAGGGGAGGCGCTCTACCAGCACCGATGGGATGACGGGGAGATCTGCTGGGTACTCGACGTGGCGGACATCGACGGCGACGGCCGGCCGGAGATCCTGTGCTCGGTGGGGAGCAACCGCGGGCCGCAGGGACGCTGGTCGCTGCCGGAGGGCGCGGAGCAGTCGCTTTACATCATCAAGCCGAATGCGGAGTGAGAGCGTTGGCCAATTCGCTGTGGGAGCCTGACTTCGATCGACTGCTGACCGTGCTGAAGCTCGAGGGAGAGCCCGACAGGGTGCCGTTCCTCGACTTCAGCCATGACATGCTCGTTATGCAGCAGGTGCTCGGGCGTGAGATCCCGGGCGACCCGGACGGCAACCGGCAGTTCCGCGTGGATTTCGCCGCGGATTGCGGATACGACGTGGTGCGCGGGAGTGTGGGCAACTACCACTTCCGCGGCCCGGACCGGCGCGTCGCGGATGACACGGCGGAGGTCTCGCGCGGGCAGCGGGGCTGGCGCGATGACCACGCGGGACTGATCGGATCGTGGGAGGACTTCGAGGCCTACCAGTGGCCGCGGATCGAGGAAGCCGACTTCAGCGACGTCGAGGCACTCAGCGGGATGCTTCCCGGCAATATGAAGATCGTGGTCACGCTGCCGGGCGGGGTGCTGGAGAACATCATCCGTGTGATGGGTTATGAGCCGCTGTGCTATCACCTGGCGGATTCGCCCGACCTCGTCCGCGGGGTCGCGGATCGCGTCGGCGAATGCGAACTGGCGCTCTATGAGGCGCTGGTGGACTTCGAGCAGGTCGGCGCGCTGTGGCTCAATGACGATCTTGGTTTCAAGACCGCCACGATGATCTCCCCCGACAACCTGCGGGAGTACGTCTTCCCATGGCACGCGAGGCTGGTGGAATGCGCGCACGCTCACGGCAAACCGGTGATGCTGCACGCCTGCGGGAACGTAAGCGAGGTGATGGATAACCTGATCGCAACCGGCATCGACGCGAAGCACTCGTTCGAGGACGTGATCATGTCGGTGGCCGAATTCAAGCGCGAACACGGCGACCGGCTCGCGGCGATCGGCGGGATCGACATGGACGTGATCAG
>JBNJEK010000368.1:0-3757 GCA_051745855.1 Armatimonadota bacterium
GCGCAGTCGCAAACGACGCTCCTGCGCCTCAGCCCTTCGGGCCGGCCCCTCCGACGGCAAGGGCGTGCGGACGAGGGCGTCCGGAGGATCACAAGCGATCTTTTCGGAGTTTGCTGCGCAAACGTCCGCACTACGGGCCGGCGACGGCGGGGCGCAGGTCGCCGCCCTGCAAAGCCGACGATGGCAGGGTGGGCAGGTGGGAACCAGAGGTGAAATGTGTGTCTGTCAGCAGGTGAACGTGTGGGTCGCCGGGACGGACTTTTGCGAATGCGCGCTAAGAGTAAGCTCGGCCCCGGGCTCGCAGGTGATGAACCACTCGAGCCTCGGAGAGGACGCGTGAGGCGCAAGTTGATCGAGCCTGAAATGGCGCTGCTGTGACAGGAGCTGAGCGCCGTCAGGGAGGACGAGTTCGGCGGTTATGGGTTTGAGTGCGCGCAGATCACGCGCGCGTTCGGTGATGCTGGTGGGTAAGCTGCCCGAGTTCATCACGCGAACGCGAATGCGATGAACATTCGCCTCGATGGGATCGACCGCCAGATCAGAGAATTCGAGGCGCGGGCGCCGAGTGGCGTACTCGATGATGAAGCGAGATGAGCCGGGAGCAATGCATTCGCGCAGGGTCTCGAAAGACGGGTTGATCATCCAGTACTTCTTCCACCCGCCGATCTCGACGGGCCCAAGCTGCGGATGGTCCACGTCATGCCAGTCCACGAACATCTCCTGTTCGGGATGCTGGTCGTGGTAGCGCATCGCGTCATGGAGAAAGAGATGGCGGCGGTCGGAGCCGGCGGCGAAGAAATCTTCGGTGGAGATGCCGGCGGCGTTGTACACGTTCCCCTGTTCGACCTCGAAGTGAAAGAGGCCCATGTGCCGATAGCCCCAGTCGGCGGAGTGGCCCTTGAGCGCGACGGGAGGCTGGTCGGCGGAGCGGTAGTCGATGGTGGGCAGAAGGGTGAGGTCGGTCAGTTCGGCGGCGCGCTCGCCAAGCTCGCGGAAGAGCCTGAGATCGTCGCGCGGGATGTCATCGACGGACCCGGTGCTGGGCGGCATGAGGATAGCCGATGAGCCGCAGTGGAAGCCGAGGACACCGAAGATGTTGTGGTGGTCGTAGACGAAATTGGCGAGTGCGCGCATCTCAGGCTCGGAGAATGGGAAGTCGCCCGCGCCGCCCTGCTCATGCTCCTGATGCCAGTTGGCAGGCCAGTTGCGGTTGAAGTCGTGACTGCGGGCGCAGTGGCGGAACTGACCGCCGTCCCAGTCCTCGATGAGGCCCTCGGGGTAGATCGCGTAGAAGGTGCCCTCACGGTCACCGGCTTCGCGAGGGATCATCACGCGGGGATCCTCGTGCGAGCACTTCCAATCGCCGTCCGGGCGCTCGATGCGCATATCCACGATGGCGCCATCGCCGTCAACGTCATGCTGGTAAAGGCAGTTGGGCTCGCGCGGCTCCTCGATGCGGCTGCGGATCTGCCCGCCGGTGGTGAGCGCGAACTCGGCGCCGTCGGGATTGAGACGGGGGATGACGTAGAAGGCGACGTCGCGAAGGAGTTCGTGGGTGTCGATGCCCTCGGGGGCATTGGTGAGCAGGTCCCAGATGAGCTTGAGGGACGAGTTCGTGCCGGCGAGTTCTTTGGCGTGGATGTTTGCGTGGACGAGATAGGCCGGGCGGTCGCCGGTGTCGCCGCCGGTGAAATCGGCGACTTCGAGCAACCAGATCTCGCGTCCGCCAGGTGTGGCGCCGATGGTGTGCAAACGACAAAGCTCCGGACAGGAACGCTCGACTTCGCGAAGGTAGTCGGTGAGTTGGTCGTAGGAGTACCATCCGTCAAATCGTGGGGCAGTGAGGTCAGGCATGCGGTTCCTCCCGGAGCGGTGGTTGTATGAGACAGATGGTAATTCGACAGGCGAGGGCGAGAGGCCTTCGCAGCGGAAAGGCAGCAACGACAGCAACGGCAGCGAGGAAAGCAACGACAGCGACGGCGACGGCGACGGCAACGGCAATGACGACGGCAACGGCAACGGCGTGGGGTCTGGCAAGCCGGGGAGGTGGCGCTCAGGGAGTGGGAAGGGCCGCGAGTCGGTGCGAACCGTCCCTGCGCCACTCGACGTGGACAGGAGTGGCCTGAGGAGAGGCCTCAGTCCCCCAGATGACGACGCCTGAACCGTCGGGGGGCGATGAGCCGAAGCGCGCGACAAGCCAGAAAGCCTCCCGCGGGTGCAAGTCGCGTGGATCAACATCGTCAGGCAGGACCAAGTAGTCCACAGCGCCGGCATGCGGGGGCTGGGTCAGGAGATCGGACAGAGGCCGGCGAGATGTGCCAAAGATGACATCATAGCGAGGCCCGAGCGCGTGCTCGGCGGCCCGGACCGCCGCACCTGTGTAAAAGCCGGAATCGCCGGCCACCTCGCGCTGAATGCTGCGGGCAGTGCGAGGAAGTGTGATGGCGCGAGCGAGATCGGAATGCACGATGACGACCGTCTCAGCAGGAAGATAGCGGACCATCCAATCGGAGGCGTAGGCCGGCGGTGAGTGAAGTTCAGGCTCGGCAGGCGAGAATACGGTGATGGTGACCAGAGCGACGGCCATACCCACGGAAAGCACCGTGGTCGAGTATTTGGCGGCTCCGAGGAGTTCGCGCAGGGCAGAGAGTGCGTAGCCGGCGGCGATGAGGCAGCCGACAACGAGGGCGCCGGCGAATGTCGATTCGGCGGTCGCGCTCAGTGCCGCGGTGGAGGAGATGACCGCGGCGGCCGCCACACAGAAGCATGAGACCGCGACAGCTATGCAGGTGGGAACGGCGTCCCGGTTGTGTTGGGCGGTGCGCTGTATGCCGATGCACAGGACGAGGATGAAGACGACAGTGGCGACAGGCATGCTTTCAACGGCGAGGCCGAGTGTGAGGCCGATTGCGGCGAATCGCAGGGAACCGGCCCTGCTCCAGTCAAGCCGTGCGACAGCAAGCAGGGCGGCGAGTATCAGCAGCAGTGCGAATGCGCCGGAGTTGATGGGGGCAGTGAATGCGACGGCAGCGGGGTGAACCGCAAAGATGAATGCAGCGGCGATGCCGGTGGACCTGTCGATGAGTGTGGAGCCGAGGACCCATATGAGACAGACGATCATGGCACTGGCGAAGAGGGTGGCGAAGCGGGCAAGGACGCAGAAGCCGTCAGGATCGCTCATGAAAGCGGTGGCGTAGTCGGCTGCTGAGAGATTGGGGTGCGTAAGTGAGAGGGCATACAATCCGACGGAGTATACGCCCGTGTTGATCCACGTCGGCAACGCTGCATCGCCAGGCGTCGTCTCAACAAGCCCGATTGCGGCCGCGACCGGGAGGTGGCGATCGACGAGGGAGGATTCGGGGGTGGACGCCTGATGGTATGACACGCGCAAGAGAAGGGCGAGCGCAACGGTAAGAAGCAGCGCAAATCGCATATGCGACCGGCCCCAGCCAGGCACTGCGGAACTCCTTCTCATAATATTGCGCCCCTGACAATGCGGCGGGCGCTTGCGGACAGGACGTCCAACCGGTCGGTCCCCATTCCCGCGGCGGTTCGGGTTTGAGGCTTAAGAAAGTATACCAGCGCGTCCTCACCGGCTACTCAAGTACACCTCAGGAGTCGCTCACGAAAAGGCAGCTAACGGCAGCTAACGGCGGCGAAAGGCGGCGAAAGGCGGCGAAAGGCGGCGAAAGGCGGCGAAAGGCGGCAACGGCAACGGCAACGGCAACGGCAACGGCAACGGCAACGGCGTCCTCTT
>JBNJEK010000369.1:0-3750 GCA_051745855.1 Armatimonadota bacterium
GCGGCTCTCCCGGCCGAAGTGAGAGTAGCCGCGCAGGGCGCCGTCTTTGAGTTCGGTGGCCTCCTCGGCGCTGATCTCCACGTCGAAATTGTGATGGATCATGTGCATTGAGACAAAGCCGAGCTTCGCCCACGAGACGGCCGTCGCCGGACTGATCCCGCTGACGCCTGCCGCGGTGAATGTCATGATTGCGGGCGCCGCACCGTCGCCCTCAGGCAGCGCCAGCCAGCCGGAGACGCGCTCGTCGTTGATGTTGGCGAGGCTGAACTTGTGCAGCGCACCGACGCCCTCCGGCGCGTTGCGCCCATCAAGCTGTGCTTCCATCGGGATCTCCGCAAGCAATGCCTTCTGCGCCGCCCACCACTGGTCGAAGTCCTCGGGCGCGGTCGCGGTCGGCTCGATCCGCTCGGGATCGAACGCAGCGCCGCCGAAGCCGTGGATCCGCTCGCCATCGACGGTCGTCCACCCTGTGCAGCGCAGCACTCCGGGGCGGTCAAGCGTGCCCTTGACGACGCCCGCCTCGGCCGCGACCTTGACGGTTCCTGTCTCGTACTGCTCGGCGCCGTCCAGCGTCAGCGTGTATGAGACCGTCGCCTCCTGCGGGTCGCCCTCGGCGTCGAGCAGACGCAGAGTGAATGTGGCTTGCTCGCCGCACCGGTAGAGTCCGTCCTCACGATCCTGGATAACTTCGAGGGTCGGCTCAGCGGCGATTGCGACGGTGGTGGTTGCGGCAAGCACAAGCAGCATGGCGCATCGTGAAAGGGTCATCGGCGACCTCCGGGTGGCGTGTGTGTTGCGTCAGTGGACGGCGCGGTCGTACTGAGTGAGAAGCTCCACAAATCCCGCGTAGTCAACGGTCTCGAGGGATGTCTCGATGCCGCGCGCGGCGAGGTCGGGCGCGAGTGCGAAGACGTCGATCCCGCGGTCGTCCGCCGCCGCCAGCGCGCCGGTCAGCGAAGTCTCGGCCGCGCCGGCGCCGAAGACGGCGTCCTCGGTCAGGATGACCGCATCGCCGTCGCGCGCGAATGTGAGCTTGTGAGCCTCACCCGGGTCGGCGCCGGGGGCGTGGCTGAGCACGAAAAGCGTAGGCATTACGTTCCACCTCAATATGTCAGGACGGCGTCTGCGCCCGCGATCAGATCAGCGATCTCGTCTGCGGAAAGTGGCTGGATCGGGGCTACCGCGTCGCTGTCGATTCCGCGCGCCTCCAGGGCCTCCGCTTCGGCGTAGAGGCTCACGTCGAGGTCGCCCAGTTCGCCCACCAGAGCCCGTGCGTCGTGGCCGCCGATTGCCTCGGCACGCTGCCCGGGTTGAAGTGCCCAGACGGCCTCCTCGGTGAGCAGATAGTTGACCTCGAAGGGCATGGTGGCGAATCCGAGGCATGCGCGATGGCTCTCGGGGATCGCGGCCGACCCGTGGGGAGCGGTGCGTATCATGAAAAGCACTGTCTTCATCGTGGGTGGCTCCATTCCCGGCGCTGCAATCAATACCCGAAGGTGAGCACACGATCGGCGTCGCCCGCCATCTTTGCCAGCGACGCGACTCCCGCCATCTTCATGCCCTCGGCGAGGTCGGAGCGGCTCTGCCCGCGGAAGAGGCAGCAGGCGCCGCAGCCCTGGATTTCGACGCCCTGATCGGAGAGTTCCCTGAGCGCCTCGGTGAAGTTGGGATTGTCGCCGGTGCGGCATTCGGCGTTCATCACGACGACGGCGTCCTCAGCCATGAAGAGAGATACCTCATGCCCCGCGTCGAGCGCGGCACGAGTAAGTTCGACGACCGTCTGTGTGTGCTGGAACGCGTAGGGGCCGGCCCGCACCACGAAAAGAAATCTCATATTGCTCCCCGCCTACGAGATGAAGAGGTTGAACGCGCCGTCCTGTGCCTCACCGACGTATGTCGCTGCGCCGGCAATCTCGACGGTGTCGAGCAGTTCCTCTTTGCAGATGCCCATCGCGCTCATCGAGGTCTGGCATGCGATCATGCGGATATCGAGGTCGATGGCGGTCTCCATCAGTTCGTCGAGACTCTGCATGTTCTTCTGCTCCATGATCTTCTTCATCATGCCCGCGCCCATCCCGGCCATGTGAAGCTGCGACAGCGGCAGATCCGCGGCCTTCTTCGGCAGCATCCAGCCGAGCATCTTCTGCATCCAGTTGCGCTCGCAGTCGGCAGTCGCTCCCTTCTTGAGGGCGGAGAGCCCCCAGAATGTGTAGTACATCGTCACCTGCATGCCCATTGCGGCCGCCGTGGTAGCCACGATCAGCGCTGCCATCACCTTGTCCATCGTGCCGGAGAAGACGATGATGGTCGCCTTCTTCTGTCCACTCTCATCCGCCATTGCCGCTCACCTGCCCCTTCGCTACTTCAACTCTATGACGGCCGTGAAGACGCCGCCTTCTTCCTCCAGCGACGTCAGTTCATGCCCCTGCGCATCCACCCAGGCCTGTATGTCCGGCTCAAAGCCCGGATCATCGGCCGTGACTGTGATGCTGTCGCCCGCCTCCATGGGCTTGACGGTCTTCGCGAGCTTCACAATCGGCATCGGGCACGACAGTCCCGTGCAATCCAGTGTCTCATCGGGCATCGCGATCATCTCCCTTTAGTGAGATCTTTTGACGGTTGGGACGCATCCTCCTGCACGAGGGTTCGAGTTCGGCCACGCCGGTGGTGTTCGCAGGTCCCTACCATCCCCACGCATTGCCCAGCAGGCCCTCACACCAGAAGCATGGCTCGTATCCGCGCTCGGCCACCCACTCGAGCGACGCGATGACCCTGTCTTTGACATCCGGCTGGTAGTTGATAAGCTCCTCGCGGAAGTACTGCTCGTGGATGAGAAGTTCGATCAACTCCGAGGTATGCGGGCTCTCCGCCTGCCCGTCAAGCACCTCCGGGACGCACTCCAGTGAGTGTGAGTTCACGACCTCATCGCACGTGATGAAGATGATGTCGGTGTCGGCGTCCCACCACGCATCGCGCTCGAGGAGCCGCCGCGCATGGGGCCTGTCGAGGTAATACGAGGTCTTCGGCGCACCGTCCGGGTGGAAGCCCGGAAGGCCGATCAACCGCTCGATGCCGCGCTCGCGCAGGGCCGCGCAGCCCTCGCGCGTCGCCTCAGCCCAGTGCACCGTGGTCGTGTTGCCGGTGACGTCGAGGGTCGCGAATCGCTCGATCTCGTCGGTGACCATCTCAAAGTCGCGGGCGATCCGCCGGCCGGGGGCGTTGCGGTAGATCCAGCTCGGCTCGTTCTGCAGCGCGTGGAAGCTCAGGTGCAGCCAGTCGGCGTTGGCGGCCCACTCCTCGCGCCAGTGGTCGGGCATCTCCGGGAGGATGAAGCCCTCACACTGGTAGTAAATGTTGAGGTGAATCTTCGCGCCGAAGCGCTGGTTCATCTCTCGCCAGAACGCGAGGTACCAGTGATCGAAGAGCGAGTCGGGCATGTCGCGGGCGAGGTCGCGCAGGAAGAGGATGTTGTCATCGACGGAGAATCGGAAACGTTTCCGCGAGCGGCGGTCGTAGATCAGCCGGGCGCTGTCCGAGCCGGACGGGCTCGTCGCCACGACGGTGGTGCGTGGCTGCGTAAGCGTGATTTCGGCGGAAAACGCGTCTCCCTCACGCTCGGCGGGCCTGCCCGCGACAAGAACCTCCTCGCCCGCGGGCGCGGTTCCTTCGATGGTGATGGCAAGCCCGTCGTCGGTCTCATCGCCGTCATGACGGTTCAGCACATCCCCGTCCCACGGTGAGGTAATCTGC
>JBNJEK010000370.1:0-3717 GCA_051745855.1 Armatimonadota bacterium
GCCCTTCCGCCATCCGCGCTTCACCGGCTCCTCCTGCCCCTCGGTGACGTCCATCGTGAGATCATCGCTCGCGGCTCCGGCGATGACGAGGTTCGCGCCATCGCGATCGGTGCGGATAGTCGCGGCGTCGGCGGAGGCGTCGCCGGTGAGCATGAAGAGCGCCTCGTAGAGATGCTCGGCGTCATCCGTCGGCAGCATCCGGTCGATGAGCACCCAGTAGCGGCCATCCACGAAGAGCACGGTGCGCGTATGCGTGACCTTCAACGCGCGTTCGGGGCCATAGCCGGTGTCGTAGCCGGCGCGGAAGGTCACGAGGCCGTCGGCGGCCATGAAGAAGTTGTCGAGCGGCTCGCGGCTGAAGTAAAGCTCGCGCAGGCCGCGGCGCAGTTGGCCCATCTGATCGACCGCGACGGTGTTGTGCGCGAGGCTGGAGGTCATGAATTTGCGCCACGGCGAGTCATAGTTGTACGTGTACGTCCCCGGGTCGGTGACGAGATACTCGCCGTACGCCCACAGTTCGAAGTTCAGCTTGTCCTCGTTCTGATGGTTCGTGCCGAAGGGCCCGCCGTCGATCACCATGAAGCGATCGTCGGCGTCCCAGCCGCTGCGCATGGCGTAATGCCCCGCGTTCGGAAACTCGCTCGCGAGTTCCGTCGGCGGCTCGCCCTCCTCGCCCCCGGTGGCCATCCACGCGAAGTCCTCGCGCTCGGGGAAATCCTCCGCCCCCCAGCGCAGGATCCGGCGCGCGTCGCCGTGGCCCGAGTCGCCGAAGGCGGGCATCTTCCCATCGACCGAGATGTAAAGGTAGTAGTTGTAACTCGCCTCCAGGCGCTCAAGGTAGCCGTCAGGGAGCGACTTCCCGTTCATCTGCGCAAGCTGATAGACGTTCCGGAACTGCCCAAGCACTCCCGCTCCGTAGCCCGGCGCAAGCTCCCACTGCGCGCCGTCGGGGAGCATCTGCTTGTTGAGCTCCGTCCACATGCGATCCGCGGCGGTGGTCTTCCACTCCTCAGCCGCCGCGAACTCCGGGAAGAGCACGCCGGCGTTGTAAAGCCCGCGGGTCTCGGCGGTCAGCCAGTTGCTCGACATCTCACTCATCGACGAGAACTCCAGTAGATGTGCGGCCATCTCGTGGAAGGTCTTCAGGAACTCGCAGATGGTGTGCGTGTCGAGCGCATCCGAGCCGAGCGCGTAGTAGAACGCGTTGATCCAGGTGCGGCTCAGGCGCACTGCCATCTCCAGCGTCCGCCACTCCGGGACGGCGTACTTCAGCGGATGCTCGCGAAGCCCGCGCGTGCGCTTGACGGGGATCGGGTAGGTCTCGCGGAAGTGCAGAAACTGGTCGGATAGCTCTTCGATGTAGCGCGGGTCTCCGGTGGCGCGGCCGGCCCGCGCGAGGTCCACCCACCAGTCCGTCCGCACCAGCGACATGGTCCACTCCTTGTTGAACTCCACGTCGGGCGCGGTGGTCGGGTTCTCGAACCAGTCGATCTCCTCGCCAAACTGGTGGCCCTTGATGCGGTGCTCAAGCGCCGCGTCGGCTGTGTTCATATCCGCGCGGGTGACCTCGTCGTGCTGGGAGATGAACCACTTCGGCTCCGTCCGCGTGCGGAAGTGCTCGGCGAGCGTCTCTTTCGCCGCGCCGATGCCCTGCTCATCGCGGATGCGCAGGACTTCAGCCATGGCCGGGTGGTCAGGATCGAGCGCGTCCATCAGGTCCTCGTCGGACATGGCGTAGCGTTCGACTTCCGGCAGCGGCGGGACGTGGGGGAGAGCGGCCTGGGCGGGAACGGCACCAAGCAGCATCGCGATACACAGCATCACGGTCGGGACCTCCGGCGGTCAGTAATGAGCGCGATGAGGGACTATTCGCGACGCAAGGGCGGGGGCCTTCTGCTGGGGCGGCGGGGGAGGTCGTTGGCGTTGGCGTCGTCGTTGCCGTTGTGGAGGGTGCGGGGCTACGTCCCCGCCCGGCCGTTCGTCCAGCCGTTTGGCTTACCTTTATACACATCTCAAAAAGAGATGATTCGGCTCGTAGGCCGTCATGGAGGGGCCGCACGAAGTCCGAGCGTCGTTTGCGAGGGCTGAGGTCGGCCCACTGCGGCCGTTTGCGTCGCGGCAGGTCGGACAACCGATGGGCCGACCTCGTTGCGCATAAAACGACATGCGCACTCGTGCGGCCCCTCCGACGGCAAACGACCGCGGTTCGAAATGTGTATAAAGGCAAGGCCGTTTGGAGGGGAGGGATTACATTCCCTCCCGAAGGTTGGCGAGGAGACAGGGCTCTCACCCGAACTTCAGATCACCAACGAACCGACTGTCGAGCGTGATGTCATCGCACGGAGGACGGCAAAACGCGCGGATGCGATGCAAGAGGCGTTCCTGGATCTTCTCGCCCAACTGCTCTCGGCTCTCGCTTTCTCTGAGCCACTTCTTCCGTGTGGCGGTGTCTCGGGTGATGTCTGTTAGCCACAGCACCAGCAGTACCGGTATTCCAACGATGGCGGCACTCACGAGTACGGCGACGATCTTCGGTGCAGCCGACCGAGCGTCCAGGAGCACGATCCCTGCCACACACACGACAATAGTCGCGCCCAAAATCAACGCAACGCCTGCCGCCATCAGTAGCGGAGTTGGCACAGGCTTCGAGACGCCCGGATCAGCCGCGAACAGCGTCTCCAGGATGTAGTCGTAGAGATCACGCACGGACTCCATTCCCTGCGCGCGCTCCTCGGGCACCCAGATGCCGAATTCTTCCTCGACGGCTATCTGTAGCTCTAACAAACTGAGCCCCATCGGTGCTTCCTCCCGCCCCGGCGGGTAGCGAGTGGGTGGTGGGGTATTGTGAGCGCGGCCTTGCACGACGCGCCGCCCTTACCCAAACTTCAGATCATCGACGAACCGGCTATCCAGCGTGATGTTCCCGGGCATGTAGCAGCAGACCTCGCGGACGTGATGGAGCAGGCGCTCCTCGATATCCGCGCGGAGCCACTCGCGGCTCTCCCGCCGGATCAGCCATTCGTTCTCCGGGACGATACGGGAGATGATCGCACGTGGAGTCTCGTGGCCCTCGGGGATCAACGTGGCGTGCGCGCGCTCATATGCTTGTCTCCACCCAATCATGGGCAATGCAAGCAAGCCGCCCGCGATCGCCGCGATGACCAGCGCGAGCGGCGCCAGCCACCATGACGCCAGCGTGCTACATAGCATGACAGCACCCACCACGAAGCCGACGTATGCTACGCGTTCCAGGCGTTTCATCCTCCGAGCCATCCGTTGCTTCTCCGCCGGCATCTGCAGATCAGCAATCTTCAACCCGACGTCATCGCGCATCCGCTCCCAGTGCCTCGGTCGCGTGCTTTCCGCCAGCAATTCGCGGAAATCACTGTCAGGAGTGATCGAGCGGCGATTCAGGCCGAGGCTTTCCCCCAGCGCGCGGCGCATGCGGTAGAAGACGAACATGGAGGGACAGACGCCGGGGCGGTTGGAGACCAGGGTGTCTACGATGTAATCGTAGAGGTCGCGCACGGTCTCCATCTCCTGCGCGCGCTCCTCTGGCACCCGGATCCCGAACTCGTCCTCGACGGCCAGTATTAGCTCGACGCCTTCCAGCCCCATCGGCGACACCTCCTCCGCGTGGCGAGTGGGTTGGGGATATTGTGATCGCGGACGCGAGCGTCGTCAAGTCGCAAACGGCGCACGGGCAGGGAGGCCCGT
>JBNJEK010000371.1:0-3711 GCA_051745855.1 Armatimonadota bacterium
GTTCGTGTCATCGTAGTCGTGACTTGCGCCAACCATGCCTTCGAGCAGAAGAAACTCGTCCTCCATGTCGAGGCCCGTGCGCATGGCGATCTTGTCGAAGGCCTGCTCGTACTCGATGGTGGGCGGATTGAAGAATCGTGGTGATGGCAGGTTCCGCCAGCCCTGCCAGAATCCGCGGTCGTAGGGGATCACCGACAGCCCCACGATGTCCTCCGGCCGCTCGGGGGCAACGTCGCCGATGTATGTGCGCAGCACCTCGTCCGTGCTCGCGCGAGGCTCATCGGGGCGCCGCGTGGCCGGCCAGAGGTAACGCCCGTCCTCGTAGTAATACGCGCATTTCGCCAGCAGCGTGTAAGGCCCGGAGGCGTAGTGCGCGTCGCCGATCGTCGGCAGCATGCCCGCGTTGTACATGGTGCGCAGCGCCCGCTCGGCCGCCTGGCGAGCCGCGCCGCTCTCGAAGAAGCCCGTCTCTCCGGACGCAAGCGCATAGATGGCCTTGTCCTCCAGCGTGGCCTCCCACTGGTGCATCGATGAGTCGCACATCGGCTTCGACCAGTCATCCTGCATGCCGAAGTAATCCGAGATGCGACTGAGATACACGTCCATCTCCGGCAGGTCGTAGCCGTGCCTGAAGTAGCGCGCCATGAAGAACGTCCCGATGCCGGGGCGCGTTCCGTGGTTCTGATGCGGCATCCCCCACGGCCAGCGCTGGATGTGCAGCGCGCCGATGCACTCATCAGAGCGCACCTGCGTGAGGAAGAAGTTCGTGATCGCGAGACGCTCTTCATCAGAGAACGCGGGGTGCTCCTCCATCAGGTCCCAGATCTCCATCCACCCGGGGACGTAGAGGTGGCCGATGATGCCCCTGTCAATCCAGCGCAGCATCTGCTCGCGGTAGCGCTCGGCCCACGCGTCGTCGCCGGTGACGAGGTAGACGATGCCGGAGTGCCGGGGGTCGTCGCGCGAGCCGTAGTCCGCCAGTGCGAAGTGCAGTGGCCAGCCGGCGGGGATGATCAGGCGCTCGCCGTAGTCCCACTCGGTCAGCGCTTCGTACTCCGCACTCGCTGCGACCTCGTAGAGTCGGCCGATGACGCCGCTTTCGGGGATCTGCGAGATGAACTCATCCGTCGTCCGCGTGAGGCCCTCATCGTCGCTCGCGCCGACGACGACCACGTTCTGCCCGGTGCCGAGCGGATCGTGGATCGTCTGAAGATAGTACCCGCCCTCGCCGGGGAAGCGCCGATCGACGATGGTGTACCACTCGTCGTACAACCGCTCGATCAGCGGGTTGTCCGCGAAGTTGCCGAGCGCGATCACGGGGCCCCCGTCCGGGAGATCGGCGTCTGAAGAGATCGCGACCTCCGCGCCGGTTCGCTGCTCGATGGCGGCTGCAATACGTTCTGCGGCCTGCTGATGGGCTTCGGAGGCGCCGGCGACGATCGTGGCTTCGCGGAGGTCGGTCTGCAGGTGGAGGTCCTTGAGTTCGTCGATCATCGCGACTTCGCGCCTGGTGATGCGCTGCACGGCGAAGTCGGTGACTTCCATCCGGTCTGTCGTGACTAAGGCGATCTGCCCGCCCTCAAGCGGCGGCTCCGCGATCCCCGGCTCACCGTGATCCCAGTAGTCGAGCGCAAGCCGGTCATCAACGAAGACGCGGATGCGGTCCTCGAACTTCATGATCGCGACGTGGTACTCAGAACGCTCCTCCGTGCCGAGGGTCGCATTGCGATCCACCATCTTCTCGCCGGGCATCTCGATCAACTGGATTCCGTCCGGCATGAAGGCGACCGAGTAAGAGGCAGCGTCGGCGCCCTCGCCAGAGCCGCAGAATGTGATGGTGGACTTTCCGCGCGGCTCGACTCGCGCGGTGAGCGTGATCAGTTGCGGGCCCTCGACAGTCTCCTGCAGCACGGCGGCGCCGCCCTCGCCTCCGCCGCCGACGAGCAACCGCTCCGCATCCACCTCCACCGGGCCGAACGTATCCCACGCGTCGAGATCCGCGAAGTCCTCGGCGAGCAGCGGCTCAACCTCAAGGATCTGCGTGTCAAAGCGGACGGTCTCCGCGCCCGCGACTGCCGTCATCGCGAGCAGCGCGGCAGCAAGCGGCAAAGCATGAGATACTTGCATCAGGCACCCTTTCCGTCAGAGATCGAACTGTCACGGAACCATCGACTTACGAGCTGTGAGGACGACGTTGGCCTTCTGCTCAGCGCCCCTCCCAGATCGCCCACAGCAGGCGCGAGGCGCTGTCCACGATGCGATCGCCCGCGGCAGGCTCAAGACGCGTCCACCACAGCGGCTCGCCGGAGTATCCGCCACCGAGTATCCCCGACATCGTCGGGCAGTAGCCCGTGTGTCCGTCGGCGACGCTGACGACCGCCGTGAGCGGAGCGGGGCTGCGGCGCTTGATGTCAAGGCCGAAGCGGCAGAAAAGCTCGGTCGGCTGCAGGGCAATCCCAAGGTCCCCGACGCGCACCACGTGCACCGGGTTCGTGTCCACCGGGTCGTCGGCAAAGTCATCCTGCAGCAGCACCCGCCCGTGCGCCCAGAGAACCTCCCACGCGGGCACGTCCTCGCCCGCGTCAACCCGCGCGAGCAACTCTCGCGCCTCCACCACCTGCTCCGGATCGGGCAGGCGCACGTCAAGCTGCAGGTCTTCGTAGCGATGCGCCAGCGGGACGTCCTCGTGAAAGACCGCCTCGTGCAGCAGTCGGAGTGTCTCGCCTGCAAGCAGATGGGCCTGCCTCTCCATGCGCTGCTCGGCGGTCTCGCCGCGCGGGCTGTCGAGGACCTGGGTGACGGCGGCGATGTCGCCGAAGGCGCCGTTGAGAAAGAGCACCGGCAGGGGGCCGAGGACGTCGCGAAGGTGCGTGCGGGCCGCGCCGGGGTAGTCGGCCGAGAGGAAGTCGCGCCCGTAGAACGTCGTCGGATGGGCGGTGTTGTTATGCATGATCGCGATCAGTTCGTCGTCCTCGTCGACCGCAAAGAGCGCAATCTGCTCGGGGTCTTCGGGTCCCTCGAGGCCGGTGAACTCGTCCGCTCCGCGCTTGCGGTGCATCGTGTGCGTGCCATCGGTCCAGCACACGCGCCGGTTGTACCCGATCTTCGCGCTCCCACTGCCCCACGCGATGCGCGCCGGTCGCGCGTTGTCCGCGGCCTCGGCCGCGACCTCGCCGAGCCAGCCGTCGAGGCGCTGGTGGTACTGCTCATCCACCTGCTTGAAGTAGCTTGTCGGGATCACGGACGGGCCGGTGTGCGTGTGTGTGCAGGTGATGATGACGCTGCGCTCGGGCAGGTCGGCCGCGCCCGCCATGGTGCGACGGAAGCCCTCGACGTACTCGGGCAGCAGCGCGCCGAGGTCGCAGCTTGCAAGCAGGACGGCCTCATCGTCGCTGCGCAGCAGCATCGCGTTGGCCTCAAGGTCGTCGCGGATCCGACTGACGGTCTGATCGACGCTCGCCCCCTGGATCGGCGTTCCGATGTCATTGTTGATGACCTTCGTTGCGGCTCCAACCCTCAGCATGATGGCCTCTCCCGGCTGTCAGATGGTAGCGCGTCCGCGTGGCGCTCAATTCGGGCCGAGGCGGCGTGATACCTGCAGCCGGCGGAGGTCGGCTTCGTATCAACGGTTAAGGATAGGGTCAGGAAAGGCGTGTCACGCCGCGCAGGTGGTTCCGGGTGGCGGGAAACGACGTCCGGGCGAGGCGCCCG
>JBNJEK010000372.1:0-3697 GCA_051745855.1 Armatimonadota bacterium
GTGCTGGCCGCCACCGCCAATGAGACGGCGCGGATGGGCGACCTCGACGGGTACATCCTGACCGACGACGGACAGTGGCACACGCTGACGATGGACGTGCGGCGCGTGCGGGAGGTCTACCCGGAACTGCAGCATTTGCGACAGTGGATGTTCGCCACCCCGTGGAATACGCCACCTGCCCCGGCGGGCTGGACCAGCTTCCCGGCGATGGAGTCGGACTTCGCGAGTTCACCCGATGGTCCCGACGACATCGCGGTGCTGCGCAGTCTCGACATCGTGATGCTCCGCGCTTCCGAGCCCGGACAGTGGGTTGAGATGCCCTTCACGCTGGAGGAGGAGACGACCGGCGAGGTGACGGTCGATCTTCTCGACCACACCAGTCGGGGCGCGGTGCGGATCCTGCTGGATGGCGAGGTCGTCGTGGAGGACTACGAGCACTGGACCGACGGGACCGAGATGAGTCACGTGTCCCTCGGGGAGCGAACCCTCCCCGCAGGGGAGCACACGGTCCGGGTGGAGGTCCTCGAGCGACGGGTCGGCTTCATCGGCCTGTCGGGAGTGACGATCCGGCCGGAGGGGACCACCGAAGCGCAGCAACTCGCGCTTGATGATCTCGAGTTCTGGTTCGACAACTTCACGATCCTCGCGGAGTGAGCGGGGTTGGAGGAGAGCGCCCACCCACAAAAGCAACCCACGCGCCGGACGGAGGTCGTCAGTGATGACGAAAGCAGGTGGCATCTTCATGCTCGTGTGCGTGGCCCTGACGTCCGGATGGCATGCCAACGCCCAGGCGCCCGACTGGTCGGAGACTATCCGGCCCGATCACCCACGGCTGTTCTTCAATGCGGACACGTGGCCCGAGGTGCGCGCGCGGGCCGAGGGAGCAGAGCGCGAGTGGTACGACGCGCAACTGGAGCGGGTGGATCGTCTCAGGGATGAGGTTCTCGGCAATGCCGAGGGGCCGGTGACGATCGAGGCTGAAGACCACGGTCAGGATGCCGCGCGGGCGGCGTTCGTCTTCCTGATGACCGAGGAGCCTGAGTACCTCCATCTCGTCGAAACGCTCCTCGACGCGTCAGTGCGCTACTACGAACTGTGTTTCGAAGAGCGCAGGAGCGTGAACTGGTACTCGACCTCCCGCGCACACGCCGTGCTCGCGTGGGACTGGACGCGCAACCACCTGCCGGAGGAGCGAAGCGACGAACTGATGGCGCGCCTGGTGCGCAACATTCACGGCGTGATGACCATCCGGCCGGGGATCCACCGGGAGCACATGGGCAGCTACCTGACCGGCTTCTACGGCATCCGCAACCTCGAGTGGTTGATCGGCGTGGCGGCCTTCGACACCGGGATCGAGACCGAGACGGTGCACGGGTGGCTCGACAGCGGATACACGGAGAACATGCGCCTGCTGGAGCATCGGCGCGAGGCCTGCGGCGATGACGGAGGCGGCGCGTCGCCGACGCTCGGGTACACGCTCGGGGCCTACCCGTGGTCGGAGCAGAACTTCCTTTACACGTGGCTGTCGGCCACCGGAGAAAACATCGCCGGCGACTGGCCGCACGCGGCGCTGCTTGGCAACTACGTGCTCTGGAACTGGATCGCGCACGAGGACGGGCGGCCGCGCGCGTTCGGCTACGGCGACGCGCCGCATACGTCCAATGTAATGAGTCACAGCCAGCTTTACACGCACATGGGCAACATCAGGCATCTCTACGGCCGGGCCTACCCGGAGGCCGCCGCGCTGGCGCGACATATCCAGGAGAACATGCTCCCCGAGAGCGCGCGGCGCTGGAGCGGAAGCTGGTTCATCTACCCCTTCCTGATGAGCGAGGTGGACCATCCCGAACCTTACGTGTCGGCCGCGGAGGGTGGGGAGTTCCCCGGTGAGATCGACGGGCTGCCGGTGCTGGTGCCCGCGGAAGAATCGGGCGCCGATGAGGAGCACGCGCTGGTGCCGCTGACGCTTCCGCGCGCGCGTTTCTTTGAGAACATGGGGCAGACGATCATACGCTCGGGCGATGGCCCCGGCGACACCTACTGCCTCTTCACATGCGGCGGGATACTCCGACAGCATCGGCACTACGATGCACTTCACCTCACGCTCTACCGGCGCGGCTTCCTGGCGCTGGACTCGGGCACGAGGTACAAACAGGCGGAGAACGGTCAGCACCTTGCGAACTACTACGCGCAGACAGTCGCGCACAACTGCGTGCTGGTGCATCAGCCAGGTGAGCCGCCCGCCAACTACTGGGGCGGCACCGTCGAGGATCCGTGCTACGGCGGCCAGCACAGGCAACTCGGCTCCGAGGTGACGGCCTTCGAGACCGACAACGACTTCGTCTACGTGGCGGGCGATGGCACGGCCAGTTACCTGCATGGCGACGAGGAACTGGGGGAGAAGCTCGAGCGTGTGACGCGGCAGATCGTGTTCGTGCCGCCCGGGCTCTTCGTCGTGTTCGACCGGGTGGCCAGCACCGACCCGTCCTACCGCAAGGAGTGGCTGCTGCATACCGCGCACCGTCCGAATCTCCCCGCGGAGCAGACCACCGATGACGGCCGGATCCTCGGCGCAGGCGGCGCGCGGTGGTTCACCGCCGCGCACGATGAAGGACGGATGCTGTGCAGGACGCTGCTGCCCGCGGACGCGCAGATCGAACTTGTCGGCGGACCCGGGCGAGAGTTCGAGGCGGCGGGGCGCAACTGGGAGATCGACACCGGCAACCTGACTGAGGAGCAGTTGGCGCTGATGGGGCAGTGGCGGGTCGAAGTCTCTCCCGGCGCGGAACGTGCCGAGGACGTCTTCCTGCACGTGATCGAAGTCGGCGACGCGGAGGGCTCCGACGCGCTCCCGCTTGAGTTCCCCGAAGACGCCGCCCTCGGGCAGTTGCCGGGCGCTGCCGCACTGGAGTTGATTGAGAGCGATGGCGCGGCAGGCGCCCGGATCGTGATCGATGGGGTCACGTGGGAACTGAGCTTTGCGACCACCGGTGACCCCGGCGGGCATATCCGGCGCTCCGGTGGCGACCTGCCCGTGATCGATCGTCCGCTGACCGACGAGGTCCAGCCTCAGGCGGGCATCACCGCGCGGCCCGACGGGCCGTGACTGTCACGGCCTCCATGGCGACCGGGCGCTCAGTCCTCGAAGGCCGCCGGGTCGAGACCGATCGGCCGGCCGTCGGCAGCCTGAGCCGCGGGTCCGGCGGGGTCGGCGAAGAAGTCCGCGAAGTCCAGCGGCTGCATCTCATCGCCCTCGCGATGCATCTCGATGCGCTTGTACTCCGCATCGTCGCCATCGGGCGGGGAGAGTTCATCGACCACGGGCATGCCCGGATTGGCGTAGACCGCGTGGGTCTCAAGCCCGAAGCGCTCCTGCAGTTCGGGCAGCGTGACCTCATCGCGGATCAGTTCGCCGCCGATCCGAGCCCAGCTTACAAGCGGCTTCTCATCGGCGGGCACGCGCATGAAGTAGCAGTTGTAATCCGCCTGCAGCGCCTCGATGTGCCAGATGTACGTCGTCGCATTGCGCACCTTGCCGGGGACGTTGTCGCACATGATGTTATGTGAGAGCGTCATCGGCTCATCCGCCTCGTTATGAACCGTCAGCGCGCGGATCAGGCCGTTGTAATACACGCAGTTGCGGATCGTCAGGTCCGGGCAGGCGCGGAATGACGAGCCGTTCCAGCCGTTGATCACC
>JBNJEK010000373.1:0-3683 GCA_051745855.1 Armatimonadota bacterium
CGGCCAGGCGAACCTCGTGCGCGCGGTCTTCAACTGGCTCGAGACCGGCGAGCCCACGCCGACGAACCTCGCCACCGCGCTGGACGAGTGGCTGGTGATCCTCGCCTGCTACGCAAGCGAGGTCGAGCAGGCGCCGATCGAGTTCCCGTTTGACCCGCCCGACGATCTTCTGCAGCAGTTCATCGACGCCGTCGGCGCGGAGTGGGAGAACCCGCACGGGGGTTAGGCGCCGCCCGCCATCGCAATGACAGGCCTCGGCGTCCACTCGGGCCGCCGAGGCTCGACGCTTTCTGGTGCATTCTTCGAACGCAGACAATTCGCCGACACACGAGGTAGCTCATGGCAACCGCAGACGCAATCCAGTCGAAAGCCGACGCCAACACTCCGCCGCAGGGGCAGGGCGTCCGAACCCGGACCGTCATCATCGCGCTGATCTTCGCCTTCGTCGCCGTTATCTGGGCGCGCGAGGCCGAGCTTGTCGCGTTCGCCTGTCAGATCACCGAGTCCGTTCCGCCGATGACCGCGCTGGGCGCGCTGCTGCTCTTCGTGGTGCTGTCGATCGTCTTCCGCAATATCGCGTCGGGGGCCGGCAGGGACACGCTCCTCGGTCGCGTATTCGGCTGGCTCAGTCTCTCGGGCCAGCAGAGCATGTACATCTATGCGTTCATCACCATCGCGACGATCATTTTCTCCGTGGGCGTCATCCGGACACTGCTGCCGGAGATGACCACCCTGACATACTTCGCGGACTACTCGAACGACTACGCGGAGGCACTGCCGCACGCGAATCAGTACCTCCACGTGACCGACGCCGAGGCTGTCCGACAGCTTTACGAAGGCTCCGACGAGGCGCTCACCGGGGCCGGCCCGGGCGAGGGGCTCGCGGGCTTTTTGTACGGACCGATCTGGCGGACGACGCTCGTGCCGTGGGGCGCATGGATCACGCCGCTGATCGCCTGGTCGATCTTCATTCTCGTGATCTTCGGCACCATGCAATGCGTCGCGGCGCTGGCGGAACGAGAGTGGACTCTTTCCGAGCGCCTGCCCTACCCGCTGGTGGAGATCCCGCTGGGCATCACCGAGCAGCGCAGCTTCATCGCCGGAGTGTCATTCCTGAAGGACCCGGTGATGTGGCTGGGGTTCATCGTCGGCGCCGGCTACGGGATCCACGAGATGATTGCCGCGACCACCATGGCCTTTCCGCTGCTCGGCCGCGAGCATGCGCTGGGGAATCTGCTGACGGAGCACCCGTGGAGCGCGATCGGCGGCAATATCAACATCTTTCTGATGCCCGAGGCCTACGGGTTGGCGTATTTCGCGCCGCAGGACGTGCTGCTGACCACGACGCTGTCGTGGCTTGCTATCAATCTCTTCCGCGTGGCGACGGCCGCCGGCGGCTACGATGTGAAGCCGACGGCCTACCGTGACGCGACTGCCGGCTCATTCGTGGGGCTGGTGCTGGCCTCGCTGTGGGTTGCGCGCGGCCCCATCAAAGAGGGGCTGCGGCGGGCCGTCAGCGGGACCACCCGCGAGGGCGACGAACTCCCCGACGAGCATGTCTGGCTGATGCGCGGGGCGGTCCTCGGCATGGCGCTGATGTTCGCTTTCTGGGTGTGGACGGGGCTTCCGTGGCATTACGTGATCTTCGCGGTCTTCATGTTCATGGTCGCCGCGATTGGCCATGCTCGCGTCCGCGCGATCGCGGGCGCTGCGACCCCGTGGCTTTTCCCGCACAGTGCGATGACCGAGACATTTGTGCGGCTCGCGGGCGCCAACGCCATCGGCGGGGAGGGGAACTGGAAACGCTTCACCGGTCTCTTCAACGTGCGCTGGGTCGATCGCGGCTATCCGCACTCGGCGCTTGCCTCGCAGCTTGAGGGCTACAACATGACCCGGCGCGGCGGGATGGAGTTCCGGGACATGTCGAAGATGCTGCTGCTCGCGGTCCCGATCGGCCTGGCGCTTGGCTGGTGGATGCACCTGACGGCGTTCTACGATCACGGCGCGAACGTGCTCGGCGGCGGCACGGGCGTTGGCGGGGTGCGGGTGCGCTACGCGCAGCGGGACGCGGACTGGGCGCTTGGACTGGCGACCGCGCCGACGATGATGGATCCGAGCGCATGGTGGGGGATGGGCACCGGTCTTGTGCTGACGACGCTTGGGCTCGTGATCCGCAACATCTTCCTGCAGGTTCCCTTCCACCCGGCGGGGCTTGTGATCGCATTCAGCCATGGCCGGCGCTTCTGGGCGCCCTTCGGCATCGTGTGGGCGATCAAGGGCGGTCTGCTGAGGATCGGCGGAGTGGCCTCCTATCGCAGGCTGATGCCCGGCTTCCTCGGACTGGTGATCGGGCATTACTTCTTCACCGGGATAATCATGGGCCTGGCGAATATGACCGGGCTGGCAATCTTCGAAAATCTGCCAATTATCTGGTTTTAGAAGTTCCAGGTTGCCACCGGGCCCAGGAGGCCGCGCCATGCCACATCGGGTTCAACGTTGTTCCGTTTGGGGCGGGATCACAATCCCGTCCGCGACCTGCCAGGATCCGGTTCTTCGCTGAGAAGACGGTGAATGTCCCTCGTCCTGGAACGGCGCAGGCGGGAGCGCGGTACGGCCTCTCCGAACGGCGCGGGCGAAATTGCAATTGCCCCGGTCTTGTGGTACACTTCGCGCCGTTGGAGTAGATCTCTGAGCGTGGAGCGAATGCTGTGAGTGAGACAGAATCACGGGCCGCGGGGAGAGGCATCCTGCTGGTTGTCGCGGGCCCGTCGGGCGTTGGCAAAGGCACCCTCATCCGGGGGCTGCGGGAGTTGCATGACGGCATTGAGTGGTCGGTGTCATGCACGACGCGCGATCCTCGGCCCGGTGAGGTCGATGGCGAGGACTACCACTTCGTCGATCGCGACGAGTTTCTGCGGATGGCCCGCTACGACGAGTTGCTGGAGTGGGCGATCGTGCACGGCCGCGATTTCTACGGAACGCCCCGCAAGCCCGTCGAAGAGGCGCTGGCCGCCGGGCGCGACATGGTCATTGAGATCGACTACCAGGGTGCGCGGAGCATGCGCGCGGCGCTACCCGAGGCAGTGATGGTGTTCGTGGCGCCGCCGAGCATCGAGGCATTGCGCGACCGCCTGACCGGCCGCAATACTGAAGACGACGAGGCCGTCCGGCGACGACTGAGGAGCGCGCGAACGGAGTTCGAACACATCGCGATGTTCCAGCACCTGATCGTCAACGATGACCTCGACGAGGCGATCGCGGCGCTGGAGGCGATCTTTCTCGCAGAGCGCCAGCGGACGATACGGGCGTGCTGGCGGGAACTGCAGGGCGAACTGCTGGACGACCTGGAGGCCTGAGCGCCGTGCCGGCAATTGAGCTGAAGGGCAGAGGGGTCGCAGTGATCGTCACCGGCGGGATCGCGGCGTACAAGGTCTGCGATCTCGTCAGCACACTGACGAAAGCCGGCGCGAGTGTGCGCGTGGTGATGACGGAAAGCGCGTGTCGCTTCGTCGGAGAGATGACCTTCGCGACACTCAGCGGCAACCCCGTCTGTCATGACCTGTGGGCACGCCGAAGCGACGTGCAGCACGTGGCGCTGGCGGACTTCGCCGACGTGGCCATCGTCGCCCCGGCGACCGCGAACATCATCGGCAAGTACGCGCACGGCATCGCCGACGACCTCG
>JBNJEK010000374.1:0-3624 GCA_051745855.1 Armatimonadota bacterium
TCCACGATCCAATCCGCCAGCGATTCGGCGATCCACTCATGGCCCTCGATGTTCGGATGGGCGAGGTCGCCGAGGTGCTCCATCCAGCCCCGTCGCCCCATCTGCTTGATCTGCGCCGCAAGGTCGATTGCCGTCACGTCACCTCGCTGTTCCGCGAGATCCCGGACGGCCTGCGCGTAGTCGTCCATCATCACGAAGCGGTGGCCGCCGCCGGGAAGTGTGGTGATCGGGCAGACAGCCGCGGTGCCGCCCGTGATCCGCGCGACTCGATCGATGTAGTCATTCATCGCCCATGCGTAATACTCCGGGTGGTAGGCTCCCGACTTGTCGTTGTATCCGATGGCCATCGTGACCAGGTCAGGCTCCACGCCGTGGAAGTCGCGTGGGACCCAGTGGCGGGCGTGGGGGCTGCGCGCGCCGCCGACCGCCCGCGAGTAGCACTCGATCTCATCGTAGCCGAGGCGCTCGCGCAGCTTCTCGCCAAGCAGCACTGCGTAGCGTTGGGTATCACGGTCGGGCAGGCCGGTCCCGGCGGTGATCGAATCGCCCATACACTGGATGCTCACCGGCTCCCGGTCGCGGAGCTTCTCCAGCACCTCCTCCAGCGGGCGGGGTGAGGGGGCCGGGGGCGGTTCAGGCGCGTCGGCAATCAACTTCACGTCATCGATCGCGAAAGAGTGCTCGGGCATCGGAGCATTGTTCCAGGTGAGATGCCAGCGGTCACCAAGCTGGATCGTGCGGATGCCGCTGGGCGGGAGGGCCCCGAACGAACCGATCGGGTAGATGGGGCCGACGCCCACAAGCTCATCGAAGTGAACGCGGACCTCGTGCCACTCGTCGTTTTCGAGCGGAAAGTAGACCTCGTAGATGTGTGACCGGTTCCCGAAGCCTATCCTGCTCCAGTGTTGGGAGCCGTCGCCGCGGAGCATGAAGGACACGCCGTTGAACTCGTCCCACGCTTCATTGTCGGCCGTAAGCGCCTCATCAACCGGGATTACGACCGTCGCCCCGGCGCCGGCGGGGTTGTGGAATGTCGCGGAGCCGTCCGCGATCACGCAGTCCGCGTCGCGCAGCACGTTGAATCCGCGGCGTGCCTCGATGGCTTCGGCGTCACTGAAGTCCTCCAGCACCCGGGGCTGTGCGCATACGGCAGCCGCGCTGACAAGCAGCGCGGCAGTTGCGGCGGCTATGATGGTTCGACGCATTGTGATCGGCCTCCTGAGGCTCTATGAGCGGCGCCGCACGTCAACAAGCATCTCCTCGAGCAGCGCCTCCTGCCGCTCGATGCTGCCGGTGATGCGGCGGAGATAGACCCACAGGCATGAGGCTATCAGCAGCATCGGCAGCAGCGGAAACACAAGCGGTATGATCGGGAAGTACTCTTCAAGCAGATCCATGCACGGGCAACGAACCTGGCCTTCACTTTCTTCCATGGGTACTCCTCCTCGAAGGTCATTCTACGCTTCCATCGTCGAAGGACTTCGGCGCGGGTCGCGGAAGGTCCTCCCCGCGCGGAGGTGTGATGCGGATCGGAGGGGAATAGGCGGGCCACGGAGGTCGCGCGGGCGCCAGATTGATGGCGCCCGCGGCTGTTACTCCACGTGCGGCAGAGAAGGGACTGAGAACTGTAGCGAAGGAAACTGCGTACACACATACCCGGGATGAGGTCATCGGCGATCCCGAGCGGACAGGAGTCACCAAACGGGCCATCGTGGTCGCGATGGTGCTGGTGGTCGGCTTCACCGTGGCCGGTTGCTTCTCCCTGATGCTGCGCTACGAGATCATCGGCACCGGCTACCTTCCGCGCGGCGCGGTCGCACTGCTGCTGGCGCTAATCGCCGTCAACGGCGCGCTGCGCGGCCTCAAACGTCTCGGCATCCGCCCGCTGTCAGCGAAGGAGCTTCTGCTGATCTTCCTTCTTCTGATGGTCGTCGGAGCCATCGCGGGCCAGGAGTTTGGCCAGCACTTCTACCTCAAGCTCATCGGTCTGACGTATTACTCGACCCCCGATATCGCGCCACCGGACCTTTTCCTGCATGATCTCAATCCGCTTCTGGTGCCGTCTCTGGACCCGAACGGGCCGATCGCGCAATGGGCGCACGAGGGCCTGCCACCGGGCCGCAGTATACCGTGGCAGGCGTGGGTGACGCCGCTGGCGGTCTGGACGCCGTTCTTTCTCGCGGTGTACTTCATGGTGCTGACCTTCGCCGCCACGATAGCCCACCGGTGGGAGGATGAGGAGAAGCTGCTTTACCCTCTCGTCGAGGTGCCGGTCGAGACGGTGAAGGGAGAGCCCGCGTCGCTCTCTCCGCTGCTCCGCTCGCGGATGATGTGGATCGCCTTCGCCATCCCGTGCATACTCTACACGATGAAGGGGCTGCACGGGTACTGGCCGACGATCCCGTATCTCGAACTCGATCAGCGGCTGCAGACGCGCTTTGCGGGGCCCATGTCTGCATTCAACGGGACCCTGCTGCATTTCCGCTTCGACATGATCGGCATCGCCTACCTGCTCTCTGGCGAGGTCGGCTTCTCACTGTGGTTCTTCTGGCTCTTGCGGCGGTTGCAGCAGGCGACGCGTATTGCATTCGGCGTCACGCATGCCCACAACCAGTTCTTCACAATGCAGACACTGGGTGGCTATCTGCTGCTGGGTGTCGCGCTGCTCTACTCCGCCCGCGATCACCTTGTGAAAGCCGTGGGAGTCGCCATCGGCTCGGTGAAGCGTAAGCCCGGGGCGAGTGACGCCGATGAGCCCTATCGCCTGTCGGTGCTGGGCTTCATCGCCTCATTCGGCTTCGTGGTCTGGTGGTGCAGCTTCTTCGGGATGGACACCATCTGGGCGGTAGTGCAGTATCTGTTCTTCCCGCTCGTGGGGATGGTCGTGGCGCGCGTGATCTGCGAGGCCGGCATGCTCATCTACAGCGCGCCGCTTGGCGGCTACATCGCCGGGTACAATGAGGCGCTCTATGACCTCTTCGGCGTAGACCGCATCGGCACGCAGAACGTCACGCTGATGTCGATGACAAGCTGGGTGCAGATCCGCTCGACGGCCACGCAGAACATGGCCGCCGTCTTCATGGGGTACAAGATTGGCTCGCAGATGGGCGCGCCGAGACGCAAGATCATGCTGCTGTCAATCGTGGCAATCGCTCTGGCCATCGTTGTGTGTCACATCACGATCCCGTATATCATCTACACGTGGGGCATCCCAAAGCTCGCCGACTGGCCGAGCAATGCCGGGCTCAACACCACCCGCGGACTGGCGCGGCTCGTGCAGACGCCGACGACGCTCGGCTTCGAAGACTGGCTTGGCCTGGGCCTGGGCGCTACGACCACCTGGGCGCTTTTCGCGCTGCGGCGGCGCTTCATCTGGTGGCCTCTGCATCCGCTGGGCTTCGTCACATGGCTGGGCTGGCCGATCGATCGCTACTGGACATCGATCCTGATCGGCTGGCTGTTCAAAACGAGCGTGACGCGACTCTTCGGCTTCCGCGGCTTCCGTAAGCTCAAGCCGCTGGCGCTGGGCCTGGTGCTGGGCATGAACGTGATCTTCACGGTCTGGCTGATCATCCACCTGATCTGGCCGAATCCGTTCCCGATCATGATCGATTGACGCCGGGA
>JBNJEK010000375.1:0-3618 GCA_051745855.1 Armatimonadota bacterium
ACCGCCGGGCACATTCCCGGGCCGGTGCACCAGGCGCCCTTCGGGTTGGCGTCGAAGTCCACCGCTCCGGCCGGCAGGTCGACGCGCAGATATTCGATGTTGTTGATACGTGTCACATTGTCCGGGCCGAGCGTGCCGGTGACGGTGCGACCATCGCGCTGCGACTCGCCGACCGGACTGCCGATGCACTCGAAGCGGGCTCCGTCAAGCGCTTCAAGCGGCAGAGTGACGCCGGCTGAGGAGACGCCCACCGCGTCCGTTTCGAAGAGACGCAACTGCGTGATCTCAAGGCGATCGGCGCGGACCGCGATCTCCTGTCGCAGCTTCCATCCCTCGCCGGTGGCCCAGCGGTGGTGCACCTGCTCCCATCCCTCGGCCTGCGGCTGCCATGTCTCGAAATCTCCGCCCTCCGGATCGAGGTGCCAGTCATCCACCACGCGCTGGCCCGCCACTTCGATCTGCAGGGGCTCGACCGAGGCCAGGTCGATTTGAGCGAAGGCGAGGCTGGTGGTGAGGAGAAGAAGGGCCGTGACGAGTGCCGCTCTTCGGACCTCCCCCGCCCTCGCAAACGACGCTCGGGCACCCCCTCCGTTCCGGAGGGGGATTGCGTATTGGTAGCGGTGGGATCGCCCCGCAAGCCGTGGCCGCTTAGCGTTCCGTTCTCCCCCTCTCCCCAAGCCCAGCTTGCTGGGCTCCGGAGAGGGGGCCGGGGGGTGAGGTCCGACAGGCCGATCTCTTACGTCCTTCATGTTCTCACTCATCATATGCCCACACCACCCCGTATGTGCTGAAACTCTCTGCCGGGATTGTCAGCGTTGTCCGGCCGTCCTCGGCGTGCATCTGCAGCGCGACCGGCTTCTCGGCCTCCGGCGTGGCCAGCACGACCTCCGCTACGACTCCCGGTAGCTGCATCGTCATCTCCGGCAGCGGCGGCATCGGCGGCGGATTCTCATGATCGAACTCAACTTCCTCGCCGGGCCGGAGGTCACGGCCTGTGCAGTTGAGCAGATGCACTGCGCGGGCCGGGCGTCCCTCGTGCTCCGCCTCGTAGACCCACGCAAGCAGGCCGCGCGCATCGATGCCCTCCACCGCGAAGCGCGGGGTGTCGCCGAGGGCGGTCACAGCGATCGCCTGCAGAGCCTCGACCATCTCAGGGGTCTCGGGTGGCGTGTATCCGCCGCCCCGTGCGTACTTCGATGGAAGCTGCGGCTCCTCGAACGCAAGCATGCCCGCTTTGACCGCAAAGTACCAGATCTCACCCTCACCGACCTGTCGATTCGTCAGAAGCGCCGAGTTTCGGTCAGCCCGTGGCGCGCTCTCGAAAACCCGCGTGCCTTCCTGCACCCCCATGCGTTTGATTGAGGCGCCCGGCCATAGTTCGGGGAGTGTGTCGGGATCGACGTCGCCTTCGAGGAGCGTCACTCCCGCCTCGGCGATGAGCGGGGCCTCGGCGGGATTGCCGTCAGTGTCGAGCGTACCGGCCTCGAACGTCAGCAGGAGCCGCCCGCCCCCGCGCACGTAGTCCATCAGCGCGGCCTTCTGCTCGGGCGAGATGGCGGTCGCGTTCGGCAGGACGATCAGCGCGTATCCGTCCAGCGCGTCCGGCTGCGTCAGTTCCTCCTCGATGATCGCGCGGGTGGCGAAGGGGCGCAGGAGCAGCGCCTGCATCCAGCCGCGGAACTCGGTGTCGAAGTAGTCAAAGGAGTACACGAGATCGCGAGTGGAGCCGGAGAGCAGCACGCCGATGTCCGCGTCAAGTCGTGCGGTCTCGTCGTCCATCTGCCAAGGCCACTCCAGCAGGCTCTCCGGGGGGATCGTCTCATTATCCGGGCTCAGGGACCACCAGATCGAGTGACCGACCGTGCGGCCGAAGGCCCAGCAGAAGTATGCGCTGGGCTCGGTGATGTCGAACTTCGCCCACGCCGGGCGTCCGGCGTACTCGGCCACCGCGCGACGCTGTGCCAGCAGGTCGGCGATGGCGGGGTAGCTTTCAAAGGGCACCGGGTTAAGCTCGGTGCCCACGGTGTCAACGTGATCGGCCCGCACCTCGAAGGGCGCGCCACGGGTCCACGCCCACGGTGAGGACTGCGAGGACGTCGTGTAATCAAAAAGCTTCACATCCGGGTTGATCGCGACGAGACTCTCGCGGACGATGTCGTAGAAGTCGTTGATCGATTCACCGCGCCAGTGCATCCACTCGCGGTACTCCGGATCCTCGAATGCGGTGCCGAAGAAACCCGGCGCCTCGACCGCGGGGTAGGGGCGGCCCTTCTCCTCGCGCCACTTCTCCCGACACCAGCGGCAGCCGCAGAAGCCCCTCCCGAGCCACGAGATCTCGTCCATCTGCCACGCGTCGAGGCTCGTCTCGCGCTGCCACCGCTCGACATAGTCGAGGTAGAAGCGCTGGAACTCGGGGTTGTTGAGGCAGAATATCCGATGGCGGGTCATCATATCCGCGGCGTGAAGCTGGAACCAGTCCGGATTCGCCCAGGCGAGGGGATAGGCATCGTAGTACGCGATGGTCAGGTCCACGTGCTCGATGACCTTGAGGCCGTGACGGTGGCAGGCCTCGACGATCATCCGCGTGATCTCGCGGACATCCTCGTCGCGATCCAGCCAGTTCAGGCGGAAGTGATAGCCCGAGCAGATGACGGCGTCATAGCCCGCAGCGGCGACGGCCGCCGCGCGCTCCTCGCACGCCTCAGGCGTGTTCGTGTAATAACGATCGGCGTTGTTGCTGCCCGACCACTGTGTGAACGCCATGTTGTATGTCCAGTCCGCGGCGTGCGCAGTCGCCGCGGGCCAGGTGATGATCACTGCCAGCGCCGCGGATATCCACCAGCGCATCAACTCAACCTCCCTCTGCGCGTCTGAGCGCGCGCACATTTCGCGCTCAGCCGCGACGCACCTTTCTCAGGCATGCCTCGAACAAATGTTTCACGTGAAACATTTTGGGTGCGCAGGCTACCCGCTGTGCTCCGTCAGCCTCTGCAGTACATCCTTTGCTGTCCGCATGTAAATCTCATGCCACCCCGGCGCGAGAAGGCACTCCGTCACCTCATAGCCACCCAGCGCATAATCCTCGGCCGGTGGGCCGTAGTGCATGTAGCCGTTGGAGAAGGGCGCCACGAAGGTGTGCTCATGCGGCGAGTACGTCTTGAGGTCAAGGCCGACCTGACAGAGAAGCTCGGCGGGCGAGGTAATGAAGACGCTCTCGCCGATGCGGATGCCCTGCACCTCAGCGTCGATCTCATCTTCACCGGCCGCCTCATTGATCGCCTCATGTCGGCGCAGTGTGCCGATGTTGCTCTGAATCCGCGTGAGCTTCTCCATCGCGCGGATGTTGTGCAGGTAGCTCTCAACATTTCCGCGGTTCAACTCGTCAAGCGCCTCCAGTTCATTGCTGCCCCGCGCCTCGGCCTGCATGTAACGCCACGAGTAGTCGGCCGGGTACTCGGGATTGAGTTCGTACTTCAGAAAAAGCGGCAGGAATGACCGGAAGTTCAGCGTGCAGCCGACCATCGACTGGAGCAACTCGCGCTGCTCGGCCTCAAGTTCCGCCACGCGCTCGGGCACGTCCTGCCGGCGGGGGAGGCGGATCGTCTCGGAGATGACGTC
>JBNJEK010000376.1:0-3597 GCA_051745855.1 Armatimonadota bacterium
GGACATTTACACTATGAAGGCAGACGGAAGTGATGTCCGAAAGGTGATTTCCAGCCCGAACTACGACTGGTATCCCGACTGGCTGATACTGCGCTGAGACGATTGCGCTCCACTATCCGGTAGCTGCGCCGTAGCCCCAGACGCCGCCCATGACCAGGGCGGTGACGATGGCGCTTGCGATGACCACGCCGAGGAACATGCAGGCCAGCGCGCGCCAGAAGTTCATCTCGAATACCGACGCCACCAGCGCGCCGGTCCACGCGCCGGTCACGGGGAGAGGGATTGCAACGAACATCGTGACGGCGAAGACACCGTACTTGTCGACCATCGGCTTCTTTGACCGGGCACGCGCGATCAGCCTCCGAACGATCCCCGTCAGGATTCCGCGATGCATCAGCCAGTCGGCGATCGGGTTAAACCACAGCAGCACAGGCACGACGATAAGCACGTTCGCGGCGACCGCGACCGGCAGCATCTGCACGAGCGGCAGGTCCCAGTAGATCCCCAGCGGAATTCCACCACGTACCTCAAAGATCGGCAGCGCTGAAACGATCGCGACCTTTACGAGCGGGTGCAGACCGCTCAGCGCGGCAAGTATTGCTTCCTTCATGCCTTCCTCCTCGACGGTGCCTACCATGCGGTTCGGCGCGCTGACCGGGCTTTCCTCGTGGGTGCTGCAAGGGATGACCCGGTTGCGCGGTGAATCGTCCCGCGGGAGCATACCACAGGAAGGGTGAATCGCGATAGACTCAAATGATCGGCGTTTCGACGTTTGTTCCCTCGGCGGCGCCTGCTGGGACTACCTGGCGGTGGTGCCGGGCTATCCTGCTCTTGACGAAAAAGTCGCGATCGATGAGCTTTCGATGCAGGGCGGTGGACGTGCCGGCACCGCTGCCGCGGCCGTCGGCCGCCTCGGGGGACGAGTGGCGATCTTCGCGCGAACCGGCGATGACACCTTCGGGCGGCGCATCCGCGAGACCTTCGAGTCCGACGGCGTCGACACGCGCTGGTTGATGGAGGTGCCCGGCACTCGCTCGCACTTTGCGTTCTGCGTCGTCGATGAGCGGACCGGCAAGCGCACCATCTTCTACGATCACGGCACCAAGGGGAAGTTCAGCGAGGACGAGATCGACCGCGAGGCGCTGCTCGACTGCCGCTGCCTTCTCACCGACAGCCATCACGAGTGGACGTCCGTGGCCGCCGCCCGCTGGGCGAACGACGCCGGAGTGCCGGTTGTGCTCGACCTCGAGCGGCCCAAGCCTTACAACGCGGACCTTCTCGCCGCATCCAGCTACCCCATCATCCCCCGCGCCTACGCACTCGTGCTCACCGAGACCGATTCGGTCGAGGAAGCCGGGGCCGAGATGCTCCGCCGTGGGCCCGCGGTGGCGGTCATCACGCTCGGCTCCGAAGGCTGCCTCGCCTTCACCGGCGCCGGCGAGACCATCCGACAGCCAGCCATGGCGGTGGATCCGGTCGTGGACACCACCGGCGCGGGCGACGTCTTCCACGGAGCGTTCGCCTACGGCGTGGCCCTCGGCTACGATCTGCGCGAGAACCTGCGCTTCGCGAGCGCAGTCGCGGCGCTCAAGTGCCGCAAACTCGGTGGCCGCGCGGGCATCCCCACGATGGACGAGGTGCGGGAGTTCCTCGCGTGAGCTGTGCGATCAGCCTTCCAGCGCGTCGCGAAGGTCGTCGGCGTACGCGTTGAATGCCTGCTGAACGATCGACACGTCCGGGTTCAGCGCGATGAAGCGAAAGCCCTCGTCGATCCGGCGGCGAACCTGCTCGGGCGTGACGGCGAGTATCCCCGCCTGCCCGCCCGCGTCGACGGCGGCCTCGCGCACCCGGTCGATGGCTCCGGCGACCTCCGGGTCATCGGCCTGGCCGAGCTTTCCGTAGCTCGCGGAGAGGTCCATCGGCCCGATGAAGAGCACGTCCCAGCCATCAAGCGCCGCGATCTCATCGATCTGCTCGACCGCCCCCTCGGTCTCGATCTGCAGGATCACCGCGATCTCGTCGTCGGCCCGGCCGGGGTAGTCGGCGACATCCGCGCCCCAGCGGGTTGCGGCGATGTCCGGGAAGTAGCCGCGGTGGCCCTCCGGCGGGTACTTGCAGGCGCTGATGGCCCGGCGCGCCTCCTCGGCGGAGTTGACGAAGGGGAACACCACGCCGCGGACACCCTGATCGAGCACCCACTTGGTGGACCAGTCAAGCACGCCGGGGACGCGCACAATCGGCGTCACACCGCGGCCCAGACACAGCGGCACCGCCGCCGCCAGGTCCTCGACCGTCTGAGGCCCGTGCTCCATGTCCACCCAGACGAAGTCGAAGCCGGCGGCGCAGAGTTGTTCGATGATCAGCGCGCTCGGCATGAGGTTGATCGGGCCGAGAACCGGCCCGGCGTCCATCTGCTCGACGAGAGATGCGGGGGGCGCGTAGCTCATGGTGATGTCCTTCCCGTGACAGCGGCGATGACGATGCGCGGGGGGCGATGACGGTCGCCGGACCCACCTGAGAGTTCGTCTCCACTCGCCCGAACACCTTTACGCGCCCGCGCCGTGGCCTTATAATCCTCGGGGCGAGCGGAAGGGCGCTGCTTGATCGGCAGGGAAGGTTGCGACGGCAGGCTTATGCGGCACCCGACACGGATGGAGGCTCTTGCATGAAGCTGATCGTTCAGATCCCCTGTCTCAACGAAGAGGGGACACTGCCGGAGACGGTCGCCGACATACCCCGCGAGATCGAGGGGATCGACGAGGTCGAGATACTGGTCATCGACGACGGCTCCACCGATCGCACCGTGGAGGTGGCGCGCGAGGCCGGCGTCGAGCACATCATCAGCTTCGCGCAGAATCGCGGGCTTGCCTCGGCGTGGAGCGCCGGGATCGACGAGGCGCTGCGCCTCGGGGCCGACGTCATCGTCAACACCGACGCGGACAATCAGTACCAGGGCCAGTGCATCCGCGAGCTTGTTCAGCCGATCGTCAGGGGCGATGCCGACATGGTGGTCGGCGCCCGCCCGATCGAGGAGATCGACGAGTTCTCGTGGACGAAGAAGCGCCTTCAGCGACTCGGAAGCTGGGTTGTCCGCAAGGTCTCCGACACCGACATTTCGGACGCAACCAGCGGCTTTCGGGCGTACTCGCGTGACGCCGCCTACGAGCTTGCGGTCGTCTCGCGCTTCACCTACACCCATGAGACGCTGATTCAGGCCGGGCGCACCGGCCTCGCGGTGACCGAAGTGCCGATCGGCACCAATCCGAAGACGCGACCGTCGCGGCTCTTCAAGAGCATCCCCGAGTACATCCGGCGTTCGGTCAACACCATTCTGCGCATCTACGGCCTCTACGAGCCGATGGCGTTTTTCAACGTGGTAGCCACGGTCCTCTTCGCACTCTCGGCGATACTGGGCGTGCGCTACCTCTACTTCATGGCCATCGGTGAGGGGACGGGGCACGTGCAGTCGGTCATCGCGGCGGCGGTGCTGCTGATGCTGGCCGGCCAGGCGTTCGCGCTGGGGATGCTCGCCGACTTCATCGCCGCGAATCGCAAGCTCATCCCGGACCCGGGCGCGGGTGTCCTGGATGAGCTTGC
>JBNJEK010000377.1:0-3583 GCA_051745855.1 Armatimonadota bacterium
GCGAGTGCGGCGATGCCCTCGATGATTGGATCGGGCTTCTCATCGGTGACCTGCTCACGGCCTTTTTTGAGCAGACCGACGGCCGCCATGTCGCGCAGTTCCTCGTCATCCTCAAAGACCTCGGTGAGGGCGATGACAGTTCGGGGATCATCGAGGTTGGTGAGCGCCTTCACGGCGCTTCTGCGCACCTCAACGTCCTCCGCTTCGATCTGCTCGTTGAGGCGCTCCATCGGGTCGATGCCGCAGCCGCTGAGTGCCGGCAATATGATGATCCCGGCCAGCGCGAGAGCGCAGATGAGACGCCGGAACGATGTCTGTCTCTCCGTCATTGTATGTCCTGTCCTCTCGGTTGCGTGGAGATGAGGTGCATTATCCACCGATCGGCTCCTCTCCAGCCGCCACACGCACCCAGTAGTGTTCGTCATCAAGCGCATCTTCCATCGCTCGCGCCACTTCGTCCCGCAGGTCCATCGGTGCCTGCACAGTTTTCAGTCCGTGGATCGCCGCTATCCGCACATCGCCGATCTCGTCATCAGAGGCCTCAAGCAGCGAGCGCACCACGACGGTGCGTACGTCCTCGCTCAGTTCCAACTGCGCGAGGTCGGTCAACGCGTAGCAGGCAGCTTTCCGGACTCTGTCGCTATGCTCAACGGGGCTGGTTGCCTCGGTGAGCACGATGCCGGCGGCGGTTGCCGGATCATCCCCCAGTGCCCCTGCCGGTCCGCTCTGTGCGCCAAGGACGGCGACCGCGCGCACGGCCTCGATGCGCAGTTGCTCCGTGTCATCCGACCACTCCTCGGCCTCAGGCCCTTCTTCGGTCTCACCGGCTTCCTGAGCCTCAGCCGCCTCTTCAGCGTCCGTGGCCTCTTCGGCCTGCTCCTCGGGTTCCTCGGGTGGCGGAGGCGGTCGATCGGTGGCGATGCGCGACATCTCGGCGAGGTGGGTCGGCGTCCGGAGCTTCTGAAGCGCCCTGACGGCCGCCAGTCGCACCTCCATCTGCTCCTGCTCCGCTCCGGCGAGCATGGCTATCCGGTCGGCCGCGCCTCTGATGCCCCGTTCGCCGAGCGCACTCGCCGCAGCGGCTCGGACGACCGGGTCAGGTGCCTGGAGAGCGTCGGTCAGCACCTCCCGGGAGCTGGCAGTGGTGTCGTGGGCGAGCAGTTCGAGCGCTCGCCAGCGGGCGTCGGTGCCCTCCTGCCGGGCGATCGCGATCAGTTCGTCATTCACCGAGGCGACCCGCTCGCGCAGCGAGGTCATCGCTTGAGCCGCGACCGCGTGGTCCGGCGACTGCAGCTCAGACATCAGCCGCTGTGTCTCGCGAGCGCGCTGCCACAGTGTGATTGCGTAGACTCCGCCGATGACCGCCACGGTGACGATCAACAGCGTCCAGGTGCGTCGATTCACATTCATCAACTCGCTTGGTGGTCGTTTCTCAATCCGGTTTTCAGAGGCGCGCCTGGATGCGGCTGTATATTCTGCGACCGGCCTGGATCTTCTGCGGATCCGGCTGCTCCGCCTCGGGTAGCTGCTCGATCAGGTCGAGCGCACGGGCATCGCCGATGATCACCATCGCCGAGGCCAGCCAGTCGCGCAGGAGGTCATCATCGGAACGACCACGGGCGTCGAGAATCGGATCGACGGCGGGCTTGCCCACGGAGGCGATCGTCGCGATGAGCCACGCGCGATCCTCGAACTGCGTCCTCTCTCTGAGCATCTCGAGGAGCGGATCGACGGGCTGTCCTCCCATGACCGCCAGGCCGGCGGCCGCGGTGAGCCGCAAGTCGTCACTCTCGGCCGTTCGGTACACGTCGAGCAGCAGCTGGGTTGCCTCAGTGGGCTCGGCCTCCTCATCGATTGCAAGCTCGGCCTGCTGCTGCTCAGCCAGACGCTGGCCGATGTGACCGATAGTCTTGGAGGCGGCGGTGGCGTAGTCGCTGCCGACATCGACGTAGGGGGCGAGCGCGTCGAGCGATTCGACGGTCCCCACCCAGCGCAGGCTGGTGATGGCCATGCGGCGCTGGTCCTCGCCCGTGTCCGGATCGGCGAGGGTCTCCTCAAGCCTGGTCCGAACGATGTCGCGTTCGCCGACGACGTCCGCATCCTGGTCAGTGGTGCCGATTGTCCGGATCAACTCACCGCTGGCGGCGGGCGTGTGTTCGGCAAGTACGATCGCCGCGCGGCGGGCGGCGTCCTGATCGTCACTTTCGACAATCTCAGCCAGCCGCTGATCGACATCGCCCACGCGCCAGTGCATCAACACCGACATTGCCGCACGCCTTACTGTGTCTTCCGGATCCTCGAGTGCGGCCACGAGGGCGTCGGTGGCCCGTTCGTCGCCGATCTCGCCGGTGGCGCGAACGGCGGCCTCGCGGACCCGAGCCGGAGCCTGCTCCATCGCCTCGATGAGCGGTGCGCTGGCGGCTCGTGAGCCACTGACGCCGAGAGCGCGAGCCGCGCCGACCCGGGCTGTCGTGGAGGCCCCCGAGTCAAGCAGCAGATTCGTGGTCGGCTCGATGGCATCGGCTCCGATGTGACCGAGGGCAACAGCCGCCCAGCGGACGGCATCCTCGTCTTCGGAGGTGCGCATCAGGTTGATCAGAGGTTCGACGGCCGGGTCGCCAATGCGCGAGAGGGCCTGCTCCGCGGTGTACGCAATCCGCGTGTTTTCATCGCCGAGCCGCTGCAGAAGAGCCGGCACGGCGGGTCGCCCGATTCGCGCCAGCGCGTCCCGGGCTGCGTAGTACACCGATGAGTCGCTGTCACCGAGAGCGGTGGCCAGTTGCGGCAGCACGCGTTCGTCGGCGAGGTTGCGAAGGGCGTCGGCGGCGGCGCGCCGGACTCTGGCTTCATCGTCAGCGAGCGCCCGGCCGAGCGGGACCACAGCGTCCTCCGTCCCGATCGTTGCCATCGTTTGCGTGGCAGTCAGCCGCACGTCAAGGTCGGGATGATCCAGCGCCGGCGAGAGCGGCTCGATCGAGGGCCGCCCGATTCTCTGGAGCGCCGTCGCGATCTCGGCGGTGGCGCCGATGCGGTTGGTCATCAGCAGATTCGCCAGGGGCTGGGCGGCAGCTTCGGCTTCCAGCGTCCCGAGTGCACCGGCCGCTGCGGCGCGGACCTCGGCCTGACGGTCATCGAGTCGGGCGATCAGCGGCTGGACGGCGCCGCTGTTGATCGCCGTGTCGCCGAGCTTCGCGAGGGCCATCGCCGCCCTGCGGCGAACGCCCCACGCCGGGTCCTCCTCAAGGCGTCCGAGCAGCGGGGGCACGGCTCGCGCTCCGATCTCCTCATCAAGCGGCGCCGCGACTGTGCCGAGGATGTCCGTGGCAGCAATGCGCACCTCCGGGTCCTCGTGCTCGATCAGTTCGTCGATGACCGGAGTGATGGCCGTCTCGCCCATCGCGTTGAACGCGGCGATGGCCGCGGACTTGGCGCGACGGAAGGCGGCCGGGCCCTGGTCGGGACCGGGCTGGTCCTGCTTCACAACGCGCAGGAGGGGCGCCACGGCAGGTTCACCAATGCCACCGAGCGTGGTGCTGACAAGACCTCGGACGGCGTCGTCGTAGATGTCGATCAGCGGCATTAA
>JBNJEK010000378.1:0-3574 GCA_051745855.1 Armatimonadota bacterium
GGATGAGCACGATCGCAGCTTTATTGCGCTGCATGAGGCCGTGGCAGTACACGAAGAACCTCCTGGTCTTCGCTGCCCTCATCTTCGCTCACAGGATGAGCGATACATCAGCAGTGGTGGTGACTGTGCTCGCGTTTGTGCTCTTCTGCATGGTCTCCAGCTCAGTCTACCTGATCAATGACATCCGCGACCGGGTGGAAGATCGCAAGCATCCGGAGAAGCGTCACCGCCCGATCGCGTGTGGTGCGCTTTCACCGCGTCTGGCCGGCATCGCGGCGGCCATCCTCGCAGTGGTCGGGCTGGGCGGCTCATTCGCTGTCAACATGTCACTGGGCGCCGTCACGCTGGGGTACTTCGGCCTGCAGATGCTCTATCAGATCGCGCTCAAGCAGCTTGTTCTGCTTGACGTGCTCGCCATCGCCATGGGCTTTGTTCTGCGCGCAGTCGCCGGGGCGGAGGCGATCGACGTGGTCATCTCCCCGTGGCTGCTTATCTGCACATTCCTGCTGGCCCTCTTCCTCGGACTTGCCAAGCGGCGGGGCGAACTGACAATGATTGAGGACAGCTTTGAGGGTCGCCGCAAGACCCTCCATCTCTACTCCGTCGAGATGCTCGACCAGCTCATCCCCACGATGGCCGCCTGCACCATCATGGCGTATTGCCTTTACACCATCTCCGCCCGCACCGTGGCCGAGCTTGGCAGCACGCGCCTGATGTACACCATCCCCTTCGTGATCTACGGTCTTTTCCGCTACGTCTACCTGATGCACCGCCACGGGCACGGCGGCGCTCCCGACAGGACGCTCTTGCGGGACAAACCGCTCCTCGCCACCGTCGCCCTCTACGTCGCCACCGCCGCCATCATCATCTACTACGTTCCCGACGGCGCCTGACGAGAGCAGGAACTGCCCGGGTCCGCGACGAAAGCTCTGCCGGAGGTCCCGAGATTCGCTGAGCCACCGCCGAGATTCGTCCGGGGGGAGGGGTATACTCTCAGAGACTCTCGTCGGGGCGGGTGCACACCGTGGCTGGAGATCCCACGCTCTCGCGGCGTCGGGCGGAGATCCGGCACCGCGGAATCATGACCGCCGCGCTCATCGCCATCGTTGTGGTGGTGCTGCGTTACGTGCCCCTTACCTCCGACCTCTTCATCTTCCCCCTGATCGAAAACTTCGCCTACGACATGGCCTACGAGCACGCCTTTCCGCAACCTCCGCAGGATATCATAATCGTTGAGATCGACGACGTCTCCCTCCAGCCTCAGCACCAGGGGCGCTGGCCCTGGTCGCGTCGCACTCATGCCGAATTGGTGCGCAAACTCTCTACCGCGCGCGTGATTGCCCTCGATGTGATCTTCTCCGAGCCTGAGCGCGTGGCGCCGGGAGAGACGGGGAAGACGCCTGACGAGGAGTTCGCGGACGCCATCCGCGAGGCGGGGAACGTGGTGCTTGCGGCTCATCACGCACGCGAGATGGAGTACACCGGCATGCGCGCGGACGTGTCGTGGGGCTATCCGCGCCCCGACGACCCGCTGCCGGTGGGGATCGTGCAGGCGGAGAATCTCATGCTTCCGACCTCGCCGCTGGCGGAGGCTGCCGCCGCCATCGGCTACGTGGACATAACGCCCGACAGCGACGGGGTCTTTCGGCGCGTGCAGCCGCTGTCGCTGGGCACCGACGGGGCGGTCTACCCGCACTTCGGCACCGCGATCGCCGTCGTTGCGTCGGGTGTGGACGGCGATGAGATCGCCCGGCAGGCCGCCCGCGGTGCCATCGCCGTGTCGAGTGAGATATGCCCACTGGATACTGAGGGGCGGATGCTCATCGACTACTGTGGCCCGACCGGGACCATCGATCGCGTCTCGGCATGGGAGGTGCTGGAGGGGCGTGTTGATGCATCACGCTTCCGCGACCGCATCGTGCTCGTCGGCGCCAGCGCGCTCGGGCTGCACGACATCCGCCCCGCGCCCTACCGCTGGACTCGCCGCCAGTTCCTCGGGGTGGAGACTAACGCGAACGTTGTCAACAGCCTCCTGCACACCGGCTCCCGCGCTCCCGCCACCCGCAGCCTTGCGTGGGCGATCTTCGCGCTGATGCTGGGGCTCGCCGTGGGGTGGCTGGCATGGAGCCTCGGCGATACGCTCGGCCCACTGCTCGGGGCGCTGCTGGTGGTCGCGGTCGCGATCCCGTCATTCTTCTTCGCATTCACGTTCATGGACAGCGTGATCCCCTACGCGGCCATCGTCCTCGCCAGCGCCATCCCGCTCGCGGTCGCGATTCCCGAACGCCTCGGGAGGGACAAGAAGCTCATCCAGGGCCAGTTCTCGGCCTACGTCTCACCCGACGTACTCCAGCAGCTTACCGATGAGCCGGAACTCGTCGCACACGGGACCCGCCGCGAGGTCACCCTGCTCTTCGCCGACGTGCGGGGATCCACTGCGCTCTCCGAGAGCATTGCTCCCGAGGTATGGGTGGCGCAACTCAACGAGTACCTCTCGCAGATGAGCGATGCGATCTTCGAGCACGACGGCTACCTCGACAAGTTCATGGGCGACGGGATCATGGCGCTGTGGAACGCGTTCGGTCGTCAGCCCGACCACGCCGACCTCGCCATGCAGGCGGCGCTGGAGATGCTGCGGCGCCTCGAGGTGCTCAACGGATACTGGGAGCGCCACGAGCAGCGCACGCCCTTCCGAATCGGCATCGCCATCCACTCCGGCGAGGCGATCGTGGGGAATGTGGGCAGCGACCGGCGGATGCAGTACACGGCGATCGGAGACAGTGTGAACACCGCCGCCCGCATCGAGGGGATGACGAAGGTGCACGGCCGGGAGTTCCTCGCCAGCGAGACGGCGGCGGCGGGAATCTCGCCGGAGATCGCTCGACTCACCGAGATAGGAGAGACCAAGGTGCGCGGGCGTGAGCAGCCGATCATCATCTTCGGCCTGGCCGACGAGGAGCCGGTCGAATGCTAACCGACAGGTTCGCAAGCGGCTCTTCGGGCGAGGGCGCCTGGAGGTCGGATGGATGGCGGCGGTCTGCAGGAGCACCAGGGAGTGAGCGGCCATGCTGCCCTTCTTCGGGAAGAAGAAAGAGAAGCCGAAGACGGATGCTGAGATACTCCAGGAAGCGTTCGGGGAGGTGGAGAGCAGTCAGAAGAAGCGCACGCGGCGCAAGCGTCGTTCGCTGTTGTGGCGGAAGTATGCCGATCCGCGCATTCTGATCGTGTTCGCCATCATCGTAATGGTGCTCATCGCCGACGGGGTGCGGCGAGAGAACATGGAGTTCTACGCGACCGTCGCCGAGTTGAGCGGCCCCGGCATTGTGACGCTCGGGGCCCGTGAGATGCCGCAGCCCCTGGCGCTTGACCAGCGGATCGAAGATGGCGGGCGGGTCAGCACCGGCGCGAACTGCTGGGTGTCGCTGAACTTCCCGGACGGGAGCGTCGTGACGCTGGCTCCGTGCTCTGAGCTTGTCGTGGAGTTGCTGGAGTACCATCGTGGTGGAATGTGGAGAAGTAGGGCTTTTACGCTTAAAGCTGGACATATGTGGGCGCGCATCTCGCCGAACTTTGG
>JBNJEK010000379.1:0-3572 GCA_051745855.1 Armatimonadota bacterium
CGGGCGACGGGCATCCCGCCCGTCGCCCGTCTGTCGTTCGACACGACCCACGCACACGGATCCTGATGCCGGTCTGCCTCGACAGCCTGTTGCATTCGAGGCTCAAAATGCGCTATGCTTCACCACAGCCTCACATGATTCCAAAAGGAGGAAATGTATGAAGAGACGTGGTTTCACTCTCATCGAATTGCTGGTTGTCATCGCTATCATTGCGATCCTTGCGGCGATTCTGTTCCCGGTGTTTGCGCGGGCGCGGGAGAAGGCGCGACAGACAACCTGTATCTCGAACATGAAGCAACTGGCCCTCGGGATCGTGATGTACGTACAGGACTTTGACGAGAAGTTCCCTCCCAACTACATCTACACCGACGGCGGCAATCAGCTGTTCTGGTGGGAAGACAGTGTCCAGCCGTATGTGAAGAACTGGCAGCTTACCATCTGTCCCTCCGACACACCGCTTGAGTACACTTACCGCCGACCGGTCGGGCATCCCAATCCGATGCTGTGGAGCTACTCCGCAAATGCGATGGGGAGCGGGAGTGCAGGTTACGGTGATGGAGGGGTGATCCGAAGCGGATCACACTCGGCAAAGCTCGCATCTGTTGTCAGTCCCGCTGACTGCATAATGATTGCCGAGGCCAACCATCGTGAATTGACCCAGAGAGTACGGGTGGACGCTTTCGGTGAGGGCGACGGGCGCATCCAGAAGCGTCACAACGAGATGGCCAATTGGGCCTTCGTGGATGGTCACGCGAAAGCCATGAACGCCAGCGAACCGCATATGTGGAACATTTCAGGCGAGTAGCCGCCCACTGCAGAGCCTGTTTCGAGATCGGTCCGGGCGATCTTCGCCCGGGCCGTTTCTCGTTGTCAGTGCAGGAATCTTCGCCGCTCACGGCGTATAGTCATTCTCCATGAGCATGCCCCCGGACGAGACAGGTCAGCCACAGAGCGCCGCCGACCGCGGCATCATCGACGTGTTGCGCGATCCCATCACCATCGTGGTGCTGGTCTCCACCGCGATGATGCTGGTAGTCTACTACCACGGGCCGGACATCCAGTTCATCCCCGAGTGGGCGCAGCGCACGCGGCTGAACTGGTTCGGTCTGAACTTCCTGTGCCTCTTCATCGTGCCCGCGCTCATTACAAAGTTCGTCCTCAAGCGCACCCTCGCCGACATGGGCCTCCGCCTCGGCGACTGGCGGACGCAACTGAAGTACTTCGCGTTCTTCGGCGTCATCGTGATCCCCGCGATCCTCATCGCCTCGCGCCTTGGTGACTTCCAGGGCTACTATGGCAAGTATTTCTGGGCGCGCCATGACATCCCGCTGCTGGTCGTGTTCATGGCAGGCTGGGCGATGTACTTCTTCGCGTGGGAGTTCTTCTTCCGAGGCTTTTTGCTGCAGACGCTCGGCGAGCGCTTCGGCGATGCCGCCGTCGCCCTGCAGACGATGCCCTTCGTGATGATGCACTTCGCGAAGCCCGAGCTTGAAAGCATCTCGGCGATCATCGCGGGAATGGCGCTCGGCTGGTGGGGATGGAAGACGCGGTCGTTCGTCGGCCCGTGGGTGCTGCACTGGCTCTCATCGGCGACGATGATCCTGAGCGTGTTGTTCTGGGCGACCTAACGACAGGGAACAGGGGGATGGGGGACGGCGTGACCCGCCCTGCAGACGACAACGGCGGCAGGGCTCGGGAGCCGCACAGATCGGCACGGAGGCGATATTCGCATGGTCATTGACGCACACGCACATCTCGCATGGCGCTCGCCGGATGGCGGCTGGGAGGAGCGTGATCGAAGCTTGATCGATGCGGCCAATCGGCTGGGCATCGACAAGCTCGCCTGCTCCAACCTCTGCCCGAGACCGGCGGTGCCCGAGGACTTCACGCAGGGCAATGAGTGGGTGCTCGAGTCAATGCGCGAGTATCCCGATCGCATTCTCGGGTATTGCTTCGTCAACCCCGGGTGGATCCGCGAAGCGGCAGACGAGGTCCGCAGGCGCATCGACCAGGGCTTCATCGGCGTGAAGCTTTATAACGAATATCCATGCAACGAACCGGTGGTCTTCCCGCTGGCCGAACTGTGCATCGAACTGAACGTGCCGATCCTGCATCACGCGGGGCACAGTCATTATTACGTCGAGCGGCAGCCGCGCATGTCGGGGGGCGTCGAGATCGCCGAGCTCGCGAACCGCTACCCGAAGTTGACGATCATCTGCGGCCACCTCGGCGGCGGCGGTGACTGGGAGTGGCAGATCAAGGCCCTCCGCTCCGCTCCGAACGCCTTCGCGGACACGTCCGGGAGCGTCGTCGATGAGGGTATGATCGAGATGGCGGTCGAGGTGATGGGCGCCGATCGACTGCTTTTCGCCTGCGACATGTCGATGACCGCGGGCGTCGGCAAGATTCGCGGCGCGCAGATCAGCGACGAGCAGAGAGAGCTGATCCTTGCCGGTAACTTCCAGCGAATCCTGGCGCAGCGGGGTGAGGCGCAGTGACCATCGACATGAACGCGTATCTCGGGCACTGGCCCTTCCGCCGACTGCGGCACAATGACGCCGACGGGTTGCTGGCGCTGATGGACCGCGCGGGAATCGACAAAGCATGCGTCTCCTCCGCCAGCGCCATCTTCTACCGCAACGCGCACGCGGGCAACGAGGAGCTTGCCGAGCAGGTGGCGGGGCACGAGGACAGGCTGATCCCCTTCGCGGTGCTGAATCCGGCGTACGTGGACTGGGAGCACGATCTTGACGTGTGCGTGGAGGAGTTCGGCGCGCGCGGTCTGCGGCTCTACCCGCACTATCACAACTACGCGCTCACCGACGCCTGCTGCGCCGACCTCATCGAGGCGGCCTCGGAACGCGGCCTCGTCATCTCGCTGCCGATTCGGCAGATCGACCAGCGGCAGCGTCACTGGCTGCTGGAGATCCCCGACATTCCGCTCAGCGACCTGGAGGCACTCGTGGAGCGGCATCCGGAGGCGAAGTTTGTGTTCGTGAACGGCCTCGGCTTCACCGGCTCGCGACTGGGCCAGCCTGACAGCGGCCTGCCTGACAACTATGCGCTGGGCGTCTCCCGGATGCGCGCGACCATGGGCAACGAAGTGGGGGCGCTGGTCGAGAACATCGGCATGGACCGAGTGGTGCTCGGGACGGGGATGCCCTTCAAGTACCCGGAGCCTGCGCTGCTGAAAGTCGAGGTGCTCGACGCCTCCGATGAGGCGAAGCAGGCGATCCTCGGCGGGAACGCGGAACGGCTGCTAACGACTGCCAACAACTGCTGAAGGCAGCACACGGCGGCAAACGGCGTTTAGCGACGGAACGCGGAGCGGATGCTGGGTTGAGGTCGGCGGCGAGTTTTCCCGTCGTTGGAGGGGCCGGCCCGGTCAGGCGACTGCGTCGTCGCGAGTAAACGGCACTCGCTCCGCGCAGCCCTCCGGGCCGGCCCCTCCGACGGCATACGCCGCCGCTCTCGCGTCACTCCATCCGCTGAAAGATCAGTATAAACTGATGGTGGATGTTGCCGACGAAGGCGTAGGGGATGGCGAGCGGGTAGAGGCCCTTTGAATCCTG
>JBNJEK010000380.1:0-3568 GCA_051745855.1 Armatimonadota bacterium
TGGCACATGCCCGCCGCCATGTCCGTCATGTGGATGATATACGGAATCATCGTGTCCAAGCCTCATGTGTTCGATATAGACGATACGGAGCCTGCGCCCTGAGCACCCGAATCGACACTCCGACACCGAGGAAGGTGCAAGGTCTGGTGGCTCCGGAGATCCCGATGACTCAGAACTTCGACCGCAGACCGCGCCTCTGCATCGTTCACACCGGCCGAGCCGTCCCCGAGATGCTGCTCGGGGACGGGGTCGAGCGCGCGGGCGGTGCCGAACTGCAACTTACCGACATCGCCCACAGCCTTGCCACGCGTGGCTGGGACGTCACATTCGCGTTCTACCAGTACGGCGAACTCGAGCCAAAGGCCATGGTAGACGGCATCAAGTTGATCAGTTCCCCGCCCCCGAGCGGCGGGCCGCCAGGGCTGCGCTTTCTTACGAGAACGCTTCCCGGCTGCCGGCGCCTCCTCCGTGCCACCTCCGCCGATGTCTACCTGCAGATGGGCGTCGGCTGGCAGAACGCGCTCCTCGCCCGCTGGTGCAGAGGCTCCGATCGGCGCTTCATCCTCTGGATGGCCTCGATCACCGACCCAGTCTGTGATGCCCCCCGTCAATCCAGACTGCCCGGGCACGAACGCTGGCTGGCCCGCTACGGCCTTCGCAACGCCGACGTTATCGTCGCCCAGACGAAAGATCAGCAGCAACTGCTCGCCGATCGCCACGCCCGAGAATCGGTGCTTATTCGGAACCTCTTCGAACCCGCTGCTGAGATCGAACCACCTTCATCCGACCCACCCATCGTCTTCTGGGCCGCAACGATGCGGCGGCTGAAGCGTCCGCACCTGTTTCTGGATATTGCGCACGCGCTGCCTGAACTGCAGTTCGTAATGGCCGGCGGATCAGCGGATGTCGGAGATGACGACCACGGCCTCTACGACGAGGTCAGGGCGCGGGCCGATACCATGGACAACGTCCGCTGCCTCGGCTTCGTGCCGTACCGAGCGATCGATGACTGGTACCGGCGGGCCTCCGTCTACCTCTGCACGTCGACGATCGAGGGATTCTCGAATTCGGTTTTGCAGGCATGGAGCCACGGCCGGCCCGTGGTCTCAACCTTCGACCCCGACGGTCTCATCAAGGAACACAATCTCGGCTTCCACGCCACGGAGCCATCTGATCTCATCGAAGCCGTCCGACAGGCCGCTAAGCACAGCGCGGACTACATATCCGCATCGCGACGCTACCTCGCCGAAAACCATTCGCCGGAGGTCGTGCTCCCACAGATCGAGAGCGTCCTCGCGGGTTGACCCATCGTAGGAAACCGTGGCCATACGGACGTGGATATTCTGGTCGCAACCGGGTGTGAGGAGGGCATGGCTCCAGTGCCCGATCGTGCTGCGTGACACGGTCGAACAACACCCCGTTGAAGAACTCGCTTCCGTCGCGATCAGCGGTCGCCGACCCGCGGCCCCCCGCTCACTCCAGTTCCAGGGCACCATCGCAACCACGCATTCCCCATTCGGTCCTCGGCAGGGACGGCTCGGAGTGGGGCGGGCGGCGCATCGAATGTGAGCTTCACAGAAAAGACGGATGGCTGAGGAGGCCCCGGGGGAACTGCCGCTGAAATCTCCACAAGATGAATACGACCGCGCGCGAACACGCCGAGCGGAGAGGGACGGTGTCCTCGTCCTGAGAAACCAGTCGTCGGGAACGTGTGCCGGGGCCTGATCACAGGAAGGGAATTGATGACCATGCGCGGCCTTCGTGCGACAGCTCTGTGTGCGGGGATGTGCCTGCTCATATTGTTTGCAGTCAGCAGTGAGTTCGCGGCTCAAGAGCAGCAGGATCAGATACGGGCGTTCCCCGGGGCGGAGGGCCTCGGAGCCTATTCAGTGGGCGGGCGTGGCGGACAGGTGCTGGCGGTGACGACCCTGGAGGACTACGATCCGAAGACCGAGGAGCCGATCGAGGGAAGTCTGCGCCGGGCGGTGACGACCGAGGGGCCGCGCACGGTGATCTTCCGCGTGTCGGGCATCATCGAACTGAAAGCTCCACTGTCCATCCAGGAACCGTACCTCACCATCTCCGGACAGACCGCTCCGGGGGATGGTATTTGCCTCAAGAATTACGGAACATCGGTCGCTGCCACCCACGATATCATCATCCGTCACGTCCGCTTCAGGCCCGGCGATGAGGTGGGGCGGGAGCGGGTGGCAGACGGAGCAGAGGGCTGGCAGACCGATTCACTGTCGGTGGGGAGAAGCCATAACGTGATCCTCGATCACTGCTCCACGAGCTGGGCCAATGACGAGGTGCTCTCGGTGGCCCACTGGCATGACCCCGACCAGCCTCTCGACAATATCACCGTCCAGTGGACGCTGATCACCGAGAGTCTGCACAACTCCACCCACCCGAAGGGCGGGCATGGCTACGGTTCGATCTACGGCGGCCACACCACCGGCTTCCACGCACGCATCACGATGCATCACAGTCTCTACGCCCATCACTGGGCGCGTAACCCGCACTTCGCGGGCGATCGCGAGGGGAATCCGCCCGGCTCGCTGGGCGATTTCCGCAACAACGTCATCTATGACTGGGGCGCTCTGCCGGCGCACAACGGCGGGCCACAATACACCAGCGTCAACTTCATCGGCAACTACCTCAAACCCGGCCCCTCGACGCGGGACGACCGGCGCACAGTCGGCGTGGTTCCGGGCAGCGAGAACGGGCACTTCTACCTCGCCGGGAATCATCTGACCAGTCTGCCGGAGGCGGATGAGGACAACTGGGCGATGGTGGACACCTCCCGCGGCGTCACGCGGCTGGAGGAACCCCTGGAGACGCCGCCGGTGCCGACCGTCGATGCGCACGCTGCCTATGAGCGGGTGCTGGAGCGCTCCGGGGCGTGGCCGCGCGACGCGGTGGACGCGCGCGTGGTGGAGCAGGTGCGCGACGGCACGGGCGGGATCATCGATTCGGCCGACGATGTCGGCGGCTGGCCCGACTACTCATCCACCGAACCCCCGATCGACACTGACGAAGATGGCATGCCTGACGATTGGGAGACGCAGCGCGGCCTCGACCCGCGCGATCCCGATGATGCACACGCCGACCGCACAGGGGACGGCTACACTAACCTCGAGGAATACCTGCACTGGGCGCACGAGCAGGTGCTGGGCAGGCATGGCGCCGGAGTGGGGCGGTAAAGGCGGCACATGTGAGCGATGCGCACCGAGGCGTCGTCGGAGCCGGGGCGCAGTGACGCATGAAGGGCAAGCCGGCCACGACCCTGCAGCCTCACCGCTGTTTCAGGCGTCAGTCAGCAGGCCCGCTCGCTGAGAAATTCCGTCACCGATTGAGGATTGCTCGCCGAATAGGTCTCATACTCGATGCCGGCCGCCGTCAGGGCGTCCTCATTGATGTCATAGCAGTCGTGCGTGATGAGATCATCAGCTATCAGGACTTTGGGCGGAAAGCTTTGCCGGGATTGTACGGTCTCAACCACCTGCGCGAAGTTCCTGGTGTGCCACTTCACATCAGTCTTGGGAGGGATGTTAGCGGGTCTTTCTTC
>JBNJEK010000381.1:0-3564 GCA_051745855.1 Armatimonadota bacterium
CTCCGCGTTCCGCTCCTGCACGCGGCGGTACATGACCGCGATGTTCTGGGGCGGCACCTCCGGCCCGATCGAGGATGACGGCGCGATCAGCACGCCCCCTCTGCCCCGCGCGATGTCGATGCAGCGATCCACCGCCGCCTCGACGTCCTCGACGCTCCCCTGTGGCAGCACCAGGTGCGTCGAGACGCTGCCGAAGATGATCAGCGGATTGCCAGCGGGCGTGCGTATCGCCGCTACTTCTTCGAGCCGCATCCCGCGGGGCGACTCGTAGAGACCCTGCACCCCGTCGATCCCAAGCGTCACCAGCATCGGCAGGATCTCCCGATAGTTCGCGTCGGAGTGCCAGATCACTTTCATCCCCGCGCACTTGAGTGGCTCGATCGCGTACTCAAGCTGCGGGAAGTAGAGCCGCTCGAGCAGCGCGGGCGACAGCACCGACCCGTTGCGCTCGCAGATATCCTGGCCGATCCACGCGATGCGCGGAAGATCGTGGCGCTCGACCACGCGCGCGACGGCCTCGAAGCGAAGCCGCGAGGTTTCCCCCCAGGAGCGGAAGAGTCGCGCCATGTCTTCGGTATGCAGCGCACAGGCCATCAGGAAGGCCTCGTAGCTGAACTCGCTGTCGCTGGTCGGGAAGCGCGGCGCCCATCCGAGGATGTGCGGGATGACGAGCATCTCCCCCGCCTCGCGAGCGGTGTCCACGGTGCGCCTGCGGTATTCGGCCTCCGCCTCCGCGGCGTCGAACCTCGCACGCACCTGCTCAGGCGAGGGGGCGTTGCGGGCGTATTCAGCGACCTCCTCGGGCGTGGTGAGCATATCCGGTCGCTTCGCGCGGTGGGTGAAGTCGGTGGGGCGGCCCTGCGCGTCGGTGGTGGTCGCGTCATGCTGCTTGGGCATGACCGGCCCGAGGATGGCGTGGCAGCCGATCTCGCGGCATGCTGCGAAGAGGTTGGCGCGGGGGGCCTCCCACCATTGCGCCTCGCTGATGCCGAGCACCCCGGCCATGAAGGGCACGTGCTGCATCAGCCCTCCCGCGACGGGGACGCGGCCGATCTCCTCGAAACTAAGCGCGCGGAGGGCAGTTTCGCGTGGGGTCATGGGGCCTCTGTCATCTCCGTCCGTGTGTCGCGCAGGTGTTGATAGAGTACGCCAACGGCGAGGACGCCGATAAATCCTGCGGCGGATCGGCTGATTCCACCAATAGCGTTGAGTGGGGAATAACCCGGAGAGCGCCCAACCCATAGCACAGTCATCAGGAATTCCGCTGACCCGAGAAGGAGAAGGTAGCGTAAGGTGAAGGCGAGCAGGTCGGACGCGTTGTCCAGCGCCAGCGCCCAAGATCGGCGCAGTGCCTCCCGCACGGCACTCCGCTCATCGACGATGAGCCACGGGGCAAGCGTCAGTGCGAGGGTGAAGAGTGGCATCACGACTGAGTAGGCGGCGGAAATCTGTCCGGACAGCGCAAAGCCAATGGAAGGTCCGACAAACGCCTGCGGTGCCAGCGATTTCACAAGCGCCGGGAGATGCGAGAGGAGAAGTGCCGGGAGCAGAACGACAAACAGAAGCCCGATCATCGGCACCCAGTTGTTGACGGCGTGACGTACTGCTCGTTCCAGGTCCCACCTCTCGCCCGCCACAACCTGTCGCAGCACGTGCCACACGAGTGCGACATACGGCGCCTCCCAGAGGAATCCCAGCGACGAGACCAGCCACCAGAGCGATGTCGGCCAGACATCGAGGAACACTGCACTTTTGCCCTGAAACCACCACAGCAGCGGGACAGCCGAGATCAGCAGCATCAACACGGTGAGGCGCAAAGGCCATGCCGCTCGCTCACGCTCCTCGGGCTTCGCGCCCAATCGGATGCGCGCGAAGAGTACAACTGCCGCGAGTATCAGCACGAGCGTATAGGTACCTTGCTGTAGCGGCCAGCCGTACGAGGGCAGTTGATACACGAGGCTCATCATGGTCTCGTGCATGGCATCCTCGACGGTTGGCGAATCGATGGGACGGTCGGACGGCCCCGCGGCGATGGCCTGCCCGGTGGTCTGCGCCTCCCAGACGCGCATCTGATACACGCCCGTCGCCCACGAGCCCAGCCAGGCTACAAGGAGAACCGCGACGAACCACGGACTTCGCGCGAGGCGCCGCACGGCTGCGATGGCGCAGACAAGGGGATCGCGCGTCAGGCTGACCCCGGAGACGGTGTAGCCGACCGCATCCGCCAGCCACCAGAGCGCGATGCCACCCAGCAGTATCAGGAGCGTCGTGGATGAGACTTCGATCAACAGCCACAGGACCGCCGGCAGCAGGAGGATCGCCAGCAGCGGCCACTCGGCGCGCAGTGCTGTGCGAAGGCGCTCCTCGAGAGGTGGACGCTCGGCATCCGGGATGCGCCGCCACTCACGCCAGCGCACGGCCAGCCATGCGATCAGCACAGCGAGGCCGACGGCTATGCTCGCATGCTGGACGTACATGGTGGGGCTCCCGAACAACGTTTGGGAGGGCGCGTAGGCCCTCCCCTCCACAACAGCAACGACAGCGATGACAGCTGACGGCAACGGCGAACGACTGGACGCATCTGAAGATGCGTCGCTCCGAACGACAACGACGCCCGCCCGCTACTCCTCCAACCCGAAGATCTTCGCCGCGGTGCCGCCCATGATCATCTGGCGATACTCGAACGGCATCTCCACGTGGTGGAAGAACGCGCGGTGATCCTCCATCACGTCATGCATCAGGTCCGCCGAGACGTCCGTGCCGAATACGATCTTCTCGTACGGATGCTTGTCGCCCATCGAGCCGTACTGCTCGTTTTCCGCCCACCAGAACACCTCGGAGAGAAACTGCGGCGACTTCTTCTTCATGGTCGAACCTGTCAGGTCGAAGTAGACGTTCGGGTGCATCCGCGCAATCTCGCCCGCCTCGTCATACCACGGGTTCCCCAGGTGCGCGCCGATCAGCGACAGCATCGGGAACTTCCGCGCGATCCGGTCGAGGTGCGCCGGCCTCATGCGCCGGATCGAGACGTCGCGCAGCGGATCGAGCGTCCGGTTCGCGGCCACGATGCCGAGGTGGAAAAGCACCGGCATCTCCAGCATCGCGCAGCGCTCATAGACGGGCATCGCGCAGTCATCGTCGTAGTCCACGGTCGGGCGGATGACCTTGATCCCGTGGAAGCCCATCGCGTGCAGCCGATCGACCGCCCCGGGGCCCTCCTCGCCGATGCGCACGTAGCCGAGCGCCAGCATGAAGTCCCCGTGCTCCTGCAGCGCCTCGTAAAGCTGCAGATTGCCGGCCGCCGGCGGGCCGGAGGTGCAGAGCGCCACTCGGTCAACTCCCAGTTCGGCGCAGGTGTCGCGCAGCTTCGGCATATACTCCCGCCAGTTGCGGGGCAGGTGATGGTGGATGTCGATGACCATGATCGTCACTCCTCGAGCGTCCGCCGTTGATCGTTGATCGCAATTTCCCGGTGCAGGCGTGGCTTCCTGCCCGCCAATTACGTAAGGCTTCGTATCAACGGTTAAGGATAGGGTCAGGAAAGGCGTGTCATGCCGCGCAGGT
>JBNJEK010000382.1:0-3521 GCA_051745855.1 Armatimonadota bacterium
TCGACCGTACGCAGCGCCGTGCCTGCTGATGACAGGATGCAGGCATTCATCTACCGGCACCTGGTCCCGGCAGAGGACCTTCTCGTCAGTCTGCTGGGCCCGCCGCGTCGCTTTTCGGTGGGTATCCCGCAGGCGGACGCTGTCGAGATCCCCGTCGGCGGGACGGTTCGCTTTCCCGTCAACGTTCCGCCAGTCTGCTTCTTTGGGGCGGTCGAACTGGAGCTGGACACGCCGCCGCCCGGGATTACACTGGTGAGCGCCACACTTGACACAGACGAGGGCGAGGTCATACTCGCCTCGGACGCCCAGGCAATCAGGCCCAGCATGTCGGGCAACCTGATCATCCAGGCGTTCGGCGTCCGCACTGAAGAGAATTCCGGGCATGGTAAGGAACAGCGGAAGAAGCGTCGCATTCTGCTCACGGCACTGCCCGCGATCCCATTCGCGGTTGCCGACGAGTAGCCCTGAAAGGAGCGAGAAAACGTGAAGCATGCCCCGTACGTCGCTCTTGCCGTCTGCGTATTGGTCACACTGCATACTGCCGACGCTCCGGCCGACGAAGACGCCGAGCGCCAGCCACTCGTCCTGTCTGAGATGGGCGTTCTCTACGTCGGCGGACACGAGACAGCACTGACGAGCGCTCAGAAGGGCCGGCGGGCCGCCGGAACCACACAGACGCAGACGGTGGAGCAGGCACTCGTCCACTACCTCATCCCGACCAGGGAGGCCCGTACCGGCAAGTCGCCGATAGTGATGGTTCCCGGGATGGGTCTCACGTCATACCTCTATCTCAGCACACCGGACAGACGAGACGGCTGGGCACAGATCTTCGCCAGAGCCGGGCACCCGGTCTACGTCTTTGACGAACCGAACAACGCCATCGCAGGCTTCGACGTCAACCCGTTCAGCACGCCACAGGAATTGAAGGCGCCGGCCTTCATGCGCTGGCCCAACGAGACTGTCTGGCGGCGCTGGGGAATCGGCCCCGAGACCGGCATCGCCTTCGAGGACGGCCGCTATCCGGTCGAGCAGATCGATCAGCTCTATGCCTCCATCACCCCGGTGTCCCGAGCCGCGGGGGCCAGGTTCGGAGCGGGCGTTAAGGCGGAAGCACTCGTTGAGTTGCTGGAGGCAATCGGCCCTGCCACGCTTATCCTGCACTCCGCGTCTGGCCCCACCGGACTCGAGGCAACCCGCATGCGACCCGACCTTGTGAACGCGATCGTTGCCGTGGAGATCACGGGAACGCCGACCGATGCAAAGGACATTCAGAATCACTTCGCGGACAAGCGATTCATCGGCGTCTTCGGCGATTACTTCGAAGTCCGGAACATGGCCGGACGCCACGAGGCCTGTCAGAATACGGCCCGGCTGATCCGTGAGAGTGGCGGCACCGCGGAGGTCATCTGGCTACCTGAACTGGGCATTCACGGTAACTCGCATCTTATGATGCAGGAGACCAACAACAGGGAGATCGCGGAGATGATCCTCGTCAGGCTGGACGACTGAGTACCTGCGCACTTCCGGAAGGAACGAGCGCGCGGACGGGCGAAGGGTACCTCGATGCCAGACCGCCCTCCGGAGGTGCACCGATGAGAGTAGCTGTAGCCCTGCTGGCCGCGCTGATCCTGCTGTGCATGTCCGCGACATACGCCATCGAACGCGACCTCGAGCAGATGGGCGAGAGACATCGCCAGCTTGCCGTCCAGGGCGAGGTCGAGTCTTACGGACTCGACACCGGCATGACGGGCCGACCACAATCCGGTGTTCAGGAGACAGGTGAGGCTGAAGGGGTTTAACGAACGTGAAGAAGCGACAGTGCATCGCGATCATACTTACGTTGATGGTAACGATCGGACTCGCGGTCGCGCAGCAGGAAGCCGCGCCGCCGTGGGAAGAGTGGCAGCCGCCCGAGGTGCAGATGCCTGAGCCGAACGCGTGGGATATCTACCTGCTGGCAGCCGAGCTTGAGGAACAGATCCACGGACGGCTGCGCGAGGAGGCGGGGCTCCCTGCGCCGGATCCGGAAGGCGATGCTCCGCCGCAATTCCCCCCGGGCGTCGATCCCAACGTGCGGACGCAACTCGACATGACCGAGCAGTCGCTTGAGCCGGAGACGCTGGAGCGCCTCATCAACGCCTACACGCCGGTCTTCAGCGCGCTGGAAGCGGCCATCGCGGGCGATGCTCAGGCCCCGCTGCTGCGGACCGGCGAGGACATAGAGCAGGCATTCCCTGACTTTGCCGAGATGCGCCAGTTTGCCCGCATGCTCGCCAGCCGCAGCGTCTACCACATGCAGAATGATCACGCGCTCTCCGCGGCGCTCGATGGCATCGCGGCGATGCGCGTGGGCGTCGACTGCGCCACCGGGCAGTCGATGATCAGCGGCCTGGTGCAGGAGGCGTGCGTGGCGATCGGTGAGGCGCGACTACGCGAGGCGATCCCGTACCTGACCGACAATGAGGCGCGGATCGCGATGAACGCGCTGCAGGACGCGATGGGGGAGCGCGCCGACTTCGCGGAGATCATGGAGGGTGAGGCGACCTTCAGCAAGACGTACTTCGGCAACATGATCGCTCCGGCGATGGCGGGCGGTGCGGACCTCGAGGCGCTTACGGAGCAGGGCCACGAGATTCCCGAGGGCGCGGTGACGGCCGAGGGCACGTGGGAGGCGCTGGGTGAGTTCCTCGACGCGATGCAGACCGAGGCGGCAAAGCCCTGGTGGGCGCGGGAGCCGATCGAGGAACCTGACAACCCGCTGGCCGCAACGCTCTTGCCGGCACATGAACGCGCCGGGAGCCGCTTCGCGTACAGCGACGCACGCCTGTGTGTCGCGCTGACGGCGCTCGCCGCGCAGGCCTACAGGAGCGACACGGGCAGCTATCCGGCGTCACTGGAGCAGCTTGTGCCGCATTACCTGGACGAGGTGCCGCGCGATCCGTTCGTCGATGCGCCGCTGCGGAGTGTGGCGCATGATCCGGTCTCACGCGCGCATCCCGGGGCGCAGCGTGAACCGACCGGAGCGGGCGTGCTGACGATCTACTCGGTCGGCTACGATCAGGACGACGATGGCGGGGCGGACGTCGGCAATCGCATCGAGGAGGACGGCGATATTGCGCTGACGCTGGGCGGCGGGTAGTCTTATGGCTGGCCCTTATACACATCTCACAGGGAGATGATTCGGCTCGTGCGGCCTCTCCCACGACACACCGCCGTCGCCTTTCGAGTTGTGTATAAGGGTAAGGTTTTATGGAGGGGATGCAGCAGTGGCGCGAGACAGTGGATGTCGCGCGTGTATTCGGCGGTGACATCCGCGCCACAGCCGCCCGATTTCTGACCATTAAACGCCTCAACGCGAACTGGACAGGTCGCTCCACCACTGCAGAAAACCAATCATTGGACTCTGATACGGAGTTGGACTCAGAAGGAGGTTCGTATCAACGGTTAAGGATTCGGAGACCGCGGCAACGACTCTCCAGGCGAGGGCGCCTGGAGTCCGGAATCGCAAGACCGATCGGAGT
>JBNJEK010000383.1:0-3518 GCA_051745855.1 Armatimonadota bacterium
GAGATCATCGCGCCGGGGGAGAATGTGAGCGATTACTTCACGCTTTACAGGCGCATGTGCGAGGCGGTCACCGAGGAGGGGTCGCTCCCCACCTTCTGAAGAAAGCGCACGCAACGCATGCAATCAACGCCCGCCGGGTCACTCCGGCGGGCGCCTGCGTGTCAGCGCCATCCGGTGACTCGGTAGATTCGCATTAACCTCGCGTCCTGATAGTGATAGACGCCCGCGACGTCCAGTTCAGCAACCTGCTCCAACTCAAGTCCGGCCTCCTCGTAGGATGCGCGCACCCCGTCCACGCCGGTCGTGTCCGGGGACACCACCAGCCACGCGCCGCCGAAGTGATGGCCGAATCTCTCCAGGAAGTCCGCGACGGCGGGGCCGCGGTAGACCGATGGCTCGGTCACCATCCCGCTTTGAAGGACCGGCCGCCCGGTGTGATAGCGCACATTCCACGCGCGCCATCCGATGACGAGATCGTCGGAGGCTGTGCTAAGCGCGACCCACTCATCGACCCGCGTCCGTTCCGGCGTCAGGTCATGTGCGAGTGATCCGGCGACGAGCGGCCCGAAGACAATCGGCAGCCCAACCACCGCAAGGATCGGCCAGCGGCGGCGAAGCACGCCGTCAGGGGGCCTGGCGAGGGAGAGCAGGGCTGCGGTAGCGACGAGAAGGGCCGCGTAGCCGGGGAAGAACTGCCTCGCCTCAGGCGGGTTGTCCATCCTGACCATCGCGTGTGAGGCGATCGTTCCGGCCTCGTGGAGGAGAGCGAAGAGCACCGCCCCGGCGGCAAGGGCGACTGCGAAGGGACGCCAGCCCGCCGCCTCGTCCCGCTGGAGAAGATGGTAGCCAAGGAGCGCGGCCGCGATAAGCAGGAGCATCACTGCCGCGTCGGCGTAGATGCCCTGGCCGGCGCGCCGCAGCAGTTCCATCACGGTGAAGCGTGACGGCGGCCGCTCCGGCCCGAAGAAGCTCACCCCGAGCATCCACTGGCGCGTGAGCCACAGCCCAAGCGGCAGGCCCACTCCGATCGCGAGACCCACCACCGCGGTTGCACGCAGTTTCAGCCGGTTCGCGCCGTGACTGACCGGGCCGAAGAGGCAGACGAGCCCCAGCGCCGGGATGAGCACGATGCCGATGTGACGGGTGAGCGCGGCGGCGGCCACAAGGACGCCCGCGAGGATAGCAAGCCAGAGCACTCGCGCGCGCCGATAGTTCGCAGATGGCCCCTGCAGAGCGAGGGCCATCGCCACCAGTGCGCCGAATGATAGCGCCATGAAGGGCGTCTCGGAGAATGCTCTGAAGGCGATGCCCTGGTTGAATGTCATGAATATGAACGCGAGGCCCAGCAGCAGCGCCCACTCGATCCGCCGGCATACGGCGGTGAGTAACGCCAGGGTGGCGACGAGGCTGACCACCGCTATGAGCCAGGCGGCGCCCTCGCCTGAGAGGCCCAGCAACATCGGCCCGGCGAGCAGAATCGGGTACATCGGCGGCCAGAGGCTCTCGACCCGGGGCACATGCTCAGCGGTGAGGGTAAGATGCCAGGTGGCAACCTGGTGGTCCTCGATGAGCGTGCGCGCCATGTCGATGTAGTGCAGCGAGTCGGCGTTGAGATGCATGTCGCGACAGCCGAGAGCAATCACTACGCCGAACCCGGCGATGAGCAGCCACTGTCGCGCGCTCAAGCGAAGATTCGCGGGCCCATGGCTATGTCGCGGTTTGTTGATCTGAGCCATCTGCGTTGATTCATCCCTGGCGGTGTGGTTCGATTCTGCGACGATTGTCCGCGCTTCTAACGCCTGCAGCATGGCGCATCATACACCAATTTGGCAGATCCCGCCTCTCGGCTTGCTTGCTGACGACGTGGAGTCACCGCCGGAAGCGCTGTCGCATCCGGTCCGGTCCTTGAGGAACGTTTTCGTTCTGGCTGCCCGCTTGCCGAGCATTCTCGTCGCTCCCGGAATTCGCGCCGGGCGCCCGCGTCGGTGTTGGCCACGTCTCGGGGAGCGACCATTCGTCGCGCAAGCGCTTGAGGTCGCGATGCAACAGGAGGTTGCCCTCGAACTGCCCTCGCTCGTCAAGCACATGAGGCACGATGAAGATCACGACCTCGCGCTGGCGCCGCCTGCCTTCCTTTGAGCGGAAAAGCTCGCCAATGATCGGGAGGTCCCCGAGAATCGGGATCTTGCGCTCGAAGGTGCGCTTGTTCTCCTCGAGCAGTCCTCCGATCGCGATGACCTCTCCATCTCCCACGCGCACCGTGCTTTCGGCCTGGCGCGAGGTGATGATCGGCAGGTTGTTCGCAGCGACACCAGTGACGTCCCCAACCTCCGCCATCACTTTGCAGGTGACCTCCCCGCTCTCCCCGGCGATCTGGGGTATGATCTTCAAGGTAATCGCCGCCTGGATCTTCTGCAGGCGAATACGCTCGTCTCCAAGCTCCCCCTCGATAATGCGAAAGTAGCGATCGGTGTTGACGGTTACGTTGGCCTCTTTGCCCTCCTGCGCGACGATTCGCGGGTTGGCGCGGATGATGGCCTCGTTTTCCTGGGCGAGCCAGAGCAGTTGATAGAGAACGTGCTCCGCCTGGTCCATGTAGGTGATGGTGCTTGCGCCAGAGTCCAATGAGAGATGCTCGCCCTGCGCCAGGATCTCGAGGTCCTCGATGTTATCGCGGTCCGTCTCTATAACCATCGCCTCGATCATGATCTGCTGCGGCGGCGTGTCAAGCTGACGGATCTCCGCGACTACCTGCTCCATAAGCACGCCCGGGGCGCTCACGGCGATCCTGTTGCCCTCTGACATAAGCCGGACAAACTGCGAGGTCGTCGGCGCCAGAAGCTCGTGTACCTCGTCGGCGCCCACGAAGTCGAGTTCCACAATCTCCGTCTCCGAGATCTGAGCGAAGGCCGGTGAGGATGGATCAGCGCTTGTCGCGAGATATACGCCCTCATCGACTTCCCCCCACGCTAATCCGCGCGGCAGCAGCATCGTGCGGAGGCAGCGATCCAGACTGACGTCCTCCATCTGCAGCGAGATATTGCCGTTTACAGTCTCGTCCGGAATGATGCAGACACCCGCCTGCTCGGCGACGTCCGAGAGGACATCCGCAATCGGTTGCTGCTCACACCGAATGGTCACGGCCGGACGAGCCTCTTCGGCTTGCTCACTCTGCTCCTGAGCCATGCAGACGGCGACGAATGTGAGGAACAGAACACCTGCCAGAGCGATACGCATCGATGCATTTGCACTATCTGATAATGCATTCATAGCATGCCCCTTGGCCTGGTCAGACGGCGAGACCTCACGGGAGTCTTCTCGGAGGGCGACCGATGAACCTGCGAACGTCGTCCGAGGAGGACAATGCCCCGGCGCCCCGAATCCAATAATCACAACATGACACTACTCGGAGAAAAGCAGGGAGTGGTGGAACGATGGGTGCGGAGCACTTTCCCGAAAGCGATCCGAGACATCACACACAAAAGGTCCAGGGCATGCTGCAGGACCTCGCGGATCAT
>JBNJEK010000384.1:0-3477 GCA_051745855.1 Armatimonadota bacterium
GCGGATCGAGGTGATGGGCGCGGGCGGCGGCTACGTCCTCGCCCCAGCGCATTGCATCCAGCCCGACACGCCGATCGAAAACGTGCTGGCGATGTATGATGAGGCGCGCATTGCAACGTAGTTGCAGCCGCACCGCGGGAAGTCGGGGCTCGTACACGCCCCGGCTGTTGGCGGAGAGAGCCGGGGCACGAGGCTCAGGGCATGCTGGGGGGGAATCCTCGCTTCTGCCCCTTCGCCTCACTGTCACCTTCGACGGCCGCGAATGTACTCCTGCAAAGTTTTCTCGACTTTGTGTCAACCGCTCACCTTTCGGCTTGCAGCGTCATCAGCGCCTGCAGAAGCTGTTCGCGCGCATCGTCGGTCGCCGAGCGGTCGCGATCGTCAGTCCACTTGTACGTGCCGGATATATCTCTGTCGGCTATCTGGCCCGGGAGCGTCTCCAGCAACTCGCGCGCATGGCGGATCGCGTCGGTCTCCGCGCCCTCATGCCCCTCGACGGCCTCGCGCAGCATCCACAGGAGCGTGTAATCCTGGGCGCCCTCGCGCACGGCCTCCCACTGCTTGCTGGTGGCGAGGCGGTTCTCGTCATCGGCGTAGACGAGCGAGTAGCTGGTGCCGCCGCCCTTGAAGTTGTCCCAGCTTGAGCCGGTGGTTTTCGCGTCCACGTAGCCCCAGTACCCGCACGCCGTCGCGCCAAGGTTCCACGCGTGCCAGAACTGATTCCGATGGTAGGTGATCGGGTCGAGCAGCTTGTGCGGACCGGAACACTGGTAGATATGAAACTCCGTGCCCTGCGCCTGCAGGTCCTGGTAGAAGTCGATCGCCGCCTGCCCGCCGCGGTAGAGCTTCGGGAGGTTCGGGCAGAGTATGTCGCTGACCTCGTACATCTCCATCAGCGCGTCGGTCGGGTCGGGTCGCACCGGGTCCTCGAAGATGCGCAACTCCGGCGCGGTCGCCTCGATCGCGCGCGCGACCTCGACGATCTTGCGCTCATCGTCCTCCCTGTGCGGCTCATCGATCAGCAGCAGGGCCACGCGCGACGGATCGACGCCCGTCTCGCGCAGGTGGTCGGCCATCGACTGCGCCCACTCGCCGATGGCAGTCTTCCAGCGCGGGGAGTAGTCCTCCAGCCCCTGCCTCAGGTCCCAGCGGAAGTTCGGGAAGATCATGTACGTCCGCGCATCCGGAAAGCGCGCGATCCAGCGGTCGAGCGCGCTCCAGTCCAGCGGCTCCGTGATATGCCCGTCCTCGTCGATCGTGCCATCCGCGGGGAAGTCCAGCACTTTCGAGTTCGCCCAGGGCGCGTCGACGTAGTGATCGCTCAGGTCCTGCGCCATCGCTTCGAGGTCGGTGAAGCCCGGGAGGGCGCTGACCGTGTCGCCGACGTAATCCCAGCAATACACGCTCACCGGCGGGCGCGGCATATCGATCCCCGCATAGTGCACATTGACCGGAATACGCGCAATCTGCTCGCCGTCTATCTGCACCGCGATCGGTCGCATCGGCCCCGCAGGCCCCGCGGGGCCCTCGTCGAATGTCAGCCAGGCCTGCTTCGTCAGCCCCGCCGGGATCTCGATCAGCGACGCGCCCGCGTCGTCGATTGGTGCGATCGGGAGCGCGTTCGAGGTGACCTCCCGCTCCTGCGTCTGCACGTACTGCACCTCGTGGACCTGCGGGCCACCGATGATTCGCGCGGTCACGGACTCGTCGGTCGGGTTTGTGATGTTGAAGGCGGCTGAACGATACTCCCCGCGCATCAGGGTCACGTCGATTTCGGCTTCGCCCGGCTCGGGCGCGCTCATCGGGTCGAGCATATCCCAGCGCTGCGCGGGCCAGACGGTCAATTCGCCATGCCCCTGCGCGCGGAGAAGCGGCGCGTTGACCGCGTAGATGCGCGCATGCAGGTCGTTGTAGGGGAGGCCCTCCCAGTGCTCGACCTCCTCGACATGCTGCGCCCGGACCTCGTCAGCAAGCGCGTTCAGGCGGTCGCTTAGTTCGCGCTTGAGCCCCGCGTCGATCTCCGCCCGGTCGATGCGCTCGCGCAGGTCCTGGATGTCATACATCAGGCGCACGCCGACAATGCCGTCGAGGCGATGATCCGCGATCATCTGCTCGGTGCTTTCGACCCGCTCACCTGCCGACGCGTCAGCGACTTCGAAGTCTCCGCGCCAGACCTCGACCTCATCGCTGAAGAGAAACTTCGATCCCGGGACGATGACGAAGCGCACGTAGCGCCCCGCCGCGTTCAGGCGGTCGGTGGCGTAGCGGTGCACCATGTACTCCTGCGGCTCCGGCAGTCCGTGCTCGGCGCTGAGCGCGATCAACTCGCCATGATACTCGAACGTCTCACCATCCTCGCTGGTGAGCACGAAGATCATCGATGGAAAGCCCACTCCCGCGGTGCCGCCCGCGGTGTTGAACGAGACACCGGTGATCGGCTGAACCTGCTCGAGGTCGATCGTAAGCTCCAGCGGATCGCGCGGGGTCCAGCCGACCGTCGATTCCTGCGTCCAGAAGTAGCCGACGCTGTGCTCGCCGTCGGTCAACTGCACGATGTCGTCCGGATCGGTGCAGAGCGAGTAGCTCGGGGCGATGTTCCACTCGTAGCTCTTGCCGAGGGCCACGTTCTCGCCGGGGGCCGGTCCTGCGAATCCGCCGGGGATCGGCAGGCCGTTCTGATCGGCCTCTGTCGCAGTGTCGATCCTGATCGCATCGATGCGCGATTCGCCCGGACGGCTGGCGCGACCGGGGCCGAAGTCGCCGTAGACGCGAAGCTGCGCCTCCGCGACGGGCCCGGAGTTGAAGCGCACGCGCGAGCGCGTCCATGAAAGCGCACCGTCGCTCCGCACCCGCGCGATTGCGTCCCGCTCGCCCGGCTCATGGACTGCGACTATCGGGCGGGTAGTGCCGTCGGATTTGAACCACGCGGCGAGCACGTAGTCAGTGTTCGGCTCAAGCGTCACCGCCTGCTCGACGAAGGTCTCGCCACGTTCATCCTGCGACTCATACTGCAGACAGGTCGTGCCCGCGACTCCGTCGGCGTTGTTCACGCCGAAGACCGCCGCGGCGTCGCCCTCGGCCGTCCAGCCATCGGACATCTCCCGCGCGGCGCCGTCGAATTCCGAGTTCTCCACGTCAACCGCCCACGCGACGGCGGTGAGCATGATCGCCAGTATGATCGCAATTCTCCGCATAGCTGACCTCCGGTCGGCTGTTGCGCCTGCAGGCAGTACTTTCGCCGTGGTGGCGGACGGGACCTGTCAACCTCACCGTCCGGCGTGATCAGAAAACGTCATCGACGGCGTCGGTCATCTCGCCCGCAGGCTCGCTGCTCGGATCCTCCGGCGTCTCCGCTTCCGGCACCTCAATGTCGGCTGCGACACCGTGATCGAAATTCATGCGGCCCGGAGCCACGGTGCCTCCCGAGATGATGAAGTTCATCGCCTCATCCACGCTCCATGAAGTCGAGGTTACTTT
>JBNJEK010000385.1:0-3475 GCA_051745855.1 Armatimonadota bacterium
CAGATCGAAGAAGACGCCGGAGGCCTCAAGGACGGCTGGCAGAAGTCGCAGGCCGCCGCACCGCAGGGCCTCGCGGAGTTCCTCGAACCCGAAGCGGTGAACATCGCGTGCGAGGCCGCTTACATCCCCGAGGAGTGGCTCGGGACGGTCATACATGCCGCTGAGGCCATCGCCGCCAGCGAGGCGGCCGCGGCCATCGCCTGGCATGCGTACTACTGGCTGCACGAGAACGAGTACGACGCGGATCGGTTGCGCTCGTGGCCGCGCCTGGTGGACTCTGCGCTGGGCAAGGATGGCGCGCTGCTCTACCTCATCTCACTGATGGCGGGATACGAGCGGATGCAGCGCATACATCGGGAGCACGATGTCCCCGAGGATGTGATCGCGGACACGCTCTCGCAGATCACGCATTACTTCGATGCCACCGTCGAGGAGCAGGGCTACCCGGAGGTCGTCCCGCACCTCGTCGCATGGCTGATGAATCATTACACGGGGATCATCTACAAGCTCGCGCGGCTGCAGTTTCAGTTTGGCAACAACCGCTACGACCTCCGCGTCTTCCGGCATCGTGAGAGCGGTCAGGTGGCGGCGCTCTCCGAGGACGGCGTTCGATTCCGTGCCGACGGGCAGAGGCTGCGTGAGGGCGACGATCCGGAGGGCTCATGGGAGGCGCAGCTTGCGATCACCGACGAGGCTGCGGAGGGGAATCCGATCGTCCCCGAGGGCCGGGCACTGGCTGAGCAGATGAGGCTGTCGCTGAGTGAGTGGGAGGAGGTGCTGGCGCCGGGCGATCCGGTCCTGCACCTGCACATCCCGGGCGGGGAGCCGATGAGTTACGACCGCTGCGGCGAGGCCTTCGAGCGTGCGCTTGAGTTCTTCCCGCGGCACTTCCCGGACTACCAGTTCAACGCATTCATGTGCGGCTCCTGGCTTCTCAACACCGCGCTGCAGGACCTTGCCTCGCAGACGTCCAACATGGTCCGCTTCCAGCGCGAGGTCTACCTCTTCCCGATCGGCCTGTCGGATGACAGCCTCGCGTCCGCGCTCTTCGGCGGTCTGAGGCGGCAGATGCCCGAGACCCTCTCGGAGTATCCGCGCGAAACCTCGCTGCAGCGAGCCTACCTCGATGCGGTCGAGGCCGGGGAGTACGAGCCGGGCGGCGGCGGCTGCTTCCTGCTGCCCGAGGATGTGGACTGGGGCGCGCAGGTGTATCTGCGGCAGTGGCGGGATGCGAGTGGCAAGTAGCGGATGAAGGCAAACGACGAACGACGGACGACGGACGACGAACGACTCGACGCATCTGAAGATGCGTCGCTCCGAACGGCAACGACGGGAGATGATTTACATGGCAGACACAATCAAGCTCGGCGTCTTCGCCTCCGGCGGAGGCACCAACTTTCAGTCGATCATTGACAACTGTGAGGCGGGGCGGATAGACGCGAGCGTCGCGGTGCTCATCACGAATCGCGAGGACGCCGGTGCGCTCGAACGCGGCGCGAACCACGGGATCGCGTCACATGTGGTGCCGGTCGGCAAGGATCTTTCCGATGAGTTTCACGCGGCCGACGAGCGGCACGTGGAGATCCTTCGCAACGCGGGCGTCGATCTCGTCTGCCTCGCGGGATACATGCGCCGCATCGGCACGGGCGTCCTCAACGCGTTTCCGCATGCGGTGATCAACATCCACCCGGCGATCCTGCCGTCATTCAAGGGCGCCCACGGCCAGCGTGACGCTGTGGAGTACGGCGCGCGCATCTCAGGCGCCACAGTGCATTTCGCGGATGAGGAGTTCGATCGCGGACCAATCATCATCCAGGCGGCCGTCCCGGTGGTGCCCGGCGACACCGAAGATTCGCTCGGTGCGCGGATTCTCGAGCAGGAGCATCGGATCTACCCGCAGGCGATCCAGTGGTTCGCCGAGGATCGCATGCGCGTTGAGGGCCGCTCGGTCATTCTCGACCCGCCTTCGCGGGGCAGCTACGACGATCAGGGCCCGGCCGTCATCATCAGCCCACCCCTGGAGCTTGAGGAGGCGTAGCGGTCAATATCGGCGCGTGGGTGAGGGGCGCCGGCTCAGGCCGGGCGCCGCGCCCGGACGTTGTTGAGAGCGCGCGAAACGGAGAATACGCACATTCATGCATTGCAGTCGCTGGGAGGACATCATGCCGATCAATGTCGTCGTCGTCGGATACGGAAGTGCGTTCGGGATGGGACACCGTCATTCTGATGAGATCAACAAGGCGCAGGGGCTGAAGCTCGTGGGCGTGTGCGAGACCGATGCCACGCGCCGAGCCGTGGCAGCCGCCACCGAGGGTGTGCCGACCTACGAGAGCATCGATGATGTCTGCGAAGATGACGATGTGGACATGGTCTCGCTGATCGTTCCGCATCACCTGCACGCACCGCTGGCCATCCAGGCGATGGAGGCCGGCAAGCATGTGCTGACGGAGAAGCCGATGTGCGTGACGACCGCGGAGGCCGACGAGATGATCGCGGCCTCGAAGGCAAACGACGTCATGCTCACAGTGTATCACAACCGCCGCTGGGATCCGGACTGGGTCACGGTGAAGACGCTCATCGACGAGGGCGCGGTGGGGGAGGTCTTCCTCGTCGAGTGTGCGATCGGGCGAGCGAATCCGCTGTCGGGGTGGCGTCGCGAGGAGGCAAGCGGCGGGGGCATGATCCGTGACTGGGGAGCGCATGTGCTCGATCAGATGTGCCTGATCGCAGGCGGCCCGGCCACCCGCGTCTACGCAAACTTCGAGTACCGCATGTGGACGGATATCATGGACGTGCCGACGCATACGCAGATGATGATCGAGTTCGAGTCGGGCATGACCGCCGAGGCGACGTTCAGCAACAACCTGTGGGCGCCCAAGCCGCGCTGGCTCGTGCAGGGTGAGGAGGGCGGTCTTTCAAAGCAGTCGGGCGGTGGAGGCACGGTCAGGTGGCATCATGAGGTCGCCGGGCAGAAGGCCGTCACCGAGGTCCCGTGCTTTGAGCCTGATCGCTTTGAGTTGTACCAGAATGTCGCCGACCACCTCAACGAGGGCGTCGAACTGATCGTCAAGCCCGAGGAGACGCGGCGCTACGTCGCCATCTACGAGGCAGCATACGTCTCCGCCGAGAGCGGCGAAGCCGTCCAACCGAAGTAACACGCAGGGAGGACATTCAGATGCGAGGATTCCGACTGCTCACCACGCGCACGGCTGTAACCGTGATGGCCGCTCTTGTGCTCGCCGCCGGGATCTGCGCGGCCCAGGTTGAGATTGTGCGGCCGAAAGCGGGAGTGACGCTCAGCGGCTCGTTTCACGTGATCGCGCGCACCGGCTCTGACGACGTGCAGGGCATCCATGCTCGAGTCGGCGAGCGCCCGTGGGTGGCGATGTATCACGCGGAGGACGGCACATGGCGCGCTCAGATTGACGGCGCTCTCGCTCCCAACGGCGAGACACAGATCCGCCTGCAGCAGTGG
>JBNJEK010000386.1:0-3472 GCA_051745855.1 Armatimonadota bacterium
AGCCTTTTGTAGGACGGGCTTCCAGCCCGTCAGACGTTATGTTGAATCCCGACGATCAGGGCGCGATTCCACGGCAAACGGCGACGGGCTGGAAGCCCGTCATACGAACGACGGAGGTACGACCCACGGCGACGGGCTGGAAGCCCGTCATACAAACGGCCAAGGTACGGCACAGGACGATTCCTGGAAGCCCGTCCCACAAACGGCGGGGGGAGCCCTGTCGCCCGCATGGCCAGGAGGAGTGACCATCATCGACACTTTTGAGGCAATCACCGGCAGGCGCAGCATCCGTCAATTTCGCGAGGACCCGATCCCCGATGACGTGCTCGATCAGGTGATCGAGGCCGCCCGCCGCGCGCCCTACGGCACCCGCGCCGACGAACGCGTGATCGTGGTGCTCGCGGGAGAGGAGAAGACGCGACTGGTCGAGTTCCTCGAGGAGCGCCTCGAGTCGGTGATTCGCGTGATGTCCGAGGGCCCCTCGCGCCAGACCCTCAGCTACGCCCGCTCGCTGATCCCCGCGATTGGCCGGGCCCCGGTCATCATCGGACTGTTCACCGCGGTGGGGCGGGAGGGCCCGGAGCTGTCGGTGGCGTCGGCGGCCTGCGCCGCGCAGAACCTGATGGTCGCCGCCCACGCCACCGGCCTCGCTACCTGCTACACCACCGGCGCGTTGTATATTGCCGATGAGATCGCGCACCGGATCGGCGTGCCGGGCCACCGGCTCGTCAGCCTGCTGCCACTGGGCTATCCTGAGCAGGAGCCGAGGGAGCGGAGCGAGTTCCCGACGGTCCTGTGGCGCGGTTTCGAGGATCGCGAGTACGAGGAACTGACCGAGCCGCGTGAGGCCGTCGTCAGTGACGTCGAACGCTCCCGCTCGGGAAAGGGGGAGGTCGTCCTGCTCGTCACGGACACCCCGCAGATTGATGAGCGCATCGCCCGGTGTCTCCGCCGCGCGGGCTACGAGGTCTGCGTCTGCGGGCCGTCCGAGGCGCTCGATGTCTTCGCGCGGCGCGACCCGGAGGTCACGATCATCGACGCGATCCTCGGCGAGGTCAGCGGCTACGATCTCACCATGAAGATCAGCGAGGTCGTCGAGGGCCCGGCTCCGGTCATCATTACCACTGCCGCCTACGATGAGGCCGACGAGGAGCAGGCGCTCATCGCGGGCGCCTCGGACGTGATCACCAAGCCGGTGCGCGATCACGAACTGCTCGCGCGGGTGCGGGCCCTCGCCGACAGCCGCGCGCTCTACGAGCAGGTCGAGGAGCGGGCAGAGGAGCTTGAGGCCGCCAACCAGGCGCTCCGGAAGCTTCAGCAACTGCGCGACGACCTCACCCACATGATCGTCCACGACATGCGCACCCCGCTGACGAACATCATCAGCGGGCTGCAGACGGTCGAGGCGATGGAGTACGAGGGAGAGATCGCCGAGGAGTTCATCCCGGAGGCGATCAACGCCGGGGTGGACCTGCAGGACATGATCAACAACCTGCTCGACATCTCGAAGATGGAGGCCGGGGAGCTTGAGCCGGAGCGAGAGCGGTTCGAGGTCTGCGACCTGGTGACCGAGGCCTTTGATCGCGTCGAGCATCTCGTGCGCGAGGGTGGGCTGGAGTTGAAGGCCGAGATGCAGGACGACCTGACGGTGAACGCCGATCGCGCGCTGATCAAACGCGTGCTGGTGAATCTGCTGGGCAACGCGGTGAAGTTCACACCCGAGGGCGGGTCGGTGACGGTCGAGGCGCAGGAGCTTGATGGAGGCGCGCGGGTCTGCGTGACCGACACCGGACCGGGGATCTCGGAGGAGGAGCAGCAGCGGCTCTTCCGCAAGTTCTCGCAGCTTGACAGCGGTCGGAAGCACCAGGGGACGGGTCTTGGGCTGGCATTCGTGAAGCTCGCGGTGGACGCGCACGGCGGGCGCGTGTGGGTGGACAGCGAACCGGGCGAGGGGAGTTCGTTCTGCTTCGAGATCCCGGATGGCGGGTGAGCAAGTCGACGAAACGACGTCCAGGCGGGGGGGCGCCTGGATTCCGGTCGGGGGCGCAGCCGAAGGTCCGTCACTCTGCGTCGGGGAAGCACATCCGTGACCCGGGCGTAAACAAGTTCGGCGCAATACTCGGGAGTGAGAGATCATGCAGCTTCGCTTCAAATACGGGAAGACAGAGCAGGCGGCGGAGGTCGCGGACGAGCGCGTCATCGGACAGATCAGCATGCCGTCCCGCGAGGGCGTTGATGATGTCGAGGCCGCGCTCGACGAGGCCCTCGCCACGCCCATCGGCCCGGCGCTTGAGGACGTGATCGAGGCCGGCGACCGCGTGGCGCTGATGACGGTGGACTTCACCCGGCCGAACCCCTCGCCGATGCTCTGGCCGCTGGCCGAGCGCATCGAGCAGCTGGGCGCGCAGTACGAGATCGTCATCGGCCTCGGCAATCACCGCCCGATGACCGACGCCGAACTCGATCGCTTCATCGGCACCCACGACGTCCTTCAGCCCGACTCGCGCGGCGAGCAGTGGAAGCTCGGCGAGACCTCATTTGGCAGCCCGATCGAGGTCGCGCCCTTCATGCAGGAGTTCGACAGGAAAGTCGTCTGCGGCTTCATCGAGCCGAGCTACATCGCGGGCTTCTCGGGCGGGCGGAAGATGATCCTTCCGGGGGTGTCGTCCTACGAATCGATCACGCACAATCACTTTCTGATTCTCACCGAGGGCCGCAAGCTCGGCGTGCTTGACGAGAATCCGGTCCACCGCGACATGACCGAGGCGGCGCTGGCGGTCGGCGTGGACTTCATCTGCGACGCGGTCATCAACCCCGACGACTCATACGCCCGCATCGTCTGCGGCGACCTCGTCGAGGCGCACCGCGAGGGCGCGATGCTCTCGCGCGAGATCTACGAGCACCACGTCACCGAGAAGGCCGACATCGTCATCTGCACCTCCGGCGGCTGGCCCTACGACATCGACATGGTGCAGGCGAAGAAGACACTTGTGCCGGCGCTTGAGTGTGTGCGCGAGGGCGGCTGCGTGATCCTGCTGGGCGAGTGCGAGGATGGCTGGGGGGGCGAGGAGCCCTTCCGGACGCTGCTTGAGAGCGAGGACCCGGGCGCGATCATCGCCGAGATGCGGCGCCGGCTGGATGAGGGCGACGTGGAGTGGCACTGGGCGCCCTGCTCGACGGGCTTTCTTTTCTCATCGGTGGTGCATGACCTCGGCGCGCAACTGATCGTGGTCTCGGAGCTTTCCGACCAGATCGAGCCGACCTTCGCAGACCCGGCGCCGAATCTGGCGGAGGCGCTGTCCATGGCCGAGGAGCGACTCGGGCCGGATGCCTCGGTCATCGCCCTGCACGACGGCCGGCGGGTGATCTGCCGCAGTTGAGGGCGCCCGACGACGGGATGGAAGCCCGTCAGGTGTCGTGTCGAACCCGGGCAATCGGGGCACGAGTCAACGGAAACGGCGACGGGCTGGAA
>JBNJEK010000387.1:0-3435 GCA_051745855.1 Armatimonadota bacterium
TTGAGGTCAGCGCCCGCGCGCTCCGCCTCCAGCGTCAGATTCGCGCGCCCGACGCGCAGGTTGCGGACTGTCATCGCGTCCGCGCCATCGGGCAGGTTCGGCGCGAAGCTCACCCGGCTATTCGCCGCGTCAGGCTCAAAGCCCGTCAGGTACTGCAGCACCGCGCTGCCGTTGATCCCGCCCTCCCACGGGCGGACGCGATGCATGCCCCAGACATCCCGCGCGGGCGTGTCATCCGGCCGGTTCATCTCCGCAAAGCCACCGGACGCTTCGGCCGCTGTCAGTAGCCCGTCCAGCGCTCGCGCAGCCTCCGGGTGGTCGATCGACGTCAGCGCCGAGAGCACCATGCCCGGTGTCATGCCGACCGTGTACGCGCAGGTCGGCGTGAGGTTCGTGGTGCCGGCCTCCGGGCGGTAGAGCCAGCGCAGGGCGCTGGTGATGTTCTGCTGCTGACGATCGGTCGCGCCCGCGTAGTCAACCCACGTCGGACGCATGTTGATGTTCGCGAACGGGTAGCGGTAAAGCTCACCCGAGACCGCGCTCATCGCCGGCGCGTAGTAGCCGCGATCGCTCTGCCAGTACCACCGCTCGGTCGCCTCCCGCACGAATTCCGCCGCGTCGAGGTAGCGCGCGATCTCGTCGTCCGGGCGGCCGATCTGAGCGGCCATCTCCGCCATCGCCTCGGCGGCGGCCACGTACTCGAAACCCGAGTCCGCCGACCGCAGTGTCAGGTGCACGTAGTCGGAGACCGCCTCCGACTCCGGGCCGAAAAGCTGGTAGCCCGGGAAGCGGTAGGTCTCGTCACCATGGAAGGGCAGGCGGCCCTCCGCGTCAACGTGGTGGCCCTCGAAGGCGCGCTGGAGGTACTGCCAGCGCTGCTCAAGCTGCTCGGTCTCGCCGGTGTGCCGGAAGTACCAGTGATTCTGGAGGATGACGAAACTCGCGCTCTCGGCCTTCTGCGTCGGGACGTCGCTCCAGTCGATCTGCGGAGGATTGTCGGAATCGACGTCGAGGTTCAACTCGATATTGTTGAAGATCTCTTCCTTCACCGCGCAACCGGCGAAGTGATAGGAGAGGTCGCGGTCGACCGATGCGAAGTCGCCGGCGTCCAGCAGGAACTTGATCGGCCCGTTCGAGTCGCGGATCCAGCGGTAGGAGTACTTGTGCATCGGCGAGTAGCCGCCCGCCTCCGCCTGCTGGACCCGGCAGAGATACTTCTGGATCGCCATGAACTGATCGATCTCATCGCCCGCGCCCTCGACGATGAGCGTGCGGTCGTGCCAGTCCTGCCACCACGCGTGCGCGCTCTCGAAAAGCTCCCAGCCCTGCTCCTCGACCGCCTGCACGATCGCCTCGGCGTCATCGTCCTCGCCGATGGCGAGGTAGCTGATCTTCCCCACCGACTCGTCGGGCGCGACCGCGCCGAGCGGACAGATGAGCGAATCGGCCGCCATCTCCATGGCCGCCCTGTTGATCGGCCGGACGCGGTCAGGCAGTTCGTCAGGGAAGGCCGGTAACACTGACCGGTTGACAACGGAGGTGCGCGCGCCTGCGAATCCCGCTCGGACGGTCGCGTTCCCGCGGGTGCAGATCATGTCGCCGGCCTCCTCGCGATCCAGCGGCAGCGAGGACTGCAGACCGAGCGAGATGTCGGCGGGAGCGTCACCGGCGTTGGTCACCATGACCAGCGTGGTCACCGCGTTGATACCCGGCGGCACGGTCTGCAGGAGATCGACGTGAACGTCTCCGCCCTCCCAGCGCGAGTGGACAATGCCACCCGGCGCGATCCAGCGCGTGGACTGCCGCTCGGCCATCAGCGGCTCCTCGTCAACCAGCACCGCCGGCGCCCACGCACCCAGCAGCCCGCCGGTCTTCTGATAGGTCGGCCCGAGGATGTCCTGGACGGTGCCCAGCGGCAGCGAGAGCCCCGCCACGCCGAAGACGCGCCCGTTGCCGATCGGGTAGGCGCCGAGGTCCGAGAAGGTCGGCATCGCGTCATTGAGATCGACGTCCTGCCGCCACGCGTCGAAGCCCTCGGAGGCCCACTGCGCGGCGGCGATGTCGTCGGCGGTGTAGGTGACCTCATCACGATTCTGCGGCCCGCCGCAGCCCGCGACGATGGTCGTGAGGATGATTGCGGCGAGCATCGGTGCGACTCGATGATTGATCATTGATGAACCTCTTCTGTGCGTTGCGTTGCACGAATCCGGAGCCTGCGGGAGTCGTTGTCATTGCCGTCCGGAGGGGCCGCTTCCCGCGTTGCCGCCCCCGGCGGCGCGGGAAGTGATCCCGCCCCCGGCGGGATCAGCTTCCATGCCGGCCCGCTGTTCGCCCTATGACCGCCGAGACAATTGCTCCGTCCCCTATTCCCCGACCATCTCCACCGTCATGTAGGCAAGCCGCCCCTGCAGCCTCATCGCGACGCCTCCGCCACGGGCGGCACACGTCGCAGACATTCCTGCTCCGAACGTGTGCTCCACGCCGCCCTGCACCGGGAACGGCGCCTCGTGCATAATGACGAACCCATCGAAGTGGATCGTGCCGGTCATCCCATCGCTGCTCCAGCCGACGCGCTCGGAGTAGCGGCCGCGCTCCTTCGGGTGGCAATGCGCGATCCATGCGCCGATGTACGCGCTCGTCTCATCAAGCGCCCCGGCGGCCTCTGCAGTTCCGCGCACGACCACCGCGATCCTGCACCGGACCACGCCATCGCGCTCTGGCGTGAAGGTCGAGCAGGGGCTGGCCATGCCCCACGCGTACTCGCCGGGGCCCGCGCTCAGATCAAGCGCAAACTGCCCGCGATGCTCGCCGGCCGCCACGTCGGCTCCGCCGGTGCCCTCTGCGGCATTGCGGCAGCCGCCCGGCATCGGCGGCATGAACACCCACGCATCGTCCGCCTGCACCTCGGGCGGCTCGGGCAGGTCCCAGTCATCCTCAGACGGCTGCTCCGTCGCGAGTACCGGGGCTGCCCCGGCAGCCTGCTCCGCGCCGCCGACGAACTCCGCCAGGTCCGCGACCATGTCATCACCGAGCAGCAGTGGGCCCTGCTTGTCACCGGCGCGCTCCCTTACTCGGGCCCCATCATCGGCGACGACCATCGTGCCGATGGCCGTCATCGCAACAATCATTGCGACTGTCGAGATACCCATCGCTGCACCCTCCTCAGACAGGTTGCGGTTGGGGGAACTGCTGACCGACAGTGTGCGCGACCGTGGAGGTCTCTGGAGGCGGGTGTGCGAGTCGAACGCACCCGGAGTTGGTGTTCTCACTCCGCCGCGGATTTGCAGTCCACGGGGGACACCGGTCCCGTCCCCGCCCCGATGACGCGCATCTACCACCGTACATGACGACTCCCACCCCCTGAACGTTTCGAGCAGCAGGGGTGGGATTCCTCTCTACGGGGTGGGCAAGCGATAGCACTGGATGCCGTTGCTC
>JBNJEK010000388.1:0-3420 GCA_051745855.1 Armatimonadota bacterium
GGCGGAGATGAGGGCGGCGCCGGGCCCGAGCGAGGCACGCTGATCCTGCCCAATGGCGGCACCATCACCTCGGCGGACCGTAACTCGACCGTCGAGGTGCCGGACGCCGCCATCGACGAGCCGCAGCGCTTCACGGTCGAGCGGGTGCTCGACCCGCCCGCCGATCCGGGCCTCGTTGCGGACACCGCGTACCGCTACGGCCCGGAGGGCTGGGTCTTCGACGCGCCGGTCACGATCACGATCGGCTACCGGGAGGAGAACATCCCCGAGGGCGTCGATGAGGCCACGCTGCGGATCGCGCGACTGCAGGGCGGAGCCTGGGAGGCCGTCGGCACATCGGCGGTCGATCAGCAGGCCAACACCGTCAGCGCGCAGATCGACCGCTTCAGCGTCTTCGCGATCGTCGGCCGGACAGCCGCGGCCGGCGGGTACGTGTTCGACGGCGCATGGGGCTCGCGAGGCTCTGATGATGGCGAATTCCGCGCCATGGGCGGCATCGCCTACCGCGGCGGCCTCGTCTTCGTGACCGACATGGTCCCATACATCACCGAGCGCATCCAACGCTTCGACGCCAACGGCGTCCTCCTCGGCGACTGTCAGGACTGGGATGACGAGGACGGCGCCACCGGCGGCATCGATCTGGACGCCGACGGGAACACTTACACCAGCGTGCTGGACGTGTTCACGAAGGTCGCCGGCGGCTGCGGACTGGTCTTCAACCGGGATGCGACGGACCTTGGATTGATCGCATTCGCCCCCACCGACGTGGCGCTCGATGGCGCCGGCAACATCTTCATCGCCGAGATGGATCAGCATCGGATCACGCGACTGAACGCCGCCGGTGATCTGATTGGCCAGATCGGCGAGCAGGGCGCCGGCGACGGTCAGTTCAACTCCGTTGGAGGCATCGCGGTCGGGACCGATGGCAGCATCTACGCCAGCGATCACCTCGGCAATAGGGTGCTGCGCTTCAGCAACACGGGGGCGTTCATCGGTGAATTCGGCGAGACCGGCGACGGCAACGGACAGTTCCGCGGCCCCCGCGGGATCGACGTGGACGATGACGGGAACGTCTACGTGGCCGATTCGGCGGGCAATCGCGTGCAGAAGCTCGATGAGAACGGCGCGTTCATCGCCACGTTCGGCGAGGAGGGCGACGGTGATGGGGAGTTCGACTCCCCCACCGACGTGGCGGTCACGCCTAACGGCAACACGGTGTATGTGGTGGACTCGCTGAACTACCGCGTGCAGAAGTTCGTTGCGCAGTGAGAAGCGGCCCGCGACCGGAGCACGGCCGCGGGCCGCTGTGCCATGGCCGCAGCGGTTCAGCGCTCGTGACTCGGGTCGGGTCCGTACTCCGCGAGGATGCTGCCCCAATCGAGCTCCCAGCTCATCTCCTGCTCCTGCAGCCGCTGGGTTCCCGCATTCACGTGATGGCTGTTGTCAAGCGACAGCGTGATGTACGGGACCTGCGGAGGGAAGTAACCATCGTTCATGTCAGGAAGCACAATGGGAATCTCCACAGGCATGGTAATCGTCTCCTGAAGCGCACCGTTTCGATACGCCTCCACAGTGATATCCGCCCGTGCGAGCAGAGTAAGCTGAATGTCCCTCTGCTCGGGACGGATGAAACCAAAGCCGGCTACGCCAGGCTCTCCCAAAGTAGGGAACGGATAGGCCTGCGCCGGATCGAGACCGGTCGCTGCATCTGCAATCAGGTCAGCGGGGGCAACGGAGTCAGCGACATCCGAGTGGTAGTACTCGAGCGTACCGGAGCCCTTGAACACGGTGTTCGTCGTGTCTCCATCGGGATCCGTTTGTGGATGTTCGCCGTACGCCCGCCACGTCCCGGTACTGTCCGGGGCGATCTCGAAGAAGCGCGGATCGCGCTGCATCGGCTCAGCCCCGGGCTCCTGCCGGAACTTGCGCATGTCGCCGCGCCAGTGCAGGTCGGTGCTCATGTCCACACCGAGACTGCCGACGCCGAGATCCCAGGTGAAATCGAAGTTCCCGCGCCACTCTGTCAGGTTCGCCTCATTGCTCTCGCGCCCGTCCACGGTGACCTTCACCGGCCCCGCCGAACCCGGGCCGTCGAGCGGCAGAGTGCACGTGATCTCGCGCGGGCTCCAGTTGTCCACGATCACGGAGGTGCCGCCAACCTCCACCTCGCTCTCGTCGCTGCCGAAGACGCCGTGGATCACAAGCTGGCTGTTCTCCTCCTCCATCTCCATGTATGAGATGGTGGGAGCGAGGATGCCGGTGTCGTCGTTCGAGTGGAATGACAGGGTGGCGGTGCGCACATCTATGTCGCCGGCGAGGCCACCGAAGAAGCCGTAGTCAACCGTGATCGTATGCAGATCGTGCCTCTGCATGTCCGTGTACACGAACTGCCAGTCGAAGGGCCGCTGCGGCGGACTCTCGGGCCGATAGCTGTTCGCGGCGCTCATGCGGTCGAAGAAGTACTTCGGCGCCGCACTGCCGGCGCACCAGTCGCTCCAGCCGCCGTAGACACCCGCGCCGGCGGCGAGGAAGGCCTCGACCATCTGGTCGGCGCCGGATGTACAGGACTGCGAGAACACCACGGAATTCGAACCAAGGCCCACCTCATTGCGGATGAAGACATCGGTGACACCGAAATGGTTCACGGAGACGGATTCTCCGGTGGACGGATCGTCCTCATTGGTTGAGAGCATGGTCATGTAATCGTTGTCGCTCCAGCCCAACGCGCTGTAGGCATCGGCGCGCTCCTGCGAGGTCGGCTCATCCAGCCAGAGCACCGGACGCCCCAATGAGGCCTCTTCAGGCGACGCACCGTGGCTGTTGATGAACAGCACACCCGGGGAGCCCAGCGACTGCAGATTCGTTACCGTCACGCGCTGCTGACTGGTCTGGTAGCCCCGTTCCGAGAGCATCGCGTCGATCTCATTGATACTTGTCGCAACGTTGGGCCGCCACTGGCCGAAGCCGTTCATGAGCACAGCGTCCGTCGCGTCTGGAAGCTCCACGGCATCGGCGGTGCGGATCTGGTCGGCTCCCAACTCACTCTCCGCGCGCTCATCCGCAGTCTCGTCCGAATTGCCGGTTCGGTTGCCCAGCACCGCGTAGGGCCATCCGTTGGTGAACTCGGCCCAGATGATCTGCCCCGTGCCATCGATCTCGACGGCCGAGAAGTCTCCACTCGCCTCCATCTCCGCGGCGAGTTGCTCCATCGCTTCGGGGATCGTCATCCCATCATCGAGCATCTGGGCGTAGCGATCGCCGTAGCTTTCAACCGCGGCCACCGTCTCGCCATCGGTCATCTCTCCGTTGTCCGGACCATCGCCATTGCCATCATCGGGAACGCCATCGCCGGGCCCGTCCGGCGACGGGACCGTCGGGCCATGCCCGCCTGAACAGCCGGCGAGGACCAGCGCCATGATC
>JBNJEK010000389.1:0-3375 GCA_051745855.1 Armatimonadota bacterium
GCGCCCGGAGTCCGGGTTCCTTGCTGAACGCTGCTGCGGCGCCGACAATCTCAGGACACACCCCGGAGTGTCATTCCCATGTCGCGGTGGCAAAGGTCTGACGGAGCCTGTGACGAAACCTCCTGAGGAATATGCGCGCGAGCGTCAGCCCACCGGCCCTGGAGGCGATCGTCGTGATTCGCGGAGGTCAACGGCTGCTGCGTACGATCTTCGGCTACCTGCTGCTGCTCACTCCCACCCTTGCGCTTGCGCAGGAGGAGGCCGTCGAGGAGGCGCCAACACCGCCCGACGTCGCGGAGACTGCGGGTCTGTGGTGGGCGCGGATGGGCGATGCCGAATTCCATGCCGCCGCCATCGCCGCGTTCATCAACATCGCCGCCATCATCCTGATCAGCGGCATCGTGTACATCGTCGCCATGTCGCTGTTCACGCGCGCCATCCGGCGGGTCGATCGGGAGACCGAGCGGGCCGTCCAGCCAACGCGCCGACGCAAGCAGCGGATCGGCACGGTCCTTGAGTTGGTCCGCTCGGTGGTGCGGTGGGTGATTCTGATCACCGCCGGCGTCTGGATCCTCGCCTCGGCCGGGATGGACATCCGCCCGCTTCTCGCGGGCGCCGGCATCCTCGGTCTGGCCGTCGGCTTCGGCGCTCAGAACCTCGTCAGAGACATCGTCAGCGGCTTCTTCGTGCTCCTCGAGGGGCAGTACGCCGTCGGCGACTACGTGCAGGTGGGCGCCAACTTCGGCATGGTCGAAAGTGTCGGGATGCGGGTGACAGTCCTCAAGGACCTCGACAATCAGCGGCACTTTGTGCCCAACGGAAACATCGCGCAGGTCACCGTCTACGAGGAGCCTTTTGTCAACCAGGTCATCGAGGTGCCCCTCGCCGACGCCGATCAGTGTGATGCGGCCAACGAGGTGGTCGCCTCGACCATGGGTCGGTTGCAGGAAGAGTACAAGGGCTACCTCGTGTACTACGAGCCTCCAGTCAGCATCATGTGCGATGACGGTGGCCTCATCCGGGTGCCTGTCGCGATCTTCCCGACCCAGGACTGGCTCGCCAACGAGGAGATCCCCGCGACCATCAAAGATGCGCTTGACTCCGCGGAAATCCCGCTGCGCGAGGGCCGCAATGTGCGCGTCTACCTCGACCTGTCGCGGATGCCCGAGTACCGCCACGCGGATGACGGACGGGACGGGGAGGTCGTATGAGCAGCGGCATAGCGCGCGCGCCACGGATGCGCGCAACCGTCGGGAGCATGATTCCGGTCTGGTTTCCCGAGGAGATGGATGGGGAGCAGATATTCCGCTTCCTCAGCCGGACGCTCGCCGACGCGGAGCTTTTCGTCGATCCGTCGCGGCTTGTGCTGGTGGTGGACGGCTGCCCGCAGGCCGTGGAGCCGAGCCGGCGCGCAGCCGCGGAGTTCGCCGAACGCGCAGGCGCTGACCCGCAGGTGATCGTCAAGCCCGAGAACTCGGGCAAGGGCGGCGCGGTCTGCACCGGATTCGAGCGGTTGCTCGAGGACGACGCGGTGGAGGCGCTGAACATCCGCGACGCCGACGGCGACCACGACATCCACGACCTCCCGCACCTTTTCGGACTCTACGAGACGGTCCGCGAGAACGCGGGCACGGACGAACTCTTCATCGTCGGCTCGCGCTGGTCGCTCGCGCGGCCGATGGGCTTTGCCCGCAGCGAGCTTGAGCACCTGCTCAATCGCCTGACCATCGACGCGGTGAACGCGGCGTTGGTCGAGGCCGGGGGGCGCGTGGATGAGCGCTTCACCGCGCGCTACGGTCGCGCGCCGGACTTTCAATCCGGGTATAAGATCTACTCGCGCTCGGCGGCGCGGGTGGTGGTGGACGCAATCAGCAAGGCGCATGCTGCGCGGCCGGAGCTTGAGGTGCCGTGGTGGGGCGTGGAGTTCGTGCCGACGGTCGAGCTTCTGCTGCGCGGCTTCACCCCGGCGGCGCTGCATCGTTTGACGTGGGACGGTCAGCCGCAGACGACCTTCGATGAGAGCGACCTTGCGCACGCCTACTCACGGCAGGTCTCGTGGCTCTTCGAGCGGCTCGACCTGCCGGCGACGGTGGCGATGCCGCTGCTGGACAATGCGCTGGTCGCCTGCGAGTTCGTCACAGCCGAGCGCGGGCCGGCGGTCCTCGATGAGCTTCGGCGCAATGTCATCGAGCGCGTCTATCCGGGCTGGTCGCGCGGCCTGCCCGGCCCGGGCGAGATGTTCATCTGACCGCAGATACGCGAAGAGGGCGCGGCATACGCTGCCGCGCCCTCGCGATTGCGCTGAGGTCATGTTCACGGATACCAGTGGTGCAGGTTGCCTCGCACATACTCACATCCGGGCAGAGGTTGAGGTCGAAGCCGTAGTTCAGTGAGTAGAGGGAGCCCCCTCCGCCTGAAGGCGCCGCTCACCTCCTCGGCTCAGCGGACACTTCGGGGAGTCACCCGTCGGCGTGGCTATCTGTCGATCTGTGTCGGCCACGCCTTCAGTTCCAGCGACTTGATCCACCAGCTTCCGCGCTCACCGGTGCTGAACAGGATCGCGAAGCGATCGTTCTCGGGCACGGGCGCATCCTCGGCGCGATGGTAGATCTCGTTCATGTCGCTGAGCACGTACCAGCGGTGCATGTCGCCGCTGAAGCGCTTGTTCTGCGTGGAGGCGGGGATTGGGCGGGTGTCCCTGTGGCCGCGCCCGAGGTTCATCTCAAGCCACGATCCGGGGGAGTGGAACATACGCACCCTCGCATGCGTGCGGGCTCTGAATCCGATCGGCTGCTCAGGTTCGATGACCTCACAGATCAGCGCCAGCGGCTCTGCCCCGCCCCAGCGGGGGTCGAGGTTGACCATCCGCTCACTGAGGGCTCCGCGGAAGGGGATCACGAGACCGACGTGGTCGAGGTTGGCCTCCGAGGGAAGATGGACCCTGGTGATGCGGAAGTTGCCGACGGTGACCGGGCAGTCAACCGGCATCTCCGCCCGCGTCTCGCCCGTCCCCTCGTAGATCAGCGTCTTCGTGTCGGTGAATGTGATCGTAACGCCGTCATTCTGCGCGTGGGCCGCTCCAGCCACGACCGCGACCAGCACCAGCGCCGTCGTGGTCATTGTTGCGATTCTCATTGCCAGGCCCTCCTGTGATTTCGTGATTGCCGACCGGGGACCGATCTCCCCTGCCACGAGCAATGTTATCCGCGCGTTCGGATTCTCCTCCCTCGATCGGAAGGTTCGAGGCAGTTGCGTGGTGAGAAGGCCCCCTGTGCAGGTGGTGAGTGGCGGAGCGCTGTGGAGGTTCGTATCAACGGTTAAGGATTCGGAGACCGCGGCAACGACTCTCCAGGCGAGGGCGCCTGGAGTCCGGAA
>JBNJEK010000390.1:0-3362 GCA_051745855.1 Armatimonadota bacterium
CCATCCCTCCGAGAGGGATGCTGCTGGTTGCGCTCGCCGCCGGCGCGCGCCGATGACGCGGCCGCGCGCCGACGTCGCCAATTCGAGGTCGGGCCCGGCCCGGGCCCGACCTCTTCCGTGACGCGGATATCCCGCCAATCTTCGCCGCCCGGTGAAGGGCTTCATCCCCCCGCCGTCGAACTGCCCAGCAGGAGGTAACACAATAATGACAACCGTTGAACTTGTCGTGGGCCTGAAGATTCCCGACGTGACCGCACTGACCGCCGGCAACGCCATTCGGCGCCGCCTCGGCTACGAAGACGTCCTCAGTTCACTGGAGCGCGCCGACTACTACCGGATCGACATCGACGTCGATGACCGGGAGGCGGCGGAGGCACTCGCGCGAGAGATGGCGGAGGACACGAATCTGTTCGTCAACCCCAACAAGCACACGTACGAAGTCCAGTTTCCCGAGGATCGCGGCGCGAACGCGAACGTGGACGGCGAGTGGCTGGTGAACGTGCTGGTGACCAGCCCAGACGACTCCTCCGGCGATGGCATCGCCTCGGCGCTGAGCGGCCGCCTTGGCTACAAGCAGGTCTCGGACGTGGAGACCGGCGTGTTGTGGACGATGCGCATCAGGGCCGACGGCGAGGCCGAGGCCCGAGAGGTCGCCGAGAGCATCACGGTAACGCGGTCACAAAGCCAGGGGATCCTGATGAACCCGCACTTCCAGGAGTACGAGATGTGGATGGGTACGTGAGCGAAGACGTGATGGTGTGAGCCCGGCGAATGCGGGGGCGTCGGGCCACGCCACACGAGACACACACCAGATGCGCGCAGTGCGCCACGCTGAAGATGCCTCGTCCTCGAAAAGTTTTTTTCCGATCGTGCAGGTGCTATCGTGTTCCGTGGCGAAGTATAGTTTTTCGATGGTCGTCAACTGTCGAACCCGGCCACCGGGGCAAGCGCATGCAGCAGAGACCCGCCTCGCAGAGAGCATGGCACGCCCACCGGCCTCAGGGATGTGAGGTGCCCTGTGATGAACCGATCTCCCCGGAGCGCAGTTCGACGATCCTGAAAGAGAGGGCGACGGGCACGCCCTGCCGCATCGATGGAAAACGGATCCGCGGCAGCAGCGGCCGGTCCTGAGCACGGGGCGGGCGGGTATCAACACATCAGGCGAATGAGGCCCCGAGCGGAAGGCTCGGGCATTTGCCAGCCGGCGGAAGATGGAAGCTCGGCGGCGGATCTTTCGACCGGCGCGGTGTGGACGTCGCCAGATCGCGGTGCCCACCGGCGGGGGGATGGCATACGCAGGGATTGAACGGATACGAGAGAACGGAGCGGTTGAGGTGAAGGTGACATTTGACGGATTGCCGGTCAAGCTGCCCCCCCATCTTCAGGAGATACTGTCTGCCTGCCCCGGGTACACCGTGGCCAGGAGCGAGGCGGATCTGGCTGAACTGTCGGTCAGGGACAGCGAGGGCGGCTGGCATGACGTCGCGTACGACGTGCCCGGCCAGGGGAGGATCGTCGAGGCGCGCGTCTGCAAGGTGCGCAACGGCATCGCTGCCAACTACACTGAGTCCTACATGCGCCGCCGCGATCCTTCGTGCATGCTGATCGGCGACGATCTGCCGACCGACAAGGTGAAGTACGAGGAGGAGTTCGAAAGCGACTTCGAGGATCTGCGGGAGCGGACGTTCGAGTGGCTCAAGACGCAGGAACTGGCGATCTTTTTGTTCAACGCCGGCGGGCCCGCCGCCGAACTCCCCGCGATGGCCGTGGCTCCGGCGAACGCCGGCTTCTTCGCATTCGGCCTCTCGCTTCTGCAGGGGGTCGTCGATCCGCTCGAACTGGCCGACGAATTCGTGCCCGAATCGATCATCTACGTTGCCCCGCCGTTCCGCCACAGCGACTTCGATGGCCGGCAGATCGTGGTGCACAACCGGCAGCCGAAGATGCACGAACTGTTCAGCTACAATCTCTATCCGGGGCCCAGCGCGAAGAAGGGCGTCTACGGCGTCCTCATCAGCCTTGGAGTGAAAGAAGAGTGGGTGACCGCTCATTGCGCCACCGTCCAGTTGGTCACTCCCGAGGGCCGCGAAGTCACCCTGATGCACGAGGGGGCAAGCGGCGGCGGGAAGAGCGAGATGCTCGAACAGATACACCGCGAGGCCGACGGCAGGCTGCTGCTCGCGCAGAACGTGCTCGAACCCGCGAACCGCAAGTATCTCACACTGCCGCAGGGCGCGGAGTTGCGCCCGGTGACCGACGATATGGCCATGTGCCACCCCTCACTGCCGCAAAAGAACGGGCGGCTGTCGCTTGAGGATGCGGAGAAGGCGTGGTTCGTCCGCGTCAACCATATCACGGAATACGGGACCGACCCGCACCTTGAGAAGATGACCATTCATCCTCCCGAGCCGCTGCTGTTTCTGAACATCGACGCGATCCCGGGCAGCACGGCGCTGATCTGGGAGCACATCAAGGACGCGCCCGGTGTGCCCTGCCCCAACCCCCGGGTCATCCTCCCACGGCGGGTGATCCCCGGCGTGGTGGAGGGCCCGGTGAATGTCGATATCCGCAGCTTCGGTGTCCGCACACCGGCGTGTACCCGCGAGCGCCCGACCTTCGGCATCATCGGCCTGATGCACGCGCTGCCGCCCGCGCTCGCCTGGCTCTGGCGACTGACGGCGCCTCGCGGCCATGATAACCCAAGCATCGTCGATACTGAGGGCATGACCTCCGAGGGCGTCGGCTCCTACTGGCCGTTCGCCACCGGCCGGCGCGTGGACCAGGCGAACCTGCTGCTGGACCAGTTCGTGAGAGCGTCATCGGTACAACATATCCTGTGTCCCAATCAACATATCGGCGCGTGGTCCGCAGGCTTTATGCCCGAGTGGGTTGCCCGCGAGTACATGGCCTCCCGCGAGAAAGTGCTCTTCGACCGGGAGGAGCTTGTGCCGGCGCGCTGCCCGCTGCTTGGCTACGCGCTGCGGTCGATGCAGGTAAACGGCCAGGCGATCCCATCTTACTTTTTGCAGGTGGACCAGCAGCCTGAGGTGGGAGAGGAAGCGTACGACATCGGGGCCGAGAAACTGACGAACTTCTTCCACAGGCAGATTCAGAAGTATCTGACGCCGGATCTTGACCGCCTCGGGCGAGAGATCATCGAGGCCTGCCTGGTCGGCGCGACTGCCGATGACTACAACCAGATGCTCGCGGGAGCCGCGCGACCGGCCGCGCACTGAGGTGCGGGCAAAAGTGGGGCGGAGACTGCTGTGAGCACGAGGCGGCTGCGCAGTGATCGCAACCTGAAGCCCGGAGGTCGCATCGATGACCGATCCACGGATCATGGTTGAGATCGACGCGGCCCC
>JBNJEK010000391.1:0-3347 GCA_051745855.1 Armatimonadota bacterium
CATGTCGGTCAGTGCAAAGCCCTTGAACTCACGGTAGCCCACGACCTCGTAGCCCTGGGCCGCATAGAACTCGACAAGGGCGTCGAGCACTGAGAGCACAACGAGGCGCACGCGCTTCGCGCCGCGGTCGCGGAGTGCGGTCTCGGCGAAGCGCAGAAGCAGGTGTGCGTATCCCCGTCCGCGGAAGTCCGGGTGCACCGCGACGCGGCCGATGTAGCCGTCTCCGCCGTATTCCGCCTCAACGTCATTCTGAATCGCGATGCACCCCGCCGGTTGTTCGTCGGCGATGAGCAGGAAGAATGTGAGGTAGCCCATCTCGCGCTCAGTCGCGTCAGCCTCGCGGTACGCCGTGTGCCAGGGGGCGTCGGCGGGTGTGAGTTCAAGCTCACGCGCCTGGCTGGTGAATGCCGCCTGGAGCAATCCATGCAACGCCTCGAGGTCGTCCCGCGCCGCCTGTCTGATTCCGTCAAGTGCCATCTGATGGTCCTCCGTGAGCGTGTGCGAACATGTACGGCCGCACCGGGAGATGATGAAGCAACGCGGGCCGGACAGAAGCTGCCCGGCCCGATACTGCGGATGCGTGGTGTTCTGCGCATCAAGCAATATCCACGGCCTTCCCCATCTCCGCCGATTCGTACATGGCGTCGAGTATCTTCATGATACGAAGGCCATCGGTCCCCGGTGAGATCGGCTCTTGGCCCTCAACGAGACAGTCGGCAAAGTGCATCACCGCGGCGTGGCGGCCCATCTCGAGGTCGGGTTCGACCTTCACGATGCGGTCGACCGCCTCACCCTGCTCCTGGGTATACAACTCCAGCGTGTCGATCGCGGAGTCGTCCACCCCGTCGATGGCGAAGACGCGTTCGAGGCTGGCGCCTGCCTCGGTGCCCATGAGCGTGGAGTATACGCGCTCGCGCTTGATCCGCGAGGCCCATGACGCCTCCAGCAGGATGGTCTGCCCGTCCTCGAACTTGAGCATCCCGACCGCCATGTCCTCGACGTCGAAGGTCCCATCCGGGTCGGGGGTGCCCCACGGCCCGAGGCCCGCCATTTCCGGTCCGAAGACCGAGTAGGTGGACGCCATGCAGGTAACCGGCTTCGGGTTCCCCATCAGCCACATGGTAAGATCGAGCATGTGGACCGCAAGGTCGATCAGCGGGCCTCCCCCGGCAACATCCTCCTGCGTGAACCAGCCGCCCCATCCGGGGATGCCGTTGCGCCGGATCCAGCCGCACCGCGCGAAGTAGATGTCCCCGAAGGTGCCATCATCGACGTGGCCCTTCATGACCTGCGCCTCAGGTCGGAAGCGGTTGTTGAACTGGATCATCAGAGTCCTGCCGGCCTCCTCGGCCGCGTCGATCATCGTCTGCCCTTCCTCGGCGTTACGGGCCAGCGGCTTCTCGCACAGTACGTGCTTGCCGGCTTCGAGGCAGTCGATCACGATCGGGGCGTGGAACTTGTTCGGCACACAGACGCTGACGCAGTCGACGTCCGCCTCCTCGAGCATCTCCTCGTAGTCGGTGTAAAGCTCTTCGATCTCGTAGCTGGTCCCAACTTCGGCAAGCACATCGCCGTCGAGGTCGCACAGCGCCGCGACCTCAGCGTCCTCGTGCTCCTGATAGCCCTCAATGTGATATGTGCCGATCCCTGCGCCGATGACTCCCGCTTTAATCTTCGCCACTTTCAGACCCTCCCAGCAGTGCTCCCGCGTGATCCAGTGTCGTCACAATCCTCGACAGGAGTTTCGCCGCACACCCGGGGATACCTTCCGACGACGCGTCGACAGGTCTGAGGGAGAGGGGGGTGAGGCCCGGCAGCCGCTCCAGACCGCAAGGAAATCCCTGAGCGTTGACTCAAAGCCGGGCGGGGAGGTCGAGCGCGGCCGGACGGTGAATATCCTCAGGCGGTCGGATGCGGGGCCGGCGCGCCGCTCCCCGAGAGTCTCATCGGCGCATGTTGAGAGGGCGCTGCACGATGGCAGAGAACAAACACATTCCGGACCCAACGCTGCTGCGGATGTGCAGATACCTGCGCATTCTTGAGCGACATGACGATCCCACGATCTCCTCGGCGACGATTGCGGAGGCAGCGGGCGTCAATGCCGCACAAGTTCGCAAGGATCTCTCATTCTTCGGTGAGTTCGGGCAACCGGGTGTGGGCTACCACACCGACGAGTTGCTTGCTTCCCTCAAGCGGATGATGGGCCTTGACGATGAGCTTGAGGTTGTGGTGGTCGGCGCGGGCGCGCTGGGCTCTGCGCTCATCAACTACCCCGGCTTTGAGAATCGCGGCTTCCGCATAGTGGCCGTCTTTGACAACAACCCCGCGAAGGTCGGCCATCGCCTTCGCGGCTATGAGATCATGCCCTTTGATCGCCTCAAGGAGACGATTGCGGAGCATTGCGTAAGCCTCGCGATCATCGCCGTCCCGCGTGTGGCCGCTCAGGATGTGGCCGATGCGCTGATAGAGGCGGGCGTGAAGGGCATCGTGAACTTCGCCCCGGTGAACCTGCGGGTGCCCGAGGGCGTCGTGGTGCGCAGCGTCGATCTTACGCTACAGCTTGAGACGCTGGCCTATCACCTGCGCGAGTAGCCGACACCCACGAGCATATGTAACGCAGCCCAATCTGCTCCTGACTGGATCGTGACAGCGTCCATGAGTCGCCTGGTGGTGCGCAACTCCTCACTGGTCTACCCCCCCGTGCCCGATGATATCCTGCGAGATGATGACGTGGTCCTCCCGCTCGTGGATCGCTTTGAGGACGCCATGTTCATGGCAGGGCCTGGCTATGGCGATCTTCGTGCTCTTTTTCCGGAGTTCAACCTTCGCGTGCGGCGCCTCGCACATGAGATCGGGCAGTACCTCCCGGAGTGGCTCGGAGAGCCGGTTGAGGACTTCGGACATTCGGCGTGGGAAGCCTACGCCGATCACTTCGCCAAGTTCTCGCTCGGGCCGCTACTGGCGAACGCGTTCATCATCGATCACGCGATAGCGCTGCAGCCTGAGAGGGTGCTCGCGTGGGAGTTGCCTGACACGTCAGGCTGGTGGGCGGGTCGGCAGATGGTCGCCGAGGCCGCTGAGGCGATCGCGGCCGAGTGTGACGTCCCCGTTGAGCTTTCCGCGCCGGGCATGAGGCGCGTAGTTCGAGACAGCATTATCCCGGCGGCTCGCACTCTCCGCGCACTCCGGCACTTTCACCAGATGGCAGGCGTCGATCTTCCCCGGCCAACGGCGCCCGCAGACGTCGTCTTCGTGCTGGCCGGCCCGACCCTGGTGCCGATATTCGACCGGATTGGCGCACGCCTTCAAAGTGAGCACGGTCTGCGAGTGGCCGCCCTCGATACGCC
>JBNJEK010000392.1:0-3345 GCA_051745855.1 Armatimonadota bacterium
GGCCGGGCCTCACCCCCCGGCGATAGACGACATCGCGAGGATAGACGACATCCTTTGCCCCCTCTCGACCCCTTCGGGGTTGGGACGCTGCAAACGACATCGAGGCACGCAACCTTTTCATCAGGACGACCTATGCGACGCAGGGGAGGACGCACAATGCGTACACAGATCGCAGTCACCGTTATTGCACTCACGCTCATTGCCGGCGCGGCGTTCGCGCAGCAGAACCTCGCGGCGACCCCGTCCTTCGAGGCCGGTGACGACGCGCCCGATGGCTGGACGCTCAGCGAGGAGGGTGGTGGCTACTGGGCCGAGGACGGCCGCACGGGCGAGCGTTCCGTCGCGGTTACCGGGCTTGAACCGACCACATCCTACTGGTCGAATGATGGCGTGCCCTTTGAGCCGTGGCAGCTTTATCAGGTCAGTGTCTACGCGAAAAGCCTTCCCGGCACCTCCGGCCAGAGCCTGATCGTGGGGCCGAACTTCGCCAACCGCGACATGCCGGTGCCCGGCGAGGACTGGGAGGAGCGCAGCTTCATCTTTGTTGCCCCGCAGAACGCCGCCAGCGGCTATCTGCGCGTGGGACACTGGAAGGTGGACGGCACTGTCCTCTTCGACGACGTCTCCGTCACGCCCGCGCAGGCTGTGCATATTTCGCGCGGCGACCTCACGCTGGGTGAGGGAGAGACGCTGATGGGCGACGCCTACCGCTTTGCGCCGCGTTTGAACTACCTCGGGAGCAACTACGCGCGGCCCCTGCATCGGCTCACCGCCGGGTTCAACACGCATCGCTGGGTCTTCGGGCCGGGGCGTGAGGTCTGCTACCGCTTCGCGCTGCCCGACGTGCGGCAGGCGTCCGCGGAGGTCTCGCTGGCGGTGCGCTGGCATGCAGGCGGCGACTGTGTCGTAGAGGCCAGCAATGATGATGAGAACTGGGTGGAGGTCGGGCGGCTATCCGCGGTCGGAGAAGGAAGGTGGGCGGTTCCGGCGGAGCTTTTCCCGGCGGACGAGGTCTTCGTGCGCTTCCGATCCCCGGGTGACGGTGAGCAGGGACTGACCGATTCCTCACCGGGCTCCTTCCAGGTGCATGGATTCGAGTACGACGCGACACTCGACCGCGACATGGGCCAGCTTCGCGGCGCGACGCACTTCGTCGTGCCCGAGATCACGGATGGGCGTGTGGATGTGGCGGTGGAGAGCCTTGGCGAGATGCTGCCCGGCGGAGAGAATGAGGTGCGGCTGCAACTCAGGGCGCGGGAAGCCACGGACGCCACGGCGCGACTGGTGATCAGTGAACCGGATGGCTCGGAGCGTGTAGTCGCCACTGACCGGGCGCTGGGAGTGGATGAGCCGCAGACGGTTACCCTCAGCTACGACGTCATACAGGTGGGCGCCCACAGCGCGCGGGTCGAGGTGCTGGTGGAAGACGAGACGCTGATGGCCGCCGAGGTGCCTTTCACCGTGCCGGAGATGTACCGCAGCGACTTCGGCTACCCGGTCGCGAGCGATGATGCGGCGGACCTGTGGTGGTGTGAAAGCACGTATAAGGTGATGCGCGAGCGACCGGCCCCGCAGGGCGGCCCGGAGCCTCTGACGCTCGACGCGGCGCGCAATGAGTGGGAGGCGCTGCAGGTCGTGGTGCGGCCGAAGGGCGAGATGGAGCCCCTGGACGCGGAGATCAGTGACTTCGCCGGCCCCCGGGGCGCGGTGATCGCGGCCGACAGCGTGGACATCCTCGAGGTCGCATATGTCCCGGTGCACTCTCCCAGCGATCGGCAGGGCTCGGTGGGTGACTGGCCCGACCCGCTCCCGCCGCTCGAGGACCCGCTGGCGCTGGAGGCGCGGCGCAACCAGCCGCTGTGGGTGCGCGTGCATGTGCCCGACGATGCGCGCCCGGGGAGCTACCGGGCGGAGTTGAGGCTCACCGCGGGCGACTGGGAGCAGACGGTGCCGATTGCGCTGCGGGTTCGTGACTTCACGCTGCCCGACAGCCTGCAGTTCGTACACACCGAAGGCCTGATCACGGGGCATCTGCCGAAGTATCATCACCTGGAGAACGACGAGCAGATGCGCGAGGTGTTCGACCTTTACATTCAGAACTTTGTCGAGCACGGCGTGGACCCCTACCACCCGATGGCGCTGGGGAACATGGAGGCGGAACTGGTGGGTGAGGGGGACGAGATGCGCGTGGAGGTCGACTTCACGCAGTTCGACCGCGAGATGGAGCGCTACGTGGATCAGTTCGGTGTGCGGCACTTTCGGCTGACTCCGCGCTGGATGCCGCGCAAGGACGCGCCCGGGCAGGTCGGGCCGTTCACGCAGGGCGACCCGCAGTACGACCGGATCATGGGCGGGTATCTCAAGCAGATCCACGATCACCTGATCGAGAATGGCTGGATTGACACAGCAATCGCCTACTGGATCGACGAGCCGGCGCCCGAGCATTACGAGAACGTGCAGTACGGGATGCGGCTTTTCGACGAATACGCTCCGCAGATCAACCGTCTGCTGACCGAACAGCCTGAGCCGGACTTGTTCGGCTTCGTGGACACATGGTGTCCGGTGTTGCATCGGGCGGAGCCTGAGATTCTGCAGCAGCGGATAGCGGCGGGCGATGACGCGTGGTTCTACGTCTGCACGGGTCCGAAGGCGCCGCATGCGGGCCTTTTCATCGATCACAACGCGATCGATCTGCGCGTGTGGACGTGGATGGCGTGGAAGTGGAACATCACCGGCAGCCTCATCTGGCGCGCGAACTACTGGACATCAGCCACCGCGCCGGACGAGGGCCTGCAGGACCCCTGGGCCGACCCGATGAGCTACCGCGCTCGCGGTGGCGGGCACTGGGGCAACGGTGACGGGCGGCTGATCTACCCGCCGCGCGTGGATCCGAACGAGCCGCATGAGCCGGTCATCTCCGGCCCGATCGACTCGATCCGGTGGGAGATGCTCCGCGAGGGGTTCGAGGACTACGAGTACTTCGCGATGCTGTCGCGGCTGGCCGAGGGTGATGAGGAGGCCGCCGCGCTGCTGACGGTCGGGCCGGAGATCGTGGAGAGTTCGTCGGAATTCACGCGCGATCCGCAGCCGCTCTACGAGCGCCGCGCCGCCATCGCCGAGGCGATCGAGCGGCTGCAGTGATCTACCGATCGGAGGGCGAGGAGCAGGCGCGGGTTGCATGTGACAGATCGCCCGCGCCTGCCGCGCATTCTCTTCGGCTCCTCACTCCATCAGGTGCGAGCAGATCTGCGAGACCACGAACATGCAGGTGTCGATGATCTGCTCGTGTGACCACGGGGCCTTCGAGTCCAGCACGCCCTGCGGGCTCTCGTAAAGCAGCGGCAT
>JBNJEK010000393.1:0-3341 GCA_051745855.1 Armatimonadota bacterium
GTCAAATACGCGCCGCCCTCAAGGGCCTCGACCGAGCGCGCGAAGATCAGGAAGTCCGTGTAACTGGCCGCACCGATCGCCGCGCCGTCGCAGCCCGGGTGCTCGTGGACGATGTCATAGCCGATGCTCACGTGAATCGTAGCGGGGATGTCGAGGCGGTACGCGGCGGCCAGTACGCTGACATCAGAGTGCGGGAACATGCCGGTCTCGATCTCGTGGCCGATGGTTTCACCGAAGCCGAGGTCGTTGTCCGCGGCCGCCCGGGCGATCGTATTCAGCCTCCCGGTCTCCTCCCAGAGGCCGAACTGCCCCTCGCTGATGTACTTCGCGACCGATTCGCAGGTCGCGCCGATGAGTGCGAACTCGAAGTCGTGGATGGCGACGGCGCCGTTGCCGGCGAGGTGCGTGATGATGCCGCGCTCCATCAGATCGATCAGGAAGCGCTGCACGCCCGAGCGGATCACATGCGCCCCGATCGTCCAGATGACCGCTGAGTTTCGCTCGCGCGCGGCGATGATCCGATCCGCGAGCGTCGCAAGGTCCGCATTCTCGACGGCATCAGGCGCGTCCTCGAGCGCCATCACCACGCCGACGTTGAGGTCGTGCTCGCGCTCGGACAGCGACTTGAGCTTCAACCGCGAGCGGTCAAACTGCTCGTGTGGCACGGTCAGTCCTCCTCGGCGAAAAGCCAGCGCAGCAGTCGCTCATACTCGCGCAAGTCCGGCACGATCATATCTGCGCCCGCCTCGATCAGCCGACCGCGCTTCCAGTCGTCAACGCCCTCCCGGCGCTCCTCGTCGCTTGCCACGCCCACGGCGATCGCACCGACCTCGGCAGAATGACGCATTTCGACGACGCCGTCGCCGAAGCTGACGAGTTGGGGCCCGGGGGCGATGTCGGCGAGTTCCTCGACGACGGCCGCCTTCGAGAACGCGTCGGCATCAGGCAGGGCGCCGTGGATTGTCGCAAAGCAGTGGGCGATCCCGAGCAGTTCGGCCTCGGTCACAACCGCGTCGCGGTCGGTGCCGCTCGCGATGTGCAGGACGACGCCGCGGTCGGCGAGCCAGTCGATCGCGTCGAGCACGCCGGGCACAGTGTGCTCGTCGGGCGAGGCGGCTCCGGAGCGCAGCGCCTCGCGCCGATCCTCAACGACCCGCGCGAGGTCGTCGAGGTATTCGGCCTTGTACTGCTCGGCGCTGCGAGGCTCGCCGCCGCGGGCGCGCACCTCATCGGCCAGCATCGCCATCTGGTCGATCGTCTGCCGGCCGGTGGTGCGGGCGATCAGGTCATCGACCTCGCGTCTGACCTGTTCGCGATCCTCTGCATCAGGAGCGGCGAGGATGGTGCGGGTCATCATCTCACACATGATCCGCTGCCAGCCCTCGCGGACCAGGGAGATGGTGCCGTCGAAGTCGAAGAGCGCGTGACGGATGCGCCCGCGTTCGATCTGCGGATTAAACACCTCGATGTCGGTCCCGGGGAGAAATTCCCCGGGGAACTGCTCATCGACGGCGGTACGACCTTCTTCGGTCATGTGGATTCCCCAGTCCCAACGGCGACAGGCAGGAAATGCCTGTCCCATGAACGACGGCGAATGAAATAAGTCAGCAGGCCCTTCAGCCGCTGCCGGTAGCCGCCGTTACTCCAGGTCCATGTCGAACTCGGTGCAGGTGCTCGTTGTCCGACCTCCCCCGCCCTCATAAACGACATTCGGGCACCCCCTCCGTGCCGGAGGGGGAAAGAGCCGATTTCTGCTATTGCGGCAGTGTGTCGGGATGCCGCCACCGATTGTGTCCTCCCCCTCTCCCAAAGCCCAGCTTGCTGGGCTCCGGAGAGGGGGCCGGGGGGGGGGTGAGGCGGTCGTTCGTTCACTCCAGGTCCATGTCGAACTCGGTGTAGGTGCTCGTATCAAACCACTCCGGCTCGTAGGCCCATGGCGCGCCGGCCTCGGAGAACATCAGGGCTTTTTCGTAGCAGTTGTCGAGCAGTTCGGGGAGGCCGTCGATGCCGGTAAAGACCTTATCCTCGCGGTCCTCGCGCGTGACATACTCGGCCGGGACCTCGCGGGGCGGCCCGCCCGACTCGTAGGCGCCATTGACCGCGACGGTAATGGGGCGGGCCATCGCGATCGGCGCGTTCAGTGCGTCGTCCTCACCGCGGAGGTAGCGGATGGCGTTGCGGAAGACCTCGTAGTGCTCCCGCTCCCTGTCCCACTCGATGGTCTCGGTGGAGCCATCCTTGTAGTCGATCTCGGTGTCGCCGGTGTGACTCCACAAAGCGGTGCCTTTGCTGCCCTCGATGCGGGTGAAGGGGCCGCGCGTCGTCCAGCCTGCGAGGGTCACGTTGTACATGATCTCAGTTCCGCCGGAGGTCTCGACGCGGATCGAGGCGGTGTCCTCGCCGGGGATCGGGTGGGCGTGGTAGAGTTCGCCCTTCACCCTCACTGGCGTGTCGGCGTGGTTCCACGTCTGACTGGACCAGTAAAGCGCGTTGAACATGTAATGCGCGAGGGCGTTGTTCGTCGGCCCATCGAGGACGTACTGGCCGTCCACGACCATCTGGCCAGCCCACGGGTTGCGCGCGTAGTAGTTGTCATCGCGAACCCACTCGGCCATCACACTGATAAGCTCGATGTCGCCAAGTTCTCCGTCGCAGATCTTGCGCTTGAGTTCGCGGACGGTGTTCTTTGACTGGTTCTGAAAGCCGACGTCGCAGAATCGCCCCGTGCGCTCGGAGGCGGCGATCATCGCGTCCACGTCCTGCACGGTCGCAGCCGGTGGCTTCTCCACGAGCACATCGTACCCGGCCTCCATCGCCGCGATCGAGGCCTCCGCGTGAGTCTGGATCGAGAGCGGCAGCGCGACGAGTTCGACGCGATCCTTCTCTGCTTCGAGCATCTCCTCGTAATCAAGATAGATCTTGATGCCACGCTCTTTGTACTCCTCCATCGCCTCCGGGTACTTGTCGGGGCTGCGGATGACCACGCAGTCGAAGGTCGCCATCCCCTCCTCCACCATCTGCTCGATTGAGCGCTTGTGGCTCTGTGCGAAATTGCTCACTCCGACGAGGCAAATACTCACCGGTCCTACGCCCTTCTTCTCAGACACAACGATCGCTCCTTACGCATTGTGCGACAGTCTGATTGCGTTTCTTCTCCGGACGACAAACGGCGGGCGGGCAAGGAAGCTGACCCCGCCCGGGGGCGGGGTCACCCTCCCGTCGCAAACGACCGCGACGCTCGGGCCGCCCCTCCTTGACGTCATGCGACTCGTTCCGGGATCTACTCCCGGATGCCCGGGCGCCATTGCTCGGGTCGGAAGTCTCGCTCGTACCTCGGGTAC
>JBNJEK010000394.1:0-3336 GCA_051745855.1 Armatimonadota bacterium
GCGATCCTCGCCCTCCCAGATCTCCCACATCGCGACCTGCACCCAGTCGGTGATCTGCCGGCCCGCGTCCGCGATCAGCCTGCGCGAGAGGATCGGCTTCGCGCCGTACCCTCCGCGCATAGCCTGGTCGGTGGTCGGGATGTAGCCCAGCGAATCGTTCGCAAGCTCAACCACGATCGTCACCGGCGCGGGCGACCAGTGCCTGATCTCCATACCCCACTTCGTGAAGATCTCGCCCGGAAGTCCGACGATGAGCATCTCGCCGAAGCGCATAACCTGGAGCGGCACGTCCGCGATCTTCCCGTCAAGCTCGTAGCCCTCCACGCGCTTGATCGTCGCCTCCTCGAAGTACTCGAGGTCGTCGCGCTGTTTCATCTCCTCGATCTCCGCCATCAGGTCCTCGCCGCGCGTGTAGTAGGGGATCTTCAGGTCCTCGAACTTTGAGCCGCAGCCCGAGCCCTCCATGGGCTCGGCGACCTCGACCGCGGCGACCGCGAGCCCGGCGTAGGCGCGGCCCATCTGCACGGCCTTCGCCTCGCCCTCGCCCGGATGACGGCTCTCCCGCCACAGGCGGTGGTTGATGTCACCGCACGGGGCGTTGACGAAGACCGTGATGGCCTGCTCGCCGTAGACGCCCGCGACGGCCCTCTCCATCTCCCCAGGCCAGTCGGCGGAGACGAAGTCGGCGCTGCCGCCGCCGATGACATCGACGTGCATCCCGTAGTTCACGAGCACCGCGCGGACCGTGCCGTCGAGTTCGCGGACGCCGACCGCGATCAGCCGCGGATCCACAGGGCCGGCGTGGCCGATGACGCCCTCGGAGGAGAAGACCTCGTCACCCTCCCGGGTGCGGCCGAGACGGTTGCTCGCCAGCAGGTACTCCTCCTTCACCCCGGGGAAGAGCAGCGCGTCGAACATATCATTCGCGGCGGCCTCGGCGGTGTCGGCGATCATCTCCGGGAGCTTTTCGAGCCACTCTTTTGGCGTCCCGGGGCGTCCGCCGCCAATCGACGGGCCGGTGTGGGTGTGCGTGGCACAGATCATGATTCGGTCGGCGGGGATGCCGGTCCGCTCGACGATCAGATCGCGCGCGGCGTCGCCCCAGTCGCGGTTGACGGCGATCAGATCCAGCGTGACGAGGCAGATGCGGCACTCGCCATCATCGAGTATCAGCACGCGGCAGTGCAGGTCGTCGCGGATCGTCTCGCCGATGCGCTCGTGGAAGTATCCGGCGAGGTAGGGCTTGCCGTCGGGCGTGATGACCGAGCGCGCGACGCCGGCGCGGATTTCGGGCAGACCGTCGGTGTCGTAGATTGGTTCAGGCATGATCATTTCCTCCAGACGACGGGATTTGGCATTGGGCAATTAGCAATCGAGAAAAGAACAGCAATGACAACGGCACAGGCTGGCGCGGGGGCCAGTCGCTCCAACGACCACGAAAGCCGCTGCTCGCTACCGCGTCTGCCACTCGACCTGCGTGCCCTGCACGAGCGCGGTGCCATCATCGAAGTGCGAGAGCACCAGCGTGTTGTCGTCGGGCGCGAACGGAGCATCCGGGCGGTCGAAATTGCCGTCATAGCGAGCCACGTCCGAAACGCGCAGTTCATCGACGTAAAGGCCGGCGTTGTCCGCCGGGATCAGCAGTTCTTCGCCCGCCCATCCGTCCTCGGGCTCAATGTGCCGGTTATACGACGTCTCGACGCGCACGCCGTCGATGTAAATTGCGACCTCGGTCTTGCCCTCGTCGGTGCGCGAGGGGCGCCAGGTCGCGGCGAGGTGCGCCCAGCGGCCGGGCGGCAGGACCAGTCCGGTCTGATGGCCGGGGCCGATGTAGATGTATGTGCCGAGATTCAGGCGTCGGTAGAGATGCAACTCGCCGCAGCGCAGGAGCGCGCGGTTGTGCAGATCGGTCGGCTGCCGGGCGCTGCGCACCCACATCTCGACCGTGCCCTCGACCTCGCTTATCAGCGGCGTCCCATCCGGCGATTCCAGCGCTACGCCGACGTTCGGCGGCAGCGCAAGCGCCTCTCCGCCCTCAGCCAGTGGTGATTCGACGCGCGCGGGCGCGTCACCCTCGGGAGCGGGGATCGCGGGCATCTCGACGGTGCGGTCAGGTACGAAGAGCGCGTCACCCGATGCGGCCACATACGGGGGCACGCCCTCGAAGCGGAGGTAACTCGCCATCGGGGGCAGGAAGCTGATCGACCAGATCTCATCCTCCGCCGGCGCGCCGGCATTCAGTTCGAGGCGCTCCCAACTGTGGCGCGGGCTGGAACTGACCGTCCACTCCGCGGAAGCGACCTCCTCGCCCTCGGCGTCGCGCACGATCACACCGACCCTGGTGCGCATGATGATCGACTTGACCTCGACGGCGAAGTCGCCGGTCCCGGCGGGCACGATGAACGACTGCGTCGCGCCGTAGACCCACGAGTCGCCAGTCTGATGCACGTGCTTGCTCAGCGAGGTGTCCGCGAGCTTCAGGTTGACGCGGACGATCTCGCTGCTCGGCGCGATCGCATAGGTGCCGGTCTGCCCGTCGGCGGGGATCGTGAACTGCACCACGTCGCGGGTGCCGCTGGGGCCGATGTACATCGCGGCCTCCTGCTCGCTGTCGCCGAGCAGGTCGAATGACGCGACCTCCGAGCCGTCGGGCGCGGTGACTATCAGCGCCGGGCGGTCCTCCTCGGGCAGGCGCTCGACCCACTGCTCCCAGTTGCTGAACGGGGCCGCGCTCTGGCCGGGGATACGCTGGTAAAGCTCGACCTGCAGCTTGACGGTGAACTCCCCGTCCTCGTCCTCGCGCAGGTAGATCGGCCCGTTGCCCGAGCCGGTCGGGCCGGATGCCTCCGGCAGCTCCTCCACGTCCGCGAGCAGTGCCGCCCACGTCGGAAGCTGGTTGCCCAGAGTCGACTGGTAGGCATGCTCGAAGGTCCAGCCGACCGCCCCGATCTCGTGCGCCTCACCTTCGGTCGGGACGCGGCTGGTGGCGATCTCATGCTGCCACATAGCGAAGGGCAGCAGGCTCTCATCACCGGTGAACCAGTAGGCGTGGGCGAGGCCCCAGAGAGTCGTTGAGCGCGTATCCGCGAAGACATGGGCGTCCTTCGCCTCGGAGAGTATGCGCATGTCGTTGACGAAGAGGTCGCGCATCCGCTCGTCGCCGGTAAGCTGGTAGTACTTGACCTTCCCCTCGTTCATGTACACGTCATCGTAGCGCGTCTGCCCAAGCTCCTCCTGCGCGTCGTAGAGGATATCGGCGAACTGATGGGCGATGGAGAGGTACTCGGGGTTCCACGTCGCCTCATACGCCTCGGAGAAGAACCGAATGCTCCCGCC
>JBNJEK010000395.1:0-3302 GCA_051745855.1 Armatimonadota bacterium
CGCCCGAGCGTCGCCAGGTCGTAGCGCTTGCCGCCGATGTCCTGCGAGTCGAACACGCCCAGCAGCGCCATCTCGAGGTTCTCATGCCCCGCGACGTCGAACTGCACCTTGTCTTCGTCAAGCACCCAGTCGAGATCCCGCCAGACCTCGCAGCCGAAGAGCTTCTCCGGCCGGTCGTCCGGGTCGAGTTCGCGAATCGCCTCGACCGCGCGGGACGCCGCGCCGATGTGCGTGGTGTGCTTGTCCGCGAAGTTGTGCGTGTACACCCACCGCGGCTTCGCCGCCTGCAGTATATCCACCAGGTCCGCCAGCGGATCGGGGTTTTCCGGATCGCGCAGTTCGCTCGACGCATAGTTGAGCAGAAACTGGGCCGCGTACTCGCCCACGACCGCCGCCTTCTTCTGCTCGTCGCGGCGCACGTCCATCATCTGCTCGTCGGTGTAGTCCGCATAAAGCCCATCACGCGGACTGCCCGAGCCGTTGGTGCAGGTAATGCCCGTGAACCACAGGTCGTCGCGCCCGAAGCACTCCAGAATCCCGTCGTACGCCATGATCTCAAGGTCATCCTGGTGGGCGCCGATGCCCATGTGCGTTGTGCGGCTGAGGGCCTCGTCAACCGGTTTGCGATCCGGGACGAAGACCTCACCGCCGTCCTTGCGCAGCTTCATTGTTCAGATCCTCCTTGATATTCTCTTCCGTCCCGTCAGCCGCCGTTGATCTCGGGAAGGCTTGCGGCGGCGATCGCCTGACCCACACGGCGCAAACGCTCGCTCGGAAGCATCAGGTCGATCTTCTCCGCCAGTGCCGGGAACTCGCGCTCCAGCAGGTCCGTCGCGGTCTCCAGCATCGTCGGACCACCGTTCCCCGAAGTGCAGCGACCCAGGATCAGCATGTTCTTGAAGTCGTAGAAGTCCGCGTAGTGCGCGATCGTGTACCCGAGGTAGACGCCCATCGTCACGAAGATGCTGTGCGCGCGCTCGTCGTCCTGCAGGTGAAGCTCCTGCACGCGCTCAAGCAGGATCGGCAGGTCCGGATCGTCGTCGAACTCGATGCCCGCGACCGGCGCGAGCCGCCCGACCGCCTGCTGCGAGAAGTAGAGCGCGCCGACGCCCTTATCGCCCGACCACTCGTCCTCAGGCGCGTCCTCCTGGTAGTCCACCGGCGCGAACGCAAGCTCATTGAGCCAGCCGGTGATGTTCCCGTCCATCGTCACGTAGCCCGCCGCCTCCGACGAGCCCATCGCCACGCCCAGCACGCCGTTCTCCTCAAGCGACATCGATCCGGCCAGCGCCGTGACCTCGCCGTCATTCACCACGACGATGGGCACACCGAACTCCTCGCCGATGTCGAGCATGATGTCCTTGATGTGCTCCTCGAAGTCATCCTCGGGGATCGAGCGGAACAGCGACGCCACCAGCGCACGGGAGTTGATCCACACGCCCGCCGACGAACCGCCGATCGCGTCAGTGGACGGCAGGTGCTCCATCGCCCGGGAGATCGAGTGCTTGATGCCCTCGTAGTGATACTTCCAGTCCTCCTGGTTCTTGGGGTCCCACGGGACCTCCTCCTCCCAGACGGACTCGCCGTCGATGACCGCGGAGGTCTTCCGGTCTGAGGCGCCCAGGTCGAAGCCCACACGGTTGCCCTCGAGGTGCCGGCCCAGCGGCTCCGTCGTGTCCTGCTCTTCCGGGCAGTCCTCAAGTGCGACGCCCTCGACCTCGAACTCCCTCTCGTAGACCCCGCCCATGAAGTCGTAGTCGAAAGCGCGCTCGCCGTCAGGTGCATAGACGCTCTTGATATGCTCGGCGACCTGGTCCTGGCCGGCGATCGTCACCTTGTATCCGCCGCGCGACCACAGAAGGAACTTCACGAGGCGCTCGGCATACATAAGATTCGCCTCGGCACTCTCCGAATCGGGCGCGTACATCATCGTGGGATAGACCGACACGGAGCCATCGCCGCGAGTCAGCGCGACCTTCACGTCAACGCCCTCGCCGGACTCCTGCACCGCCTTCAGATACGCGTGGTTGGCCAGCACCGCCGGACGGAATCCCTCGTCAAGGGGCGGCGTAGTCTCAGGCGCCACCAGTTCGAACTTGCTCATTGTTGTACCCTCTCTCTTCTTCAGGTTTCGACACGCGAGAAGGCCGCACAGCCGTCTCGCGGTTGACTGCGTGGTGCCTTGTATTTCCGCGCGGAACATCATATTCCCTTCTCCGAACGCCCAAAACTCGCGCCGGTTGCGAGCGCCCTCTCACCCTCCCACCCCTTGCCGCGCCCCGTCACGCGGAACCGCCAACACCCTCGTGGCCCCCCCGCCGACCACGCCCGATGACACGTCCCAACCTGACGATCCAACCCCTATCTCCCGCTATCTCCGGGGTGTATCCTGAGATTGTCGGCGCCGCAGCAGCGTTCAGCAAGGAACCCGGACTCCGGGCGCCCCCGCCCGGAGAGTCGTCTCAGGCCGACGTCTGAAGCGGAAACGGCGTCCAGGCGAGGCGCCTGGACTCCAGACTCGGGGCGAGATTTCCCCGGAAAGAGATAGCACGGAGGCAGCCACCGACAGTCTGCGTTTACACCCTATCTCCGCAATTTGTTGACACCGCCCCACACTCCGGGTATACTACGCATGATAGTAGCTTCCGCGGGGAGTGGAGATGACTGCCATGCGACAGGTCCGCACCGCGCTGATCATCACAGGCCTGCTCCTGACCGCCGGGGCCGCCCTCGCCCAGGGCACGGCGAACATGTGGTACATCGGGCCCTTCGAGGGCGAGGTGACCGTCAAGGACGGGCAGACCCCCGGCACACCCGGGTACTACTACCAGCCTCAGGCCACCGAATACCCCACCTTCGCCGAACGCTACGACCACCCGGTGCGCTGCACAAGATGCGGATACTGGCGGGACATGGGCGCCACCTGCCACCGGTGCGGGGTCCCCGCCGACCGCTACGAGCAATCGCAGGACCGCCGTGGGGCCATCTACTCACCGCGCCCCATCCCCGGACAGTACTGGTACGAAAAGCCCATGCGCTCCACCACCGGCCCGAAGCATGGGATGGGCTGGCCCTATCTCAACCAGCGATACTCGCGCTGATACGCTCGATCGAGCGATCGGCAGACGGACGGACACGGGGTCATGAGGAGGACGAGGTCATGAGGATCGCAGTCGTAATGACTCTCGCAGCAGTGCTCACCGTCGGACTGGCTGCCGAGGCCGCCGCACAAAGGATACCCTCCGGCGCGCCACAGGTCGATCTCGGTGCGCCGAGCAACCGCGGGATCGTGGGTCGAGATC
>JBNJEK010000396.1:0-3293 GCA_051745855.1 Armatimonadota bacterium
GTCCGCCAACTCACAGTAGATTGGGTCCGCCAACTCACAGTAGATTGCGACCGCGCATCGTGCGGGATCGTCGGCGGACCACCGAATTCGCCGATCCGGTCCGGGTATCCTCCCGCGCGAGTCTATCCGCGGGAGAGAGAGGGCGCTCTCTGCCTCAGCGGCTCGCGCGGGCTACGGGATGATGTGGTAGTAATCCGAGCCGCAGCCGGGTGGTGGCGAATCGCGGTGGAACCACTTCGCGTGGCCGTCGAGGAACGCGACGTTGGCGCCGTCATTGTGCCGGTGGCTGGTGAGCACGGCCATGATGACAAGCTTCCCGTCGAAGAACGCCGTGGTCTCCGAGGGCCGCGAGATCGACGCGAGGGAGACGACCGGCTCCATCGGCAGGGGCGGACCGCCGGGGATCGGCGGCAGGCGGTACGCGAACGCCTCCTTGTTCCACGCGTAGCTGTAGCTTTCAAGACCGGGCCACACGGAGAAGTCCACCTCGCCATCGGGATCGTTCGGGCACCGGTGGATCTCCCGGTTCTTCGCGTAGGACTCCACCAGCTCCAGCGTGGTCCACAGCAGGCTGCCATCGTCCTTTCCGGCGATCGCCGGCGGCAGCATCTCATCGTAGTCCTGAATGTACATCAGGGTGGCGAGATCAAGCTGCTTGACGTTCGAGAGGCAACTGCTCTGGCGAGCCTTCTCCCTGGCCTGAGCAAAGACAGGGAAGAGGATCGCGGCGAGGATCGCAATGATGGCGATCACCACCAGCAATTCGATCAGCGTAAAACCGCGAATACCCGGTTTGCGCATCGGTCACCAACCCCTCCCTGAATCCGCGCGAGCTTATCCAGTCAGAGTATTCGACCAGCATGCGGTCTCTCCTGCACCGGGGGACCTGTGCCCGGGCGCTGAAGGTCCTCGGCGCGATCGGAGGAAACTGTCACTCATATGATTGAAGCTTTCCGGGAGGAAATGACGTGATGACACAGGGGCGATCATCGTACGAGGTTCTCGTCGTTGGGGGCGGGAGCGCAGGTGTCGCTGCGGCGGTGGCGTCGGCGCAGACCGGCGCGCGGACGCTGCTGATCGAGCGCGACTCATTTCTCGGCGGCGACCTCGTCAGCGGCCTGCCGATCCTCGGCGCATGCAACTCGCGCGGCGAGTGGATCGTCGGGGGTGTCCTCGACCAACTACTGCAGCGCTGCCGGGAACTGGGCGGCTACGAGGGTCTGATCTGCGACTGGCGGACGCTGTGGGGCGTCTGCGTGGATCCTGACGTCATGCGACTGGCGATCGTGGACCTGCTCGACCGGCATGGCGTCGATCTGCTCACGGGAGCCCACGTCCGTGGCGCCGACGCGGATGATGGAAGGGTGGCCGGGCTGTCCGTGTGCGCCGGCGCAGGGGAGATGCCGATCGAGGCGGAGTTCGTAGTGGACTGCACCGGCGATGCCACCATCGCATCGTGGGCGGGCGCGGAGTGCGAAAAGGGCGGGCCGGGCGGGCAGTTTCAGCCGGTGAGCCTCGTCTTTCAGATGGGGCCGATCGACGTGGAGCCGCTGCTGGGGTTCGTCCGGGACAATCCGGGGGAGGTCCTGCTCGCCGAAAACCCGGTGATCGGCGATTCGCGCGCGGAGTGCGCCCGGGCGCTGCATGACGCCGGCTACCCCTACCTCGCGCTCAGCGCGGAGGGCAGGGTGCTCGGCGGGGCCATCGAGAGCGGCGAGATGTACCCATGCACCGCGATCTTCATGTCACCGACCTCGCTGACGCGGCACGAGGTGACGCTCAACACCACGCGCGTCGCCAACATTGACGCCACCGACAGCCGGGAGTTGAGCCGTGCGCTGCCGGTGCTGGTGGAGCAGGTCGAGACGTGCGCGCGTTTCGCGCAGAAGCGTCTCCCCGGATTCGCGGGAGCGGCGCTGACCGGCGTCGCGCCGCGAGTCGGCGTGCGCGAGACCAGGCGCGTCGTCGGGGAATATGTTCTGACCGCCGAGGAGGTCGTCGAGGGTAGAAAGTCCCCTGAATGTGTTGCAAAGGGCGGCCACCACGTGGACATCCACGGCGCGGGGACGTGGCAGAAGCGCATCCCGGTGAGGGACGGGCGCTCCTACGACATCCCGTGGGGCTGCCTGATCCCGCGCGGGCTCACGAACACGCTCGTGGCCGGGCGGTGCATCTCATCCACCCGCGAGGCCAACGGCTCGGCGCGCGTCATGGGCACCTGCGTGGCGACCGGGCACGCGGCGGGGACGGCGGTCGCGCTCTGTGCCGCAGGCAGGCACCCCGACGTTCGGGACCTGCCGCTCGAGCGCCTGTGCACCACAATCCGCGAGCAGGGCGCGATCCTCGAAGGGCCGAACTGATGCGAACGCGTCGCTTCCTCGCGCGCACACCAGTGAACTGAGGAGAATCGTGATGTCTGCGAAGGCAGGATTGATCATGACCACACTGTTGGTTGGCCTCGTCCTGATGGCGGCTCCCGCCGCACGTGCCGCGCAGTACTACGTGTCACCCGACGGTGACGATGCCGCCGCCGGTGATCGCGAGTCGCCGTGGCAGACCATCGCAAAGGCGAACGAGGCTCTTGAGCCTGGCGACACCGCGATCTTTCTTCCCGGCGACTACGCCGGCACCATCGCGCCCGCCGCCAGCGGAACGGCCGACGCGCCGATCACCTACCGCTCGGTGGAGCCGCGGGCCGCGCGACTGGTGGCCGAAGACGGGCACCTCGTCATGCAGTTCAACGGACACGAACATGTCACCGTCGAGGGATTTGACGTGGACGGGATGGGAGGCGGCGGTTGGTTTGGGATTGACGATTCGAGCCATGTGACGATCCGCGGCTGCAACATGCGCCGCGCGCGCCCGCTGCACTGGATACGCAATTGCACGCAGATCAGGCTGCTTGGCAACGTATTCAGCAAGGACACCGTGACCGGCGACCTGTTGCGCGTGTTCGATTCCTCCCAGGTGCTGATCGAAGGGAACTCATTCGCCCACGCGGGGCATGGCGTGGTGAGCTTTCTCCAGGTGACACATTCGGTGATCCGCGCGAATGTTATCCGAGCGGAGTGGGGGAGGAATTACGCCCTCTCCGCCTCGGGCCGCCTGCTGATTGAGGACAACATCATCACCCGCGCTCGCGACAGCGCGTACTCGGCAGACCCTTACTCCAAGAACCTCTACGATGAGAGTATCTTCCGTCGCAACCGCGTCTTCGACAACCTCGGAACGCCGCTCAATACGAGCAGTTACATCTGGCGTGGCGTCTCACCGACCGGACTCTACCGCTGGCC
>JBNJEK010000397.1:0-3269 GCA_051745855.1 Armatimonadota bacterium
CGCGTCGTAGAGGATATCGGCGAACTGATGGGCGATGGAGAGGTACTCGGGGTTCCACGTCGCCTCATACGCCTCGGAGAAGAACCGAATGCTCCCGCCGGTCATGCGGTGCCGGTACACCTGGTTGTAACCCTCATGACGCAGGCTCGCGAGGTGGTCGGTGAACTCGTGCATGACCTCCCATGCGCGGGGGTTGCCGTTGAGGTAGTAGTCCCACATCATGAAGCGCAGGTGGCTGTCACAGCCGATGATGTATATGTTCGCGGCGTAGTGGCAGATGCCGCCATTGCCACCGTAGCGCCCACCCTTGAACTTTTCGAACTGGAAATCAAGCTCGCCATTATCGTCGAGGTGACAGATATCGATGTCGGTGACATGTCGCGTATTTACGCGGGCGAAGTCCCAGGCGTCGCGGTCACCCGAGCGCATGTAAAGCAGCGGGAAGACGTTCGGGCCGCCGTAGAACATCTGCGCCCAGTGGCGCCAGTGTACGTAGTCGATCTCCTCGGGGTCGAGGGCGTTGGAAAGCTGGTAGTTCACATCGCCGAAGTCGATCCAGCCGTAGTTGCCGAGGCGGTCGCGGAGGTAGTGCTTCCGGTGCATGATCGCGTCGAGCACCGCCTCGATCTCCGGAAACTGCTCCGGGTCGCGCTCCGCAACGCGGCCGAATGCCCAGGTGTCGCAGGCGTACTCGGGGTCGGCGAACGCCAGCACCGGGTTTTCGAACGCGTTCAGTTCGGCAAACGTGCGCGAGTCGCCGCGTGTGAGGAAGCTGAGCTGCAGGTTGTGCGTCTTCGCGATCCCGTAGCCCTGCGTCCACGAGTCGAGGCCGCCGCGGTAGAAGTCGCGCCAGAAGACGCGATCGCCGGGATACTCGTCGCCCATCTGCGCCGAGGGGGCGAAGTCGAGCACCGGCGCGTTATGCGCGGGCCACAGGTGCGCGATGACCGCGTCCTGCGTGACCTCAAGCTCCATCGGGTACTGCTCCCGGAAGTCGCGGATCGCCACGGCTGCGCCGGCGCCTGAAGCGCTCGATGCGGCGGCCCATCCGCCCGAACGCGCGGCCTCGGTGGTGGCGCCAGCGCCGTCGGTGAGCGCGGCCTCTTCGGTCTGCGTCTGCATCACGCGGGCCGGAAGGGCCTCCGCGGTCACCGGTGCAGGCTCCTCGCCGGAGATTGACAGGGAGAACTGGTGATCGGTGACGCCGCCCGCCACCGGCATCGCAAGCCGGATGTCGCGGATGGTGTGCTCGTGGGTGTCGAAGCCCACCACGAGCGTGTGGTCGTGGCGGACGGAGGCGCTGCCGGCGTAGAACCACGTGTACGTGATGAACTGGCAGAAGCGCTCGCCCGCGGCCGATGTATACCAGCCCTCGCGGCGGATGACGGCCTCCTGCGGACCACGGCGCTCGAAGCTGACCTGCAGGCTGTCCGCGGAGGCCGGATACTCGTTGCCCTCGCCATCAACGACCGTCGGGATGCTGGCCGCGGCCGCCTCGGGAATGACGATCGCCTCGCCATCCACGATAGCGGCGTCAAGGATCGTCGGCCGCTCTTTGCTGATGGTCGCCTCCAGCGTCCCAGTGTCGATGACGATCGCGTCATCGGTCTCCTCGATCGTCATGCCATCGGCTTCGAACGCCTCGACCTCCGTCCCGTACTCGATGAAGTAGTCTGTGTCGCGCTCAAGCGTGGCGCTCACCAGCATCCAGCGCACGGGACCGTCCTCGCGCCACCACGTCGCGGTGGTGCGCAGATCCGCGGGCACGGGCGTGCCGTCGGCGGTGATAAGGCGCGCGTTCTCGGCCGACGCAAGCGCGCCATCGGCGAAGGGCACGCCGAAGGTGACCGGACTCGCGGTCAGGCCGTCAACGTCCGGCCAGTCGGTCCGCAGCGGAACTCGGTCGCGCACGGGCGTGACCGTGTCGCGCGAGAACTCGGGCGCCCAGTGGAAGCCGGGGTCCATCGCCTCCACGTTCGGCGGGTACTGCTCACGCAACTGCTCGATGGTGACGTCCTGAGCGGCGACGGAAGTCACAATGGCGAAAAGTGTGACGAGCGTCAGCGTGACCGACAGCGTGAGACGCATGAGGACTACCTCCGAAGTGGCCGTTGAGGCGCTGTGCACGGACATGTACCGGAACGCGGCACCGGACAGTGAACGGTGTGCCCCGGAATAATTCTCCGTCACGGCGAGCGCTCCTTCATCTCGCGGCGACAGTGATCTGACCGTAGTGGCGCCGGAACCGTTTCGCTTAACGATTGACGTCGCATCGTAAAAGATATAGAATAATAGCAGAAGCATGGACGCCCCGCGGAGCTCCCCCCCCCGGTTCAGCGACCCGTGCGGTGTTCTGAGAAAGGCGACGCTCCCCGGATCGTCGCTCAATTTCACTTTTGAGGTGGTTGGAATGTACCGTCGTAATGGTTTCACGCTGATCGAACTGCTGGTCGTCATCGCGATCATCGCGATCCTGGCCGCGATCCTCTTCCCGGTCTTCGCGCGAGCGCGGGAGAAGGCGCGACAGAGCAGTTGTCTCTCGAATGTGAAGCAGATCAACACCGGCATCATGATGTACACTCAGGACTACGACGAGATGCTTCCCAAGGCGCGTTTCTGGTACACCGGAAGCAACCGCCCCTACCTCTACACCAGGGCGGTCAAGCCTTACGTGGCGAACGAACAGATCTTCATCTGCCCGAGCGACTCGGACGGCCGTTATGTCGAGGGCTGGGGCAGCAGCCCCCACCGCTCGGAACTCAGCTACGGATTCAACTGGGATAACAACAACAGCAACGCGAAGCTTGGGGATATTGAGTATCCCGCGCAGACAATCCTCATCGCGGACGCACGCGGGTACATGTGGAGCCCGACCTATGACCCGATCGTGTCCGACACCAGTGACTATCGCATCCGCGCCCGGCACAACGACCAGGCGAATCTCGGCTTCGTGGACGGCCACGCGAAGTCCCTCGCGGCGAACGCCATCGAGGGCCATCAGGGCCTGCATGCCGACATCGACGGCGATGGCGAGCCCTGGTAAACCGGACGACATCCGCTGATCAACCGAGACCGGGCGGCATCTGCGCCGCCCGGTTTTCGCATGTGCCTCGGAGGTCCGGGGGAAGGTTGCGCGAAGGTAGCGCGCGCGAGCGCTATCTCGTCGCCATGGAGGCGCAGTCATGAGCAGTGCACGGTCAGCCGCGATCATCGTCTCTCCTGTTTTCGCCCTTCTCTTCATCACATCATGCGTGTTCGCGCAGGAGCGC
>JBNJEK010000398.1:0-3247 GCA_051745855.1 Armatimonadota bacterium
ATGAGCGCGACGATGCAGGCGCGAGACATTGCGGTCACCTCCGGAGTGTTGCGTGTCAGTTCGCTGAACCGGGCTGAACACCTGCCCCGCACCGGTGTTCGGGAGGACTCCGACCTCGGCGTGGCGCACTTAACTCCGTCGTCCGCCCCATGCAGACGCTTTGAGGTGCCACCATGCTTCTTACGCAGGACCAGCAGTTCGAAGCGCAGCAGTGGGAGCACGAGCCGGGTGAGCGCACAGTGAAGATGTGGATCGATGAACCGGTCGCCGGGATCGGCGAGGGCACGGGCCTGATGCTCTGCCTGCACAACTGGGGCGGCGAATATGATGAGCCGCGCTACCGGGGCTGGTGCCGCACCTTCGCCGAGCGCTACGACGTCGTCACCATCAGCGTCAACTATCTGCAAAGCGGTGCGGAGGGGAAGCTGGACACCCGCGAGCACGCCTACGACTTCGGCTACCTGCAGGCGATGGACTGCATCGGCGCGCTCTATCACGTGCGCAATCAACTCCTCGATCACGGCGTCGTTTTCGACGAGCATCGTGTATACTCGATGGGAGGCTCGGGCGGGGGAAATGTCACGCAGATGGTCTGCAAGCTCGCGCCGCACACGTTCGCCTGTGGCGTGGACATCTGCGGGATGCCCGGGCTCATCGAAGCGATGGCATTCGGCACCGGCGAGGGCACGCATATTGACGCGGGCTACTCGCGCGACCCCGACAGCGCCTACTTCCTGACGGAAGACATGCGGCGCATCCGCGACTTCGGTGACAGCGAGCACTGCCGCCTGCTCGCGGAGGCGAACCCGGGCCTGAAGGTCGTCATCGTGCACGGCGTGGATGATGCGTCATGCCCGGTGGCCCCGAAGATCGAGCAGTTCGCGCGAATGACCGCGGCGGGAGTGGACGTGGACGGTCGCTTTCTCAGGGAGATCGACGTGGACGGCTACGCGGTGAAGACCACCGGTCACGCGGTCGGACGGCGCGACCGGGTCGTCAGCAAGTACGCAGATGATTACCTGCTGCCCGAGGGCCGACTGGCGAAGCGCACCGAGCAGGAGAACGACTTCCGGCGCGGGGGCGTCTTTGAATACCCGAGTGACAACGGGCGCTTTGTCATCGACTTTGACGGCTACCCTACGATCGAATTCGTCACATGAGATCGCCGCACTGGAGGCCGGCATGACCGAGGATCAACGCGACATTGAGATCATCCGCGAACTCGCGGAGCAGTACGCCGAGATCGCCGCTCAGCCTGTCATGGACGAGCGGCGCGACCTCTGGCGGCGGCACAACTCGCTGGAGCGAACGCGGCCGCTGATTTACATGCGCTGGTTCGCCGCGTGGCAGGAGCATCCACAGTCGGAACTTCAATGCGCCGATCCCTTCTGGCAGGGACACGAGCGCTTCCTGCGCCAGCACATCGTGCAGGACTGGGTCGCCGACGACTACGTGATCGAGCCGTGGATCACCCAGCGAGCATCGGTGAAGATGCCCGAGGAGGGGCCCTGGGGTGTGCCTTACAATCGTATCAGGCCCGCCGAACCGGGTGGCGCGTGGTTGTACGATCCGCCGCTCAAAGAACTCGAGGACATTGAGAAGCTCGCGGAGCCGCACCACGTAATCGACGAGGACGCCACCGCGCATAATCTTGAGCGGCTGCGCGACGCCGTCGGGGACATTCTGACGGTCAACCTCGATCGCTCCCCGGCGTACACCGTCTGGCGCGCCGACCTGTCCACCGATCTCGCCTATCTGCGCGGCCTCGAGCAGGTCATGTGGGACATGCTGGACAATCCGCAGTGGCTGCATCGCCTGCTCACACACATGAGCGAGGGCGTGCAGCGTGTGCACGAGGAAGCCGAGGAGGCCGGCGACTGGTCGCTTTCGAGCCATCAGAACCAGGCCGAGCCTTACTCGCTGGAACTCGACGACCCGGCGCCCAACTCCGGCCCGGTGAAGCGCAGTGAACTCTGGGCGTTCTGCGCGGCACAGGAGTTCGCGCAGATCTCGCCGCCGATGCACGATGAGTTCATGTTTCAGTATCAGATGCCTATCCTCGAGCACTTCGGCCTGGTGGCCTACGGCTGCTGCGAGGACCTGACGCAGAAGATCGACATGCTCCGCCAGCTTCCGAACCTGCGGCGCATCGCGGTCGTCCCAAGGGCGGATGTCGCGAAGTCGGCCGAACTGATCGGCACCGACTACGTCTTCTCGTGGCGCCCCAACCCCGCCGATGTCATGTGCTGCGGCTTCGACAGGGAGAAGATCCGACGGATCGTGCGCGACGCAATGGAGGCCGCCGGGCACTGCCACGTGGACATCACGCTCAAGGACGTGCAGACCATCGAACATGAACCGCGGCGCCTGCGCGAGTGGGTGCAGATAGTTCGGGAAATCACCGACGACTACGCCTGATGAAAGAATCGGAGGTACTTTTTCGTGACACGTAAAGAGGTAATCACGGTCGCGATCGCACTGGTGGTCGCGGCGTTGGGGCTTCACGGCGTTCATTACCTGATCTTCCGCGACCTGCACCACGTCGCGATCTACGGCTTCGGAGACATCGCGTTCCTGCCGGTCGAGGTCCTCGTCATCTCGCTGGTGGTCGATCGCATCCTCAAGGAGCGCGAGCGACAATCGCTGCTTGAGAAGATGAAGATGGTGGTGGGGACGTTCTTCAGCGCGCTGGGCCAGCCTCTGCTGGAGCAGATGTGCTACGTGCTGGAGGATGACACTGAGGTCCGAGCGTGTCTCTCCATCGACCCGGACTGGACCGCCTCACGCCTTTTGCAGGCAAAGCAGGCGATCCCCGACCTGCGCATCAAAGTCCGTCCGCGTCGCGAGGACATGGAGGCGCTGCGCGAACTGCTCACCGAACACCGCGACTTCCTCCTCGGCCTGCTGCAGAACCCGGCGCTGCTGGAGGACGAGAATTTCGCCGAGATGCTCTGGGCGCTCACACATCTGCAGGAGGAGCTTGCGGCCCGCGGTGATTTCAGTGAACTTCCGCAGTCGGATATCAACCATCTGATCGGCGACATCCAGCGGGTGTACTCCCACCTGCTCCGCGAGTGGGTGGAGTACATGACACATCTGAGGGAGAACTACCCGTTCCTTTACTCATTCCAGGCGCGGACGAACCCGCTGCGCCGCGACGCCGATGTCACGGTCAGGGAGTGACCGCGATGGCGAAGGACTGGGCGCGCGGATACCTGCAGGTATACACCGGCGACGGCAAGGGCAA
>JBNJEK010000399.1:0-3223 GCA_051745855.1 Armatimonadota bacterium
CGGGCGGATCGCCGGAGTACACGCTGGAGTTCGGCGAGGCGATGAGCACGCCCGCGGTCGATGAGGGCATCGTGGTGGAGGAGAGCGCGGAGGGGCTGGTCGTGACGACGGATCGGCTTCGAGCCGAGCTGTCGCGCGAGCGTTTTGCGCCGCCGGGGCGGGTGTCGGTGGACGCCGATGGCGACGGGCAGTTCGACGACGGTGAGGTCGTAGTGACCGGGCGCGACGGCTTTGTGATCGTTGACGGCGAGGGGACGCGTTACACTTCGACCGGCGCGGGCACCACGCGCTTCGAGGTCGAGGAGTCGGGGCCGGTGCGCACCGTGATCCGCGCCGAGGGGCCCTTCGCGGGACCGGATGGCGAGTTTCTGAAGTACCGCTGCCGCATGTACTTTTATCGCGGCTTCGCGGGTATTCCGACGGAGGTTGCGCTGCTGGCGCATGAGGGCGATTCGGGTTTCCCGCCGACGCTCAATGAGGTGCGCAGCCTGACGTGGCCGGTGGAGGCGGCGTCGGCGACGGGCGAGGAGGCCGTGCGGTGGGTGCAGGATGACGCGGATCACTACGTGGTCTACGACGGCGGTGAGGCCGCCGCGAGCGACGGACAGGGCTCGAATGTGATCACCGTCGGTGACGGAGAGGCGCCCGTGACGGTCGCCATCCGCGACTTCTGGCAGAAATACCCGAAGGCGTTCGCGGTGGAGGGCGACACGCTGACCGCGGAGCTTTTCCCCGAACTGCCGACGGACGTGTACGCCGAGCATACAGACCCGAAGCTGCTGACGATGAACTACTACTGGTTCCGCGACGGCGACTACCTCGTGGCGTCGGGGACGGAGCCTGCCACCGATGTGCTGCTCTACTTCGGTCAGAGCGCCGATGGCGGAGAGCGGGGGGATGCGCGCGCGGCCGAGGCGTGGCAGCAGCCCGTGCAGCTTACGCCCGGTCCGGAGGCGGTTTGCGACTCGGGCGCGTTCATTGACCTGGCGCCGAGTCGCGAGGGGCGCTTCGAGGAGTACGATGAGTACATGCGCACGGGGTTGGACAACCTCGAGCGGACGCGGGTCCGCCAGCGGGAGTACTCGTGGATGAACTACGGCGACACCTACGGCGAGCGCTATGTCAACTGGACGAACCAGGAGTACGACCTGCAGTGGGGCCTGCTGGTGAACTACGCGCGGACCGGCGACATGGCCTACCTCGACCGCGCGCTTGAGGCGGCCTCGCATACGATTGAGATCGACATGATCAACTGGTCGGACGACCCCGGTGTGCTCGGCATTCAGAAGGAGCACGCGCCGTGGCACGTTGGCGGCTACGACACTCCGCAGCCTGAAGATGCGCCTTACTGGTTCAAGAACGGCATCTGGAACACGGGGCATGTCTGGACGCAGGGGACGTACATGGCGTACTGCATGACCGGTGAGCGGCGCTACTACGAGAGCATCGCGCTGCTCTCGGAGTTCCTCGACACGACGCGCACGCGGTTCCAGGAGCGGTGGGTGCATCGCAACTACGGCTGGTTGACGATCGCCGCGCTGGGGACGTACCACACGAACGCTCACCCCTTCCACCTGAATGCGGCGCGCTTTTACATGCAGAACGTGGTGGACAGGCAGGATCCGGGGTCGGGCGGGCTGGTCCATCCGATCGGCGAATGCGAGCATGAGATCCGGCACATGGGCGGCAAGAGCTTCATGACCGGGGTGACGATGGCCGGGATGACGATGCTCGATGAGGTGGAGCCGCGCGAGGATCTGAAGCGCTCGCTGATGCTCAGCGCCGACTGGCTGCATGCGCGCATGTGGAATGAGGAGCGGAACGGCTTCCGCTACGCGCAGTGCCCGCAGTACGACGATGGGGCCGGTGCGCCGTCGATGCAGTGCTGGGGGATGGCGCGGGCGGCGGAGCTTTCTGGCAAGCCCGAGCATCGCGAGATGTTCCTGCGTTCGCTGAGCAAGATGATCCACGAGAACTCCCCGTCGGGGTCCGGCAAGGGGTACGCGACGCAGATTCGCATGACGCCCTTCGCGGTGAGCGCGCTGGATCGCTGGGGGTTTGACGAGGTGCCGCCTCCGGCGCCATCGAAGCCCGCGGTGAGCGCGCCGGGACAGGTCTATCTCGCGCCCGGGGAGCCTGCGACGCTGTCGCTTGCGGTGCGTTATACCTCCCCGACGCCCCTTGGCGCGACCGCCGAGATCGTGGCGCTGCCTGAGGGCCTGACCGCCGAGCAGACGACGATCGAGTGGCAGATGCAGCGGCATGCGGCTGCCGGGCCGAGCTTCGTCCTCAGCGGCGAGGCGAAGACCGGCGATTCGATCGTAGTGCGCTGGCAGGCCGGGGAGTGGAGCGGCGAGGTGGAGGCGACCGTGCGCGAGCGGCACGCGCTGGATCTCGGCCGGGGCGTGGGCTACATCGGCGGAGAAGACGACCCGGTCGGGCTGGCGCTGAATGCGCTGAGCATCGACGTTGAGCCGCTGGCGGACCTGACGCCGGAGACGCTCGGACGCTACAGTGCGCTGCTGGTCGGCCGCGAAGCGCATGAGAAGAACTACCTCGGCCTCCGGGAGAATGCCGCCGCGCTGCTGGACTTCGTGCAGGCGGGCGGGTCGCTGGCCTTCATCCAGCTTCAGGACTCAAGCTGGCAGGCCTCGTGGCTGCCGGCGCCGCTGACGCTGAGCAACAACTCAGGGGAACTGGGGGAGATCGTGGCGTCCGAGCACCCGCTGTTCACGACGCCGAATCGCATCGAATCGCTGGCGGGGATCATCTCGTACGACACGATGACCGCGGCGGGCGATGAGTGGACGGTGCTGGCCACCGACGAGAAGGGGCAGCCATCGATTGTTACGATGCAGGCGGGGGAGGGGCGGGTGCTGGTGGTGCAGCCGTCGCCGGATCGCTACGTAGTCGGCCAGGAGCCTGCGATCGCGCCGCTGACGACCGACGTATGCGCGTCGCTCATCGAGAACATCGTGGCGTGGCTGCAGGGGGGATAGAGGACAGCAAGCGGCGTAAGTGGGAGGAGTGCCCCGAGGAGGGGCCGCACGAGCCCGCACGAGCGAAGCGAGTGCGGGCGCCGTTCTCCCCCTCTCCGGGACGGAGAGGGGGCCGGGGGGTGAGGTCAGCCGTTCGCCAGCGCCCCCCTCACTCCCCCAGCGGATGCGCTCTGTCTTTGAGTGGGAAATCCACCCTGCCGCCGGAGAGGTGTGCGGCGTAGATC
>JBNJEK010000400.1:0-3191 GCA_051745855.1 Armatimonadota bacterium
GGAGAACGGCGCGGACACGATGTTCGAGGCGGATGCGGGTGTGGACGCAGTCGCGGATGTGGCCTTCGCGGGCAACGCGCTCGATGGCGGCGATGACGTGACCTTCGACGCCGGGTCGGGCCTGACGATCAGCCACGCGGACTACGGCTCGATCACGCTGACCGAGGCCGCCGCGAGCACCGCGGGTGACTACGCCGACGTCATCGACGCCGCCGACGGGCAGCTTTCGTTCCAGGTCGGCAGTGAGGCAGGTCAGCAGGCCTCGACGACGATTAGCTCAATGAACACCGCGGATCTCGGCACCACCAGCGCCCTTTCGGACATCGACGTCTCGACGGTGGACGGGGCGGAGGCGGCGCTGACGGTGATCGACGAGGCGATCAACGAGGTCTCCACCGTGCGCGGGAACCTCGGCGCGTTTCAGGTGAACGAGCTTGAGGCGGAGGCGCGGTCGCTGGCGGTCTCCCGTGAGAACCTGGCCGCGTCCGAGAGTCAGATCCGCGACACGGACTTCGGCCGCGAGATGGCGGAGTTCACCACCAGCCAGGTGCTGGTGCAGTCCGCCACGGCGTTCCTCTCGCAGGCCAACTCGCTGCCGCAGAACGTGCTGCAGCTCATCCGCGCGTAGGACGCGAGGCCCGTGGGCTGCAATCGGGATGGGGGACGCCCGCGCGGGCGTCCCCCGGCTCCGGTCTTCGTGTTGTAGTCGTCCGGCGAGCGGCAACGTCACAGGCGCGAGCGGGGTCCCGCCTCTCCAACGGCACAACGACAAACGGCGCACGGGCGAGACGCCCGTGCCACGCACGGCAGAGGCAACGGCACAGGCGGGAGTGGGGGGCAGGCTCTCCGACGGCGACGACACTGGGAGCTGGCCGTTCGCCTTTGCCGTCCGGAGGTCGGGCGTGCCCACGCCCGATGCCGCTTGTCGTCCGGCGCACGACAACGGCGACGACAACGACAAACAGGGAGGGATCAGGATGAACGTGGGAAACATGGCGATCAGCGGACTGATTGCCAGCGACGTGGACATCAGCGGGGTGATCACGGAGCTTGCGCAGATCAAGCGCAAGCCGGTCGAGTTGATGGAGCAGCAGCAATCCGAGTGCAACGAACGGCTTGAAGCCTACCAGCAGTTGACCGCGCGGGCGCTGGCGCTGAGCACCAGCGCCTCGGCGCTCACCGACGGCAGCGCGTTCGCACAGGTCCACGCTGGCAGTAGCGACGAGAGCGCGGTGGCCGTGAGCGCCTCTGCGGGCGCGCCTGTCGGTAGCCACCGCGTCGAGGTCAGTCAGCTTGCGCGGGCTCAGAAGGTCTCGTCCGGCGCCATCGCCGACATGACCGACGCGCTCGGACACTCCGGCGAGATCATCGTGAACGGGCAGGTGGTCGCGGTCGAAGCGGACTTCACCCTTGGCGACATCCGCGACGCGATCAATGCTGCGGGCGCGGGCGTCAGCGCGTCGGTGCTCACGGGCTCTGAGAGTGAGCACTACCTGCGCCTGACGAGTCTTAGCTCCGGCGCGGACGGGGCGATGGAGATCGCTGACATCTCGGGGATCCTCGAATCGCTCGGGGTGCAGGACGCCTCGGTGACCGCGAAGCACCCGCTGGCCGGAGGGGTGGCCAGTGATACACTCGCCGACAAACTCGGCCCGGTGGGGGAGACGCTGGGCGTCAACTCAGAGGTCGCCGGCACGATCAACGTGGACGGGACCGCGGTGGCGATCGACCTCTCCACCGACAGCCTCGATGACATCGCGGCGGCCATCGACGCGGTCTCCGGGGTATCCGCGACCGTGGAGGAGGTCGAGGTGGACGGGGCGACGCGCTACCAGCTTCAGATACTCGGCGACGGCGATGCGCCGACGCTCGTGGACGATGGAAACGTGCTGCTCGCGCTGGGGGTGCAGCAGAAGGGCTTTGCCAACGAGGTGGACGCGGCGCAGGACGCGCTCTTCACCATCGACGGAGTGGCGATGAGTCGCTCGACGAACGCGGTGGACGACGCGCTGGAGAACGTGCAATTGCAGCTTCTGCGCGAGACCGCGGGTACGCCGGTGAGCGTGAACATCGAGGCGGACAGCGCGGCGACGGTGGAGTCGGTGCAGAGTTTCGTGGATGCGTACAATGAACTGATCGGCTTTATCAACGAGCATCAGAGCTTTGACACCGAGGCCGAGGAGGGCGGTCTGCTCTTCGGCTCGCACGCGGTGCTGCAACTCGAGACGCAGTTGCGCGACCAGGTCAGCGGCCTCGTGGATACACTCGGCGGCGACCTGACGCTTGCGTCGCAAGCCGGCCTGCGCTTCAACGAGCGCGACGAGATCGTCTTCGACAGCGCAGCGCTGCTCGACCGCCTGCAGACCGATCCGGATGGGATCAAGCGACTCTTCGGCACGAGGACGGACGCGTCGGGCGAGGTGGAGATATTCGGCCACTCCTCGGCCACCGGGGACACGGGGGCGGCAGGGTGGGATGTTGAGATAACGCAGGCGGCCACCCGGGCGACCGCCGCGAGCGCGGATCTCTCCTCCGGGATCACCGTCGATGAGACGCTCACGATCAACGGTCGCACGGTCGCGTTGACGGCCGGCATGAGCCTCGCGGACGCCGCCGATGCGCTCAACGCCGTCTTCGCTGCCGAGCGAATGGACGTCAGCGCTGGCGTCGAGGGCGATCGGCTTGTGATCGAGCATGACCTGTGGGGCGGACGCCACTCGCTCTCGATTATCTCATCGCTGGACGACGGGTCCGGAGGGACGGATCTTGGCGGGGCAAGCCGGGGCCTTGCGGAGGTGTATGAGGGACAGGATGTCGCCGGGACGATCGGGGGAGAGGAGGCGACAGGCACCGGGCGGCTGCTCACCGGCGCGCGTGACACGCAGGCGGAGGGACTGCAACTGGTGGTATCCGCCGACGCGCCCGGGACCGCCGGCAGCGTTCACGTCAGCAGAGGCATCGCGTCCCGGATGACGGGCTTCCTCGAGCGCGTGACTGACACTGAGACAGGCTCGCTCACGCGGGCGATGGACGGTGAGGCCGGGGAGGTCGAGGCGATCGATGAGCGCATCACCGCACTTGAGGCCGACGTTGACCGGTACATCGAGCGGCTGCAGGCGGATTTCGCGCTGATGGAGAGCAAGATGTCGCAGTCACTCACGCTGCTCGACTGGATGAAGAATCAGATGAAC
>JBNJEK010000401.1:0-3168 GCA_051745855.1 Armatimonadota bacterium
TCTCTCCCACGACCGGCCACTGCTTGAGGCGATGGAGTACGTGAGCGAGTACACCGGCGACGCGAAGTATCGTGAGGCCGCGGATGCGTATCTGCGCTTTTTCCTGGAGAATTGCACCGACACGCCCACCGGACTGTGGCCGTGGGGCGAGCATGTCTACTGGAATTTCTACGAAGATCAGTACCGGCAGGATAACCACAGCCACGAACTGGAGGGGCGAGGCACGGTCGATTTCTGGGAACGGGCCTGGGAGATCAATCCGGAAGCTGTTCTCGGCGAGGCCAACGGTCTGATCAACCACGTTCAGGATCTGGATACGTTCGCGTACAGCCGCCACGCCGACATCACTCGCGTGCTGCCCGACCCGCGACCGGAGGACTTGCTGCGATGGCTGCTCGACTTCCCCGGCCATGGTGGCCTGAAGATGCGCATCTGGGCCTTCGCGTGGTCAAAGAGCGGCGACAATACCTACTATGGATGGGCCGAGCGCATGGCCGACTACTTCGAGGACGTTCGCCTCGAGGAATCCGGCATGCTGCCGGTGCTCAGCAGGTACGCCTATCGCCCGAATCTGCGCCCCAGCCCCGGGGGGACCCTTTCGGTCGGTCTGTCCATGCTCGAATCGGCGGAGCTTCTGGCCGGGACCGAGCTTGGTGAGCGGCTGCAGCGGTTGGGCGGCGAGTACCTCGAGATCGTCGCCGCGGGCACCCCCGACCCGCCGGCGGTGCAGGTGGTCGATCGACCGACGGCATCCGAGGGCAGAGCAGTCAGTCACTGGGAGGACGACGGGGCGTGGATCGACCTGAAGCTCGACATTCCCGAGGCCGGTCGGTACCTCATGACGCTTCGCTACGGTCTTGCAGTTGACAGCACGAGCAGGGCCGTCCTCATCGATGGTGAGAATGTCGGCGAGTTCGAACTGAGCAGCACGCGCGGCTGGGCCAGCTTCGAGACGGTGACACCGGATCTGGGCCCACTTTCGCTTCCTGCCGGTGAAACGATCCTGCGGCTTGTCAACCGCGATTCGGCGGGTCTCTGCCTCGACTGGGTTGCGCTGCACGGCCCCGAGGGGACGCCCGAAGTGAAGGTCCTCGCGGCCGATCTCCTCGCGAGCGGTGTTCCGCGGCCGGAGCGGGCGGAGATCGTCGTGGGCTTCGACAGCGGATACGGGGGCGTGTCGATACTCAGCCGCCAGATATCTGATCGTTCCGTCACCGGCTTCGTCGGCAATGCCACCTCCATGCTCGCATATCGGATGACGGGAGATGAGCGTCACCTTCAGCAGGCCCGCGAGATCGCGGAGGCCTATCTCGCGATCGACGAAGTGCCCGAGTACGATCATCTGCGCGCGGGCGTCTTTGGAAGCCTCATACACATGATGCTCGACATGTACGAAGTCGATGCCCAAGAGCGCTGGCTGGAGGCGGCCGAGCGCTTTGCGCAGGCGGGGATCGAGGGTCTCTACCGCAACGGCCTTTTCCGCGGCGCAACCGGGCAGTGGGTCTACGATTCGCACCTCTACGTCAGCAGGTTCGTTCACGGCCTCGTGCGCCTGCACGCGGTTGTCGAGCAGGACGAGACGCAGGCACCTCCGCTGTACTATTAAGCCGCAGATGCCGGATGCGGCGGCATTTTCTCAATGCTGAGATCACGGGAGGACGCGAGCACATGTCTATCAGAGCCACTCAGCAACACGCTGGTCGCAGGGTGAGCCTGGCTGCAGCAGTGGTGTCGGTGCTGTTGGTCACGTCCGTCATGGCTGTCGCCGAGCGACAGGAGATTGATCTCAGCGATGCGTCGATCATCCATGATCGGGGCGACTGGGGCTATCATATCGAGGCGCAGCCGGACCGCTACGGGCAGCCCGGCACAATCATCGACGGGAATCCGGAGACCAGTTGGTCGTCGGGGCACCTCTTCGAGCTGACCGACCTGCCATCGAACCTGCTGCTGACGCTCCCGGAACCGACGGCGCTCGGGGCGATGGAGGTGGCGACAACGCTCAACCGCGATGGGCTGGTTCGGCTCACCGAATTTGAGGTCTATGCGCGGGCGGGCGACGGCTGGGCCCCGCTGGCGGAGGTCCGAGACAACGACCAGACCGTGATCGAACTCGATCTTCCGCCCGCTGAGGTGCAACTGCTGCGCATCCGCGTGATGGGCACCAACCATCCGCTCAGCAAGTGGGCTGTGGTGCAGAGCCTGCGGCTCTTCACCCCGGAAGCGGACACACAGCTTGTGGAGCTTGCTCCCGCCGAGGTCGCCGATGAGAGCCGCAGCGAGAAGTACTTCCTGCGGGAGGCGCTGGGCCTGCGCGAACCGGAGCCCCGTGTGACCTACGATCCGCAGAAGGGCTATCTCGGCTACGTGACGGCGTTTCTGGACACGATGATCGAGCGGGGGACCGATCGGTACGGTGAGATCCACAGCCCGCAGTTCGTGAGCATGCTCGATCTGGAAACCCATGAACATCCCGGAGCCTATCTGCCCTCGATCCCGGGGCAGCGCATCTGGGACCGCGCGATGTGGGGCAGCAACCTCTCCCACGACCTTCGGCTGCTGGACACGATGGAGACGGTGAGCGAGATAACCGGTGACGGGCGCTATGCTGAGGCCGCGCGGGCCTATCTGCAGTTCTTCCTCGACAACTGCACGCATACCCCGACCGGTCTCTGGCCGTGGGGCGAGCATGCCTACTGGAACTTCTACACCGAGAGTCCTCATGCGCACCTGACCCTGAACCATGAGACCTTCAGCACACCGGCCGGCTTCTGGGAGCGGGCGTGGGAGCTGAACCCGGACGCGGTCCGCCGCCATGCCGACGGTCTCATCAACCACGTCAAGGACCTTGAGACCTTCGCCTTCTGCCGCCACGCCGACCTCACGCAGGTGCTTCCCGATCCGCGCCCTGAGGAACTGCTCAGTGGATTGCTGGACTTCCAGTCGGTCGGCGCGCGACTCATGGAGGTTTGGGCGTTCACCTGGGCGCAGACCGGTGACGACAAATACCGCGACTGGATCACGCGCATGGTCGAGTACTTCGAGACATGCCGTCTCGAGCAGTCCGGCATGCTGCCGGTACTCAGTCAGCACGCCTACCGCCCTTCTCTGCGCCCCTCGCCCGGCGCGACGCTGACCGTGGGCATGGTGATGCTGGAGATGGCGGAG
>JBNJEK010000402.1:0-3155 GCA_051745855.1 Armatimonadota bacterium
GGGCCGCTACGAGGTCATCACACGCGTCACCGACCCTCAGCGACCGACCTCGGCGCCGGCGACGGCGCGGGTCGGGGAGTTCGAACTCGCGGCGGAGGGTTCCGCCCGCGACATGCTCGTGTGGTCCGAACCCACCACGAAGAAAGTCATGCTGCATGATCGGCCGGCCACGCCTGAGGGCGAGGGCTGGTGGTCGTGGGAGGGCCTGACCTCTGAGCTGCGACACCAGGTCTCCGACGCGCCTGAGATGACCGCGAGGGTCGAGATGGCCCGCAACGAGGTCGAGGGCGTGCAGGTGGTGACCCTCAGCCCCGACTCCGAGCGCCTGCGTTTCGAGGTCGGTGAACTGACGCATGCGGAGACCGAGGCGGCCTTTGACGGCGACATCGAGATACTGCAGGTCGGCTATGCCGAAACCGAGCAGCCTCCGCAGTACGAAGTTGACTTCGTCGGCTGGTGGCCCGAGGCGCTGATCCCCGCCGAGCAGATTCCGGGCGGTGAGATGATCGTCGAGCCCTACGAGTCCATGCCGGTGTGGCTGAATGTTCGCTCAACGAAGGACACCGCGCCAGGCCGCTACGCCGGAGAGTTGCTGATACACCGCGACGGTCATGATGAAGTCGCCGGATTGCCCCTGACAGTCAACGTGCATGACGTGACGCTGCCCGACAGCACCACAATTCGGACCGCGTTCACACTTGACCCCCGCTATGTAAAGAATACCTACGGCAATGCATTCGATGACGCCATGATGATGCAGCATTACGAACTCATGGCCGATCACCGCATCAACCCCGACAACATCTACCGGCGCGATCTGCCGGACATCGAGGTGCTCAAGCACTTCGACGAGCGCGACCAGCTTAATGCGTTCTGCGTGCGCTACTTCCACCACTCAGAAGACGGCAACGGGTATCAGCCCGAGGACCTCGAGAAGCTCGCCGAAACGCTCGACCCGTATGTCGAGCAACTGCGTGAGGCCGGTCTGGCCGAGAAGGGGTACTTCTACGGTTGGGATGAACGCGGCGAGGAGTACTTTGACGAGATCGCGCGGGTCGGGCGCTTTATCGATGAGCGCTACCCCGAGATCCCGCTGATGACCACGACCTACGAGCACACATACGGCCTCGAGAGTGGCCTCGACGAGGTGGACATCTGGGTGCCGCTCACTCCGCGCTACGACCGCGAACTGGCCGAGGCGGCCCGCGAACGCGGCAAAAGCGTGTGGTGGTACATCTGCATCGGGCCGCGACCGCCCTACGCGAACTGGTACGTGGAGTCGCCGGGAATCGAGGCGCGGCTGCTCTGGTGGATGACCTACGACGAGGCCGCGGAGGGCCTCCTTTACTACCGCACCACTCGCTGGCCCAACGCCGAGACGCCGATGAGCATCACCGGCAGCAACAAGACCGACTGGGACCCGGACACCTACAAGGGCGCCAACGGTGATGGCTCGCTGATCGTGGCCGGCCCGCAGGGCCCGCTGAGCACCGTCCGGCTCGCAAATATCCGCGACGGCATCGAGGACCACGAGCTGCTCACGATGCTCGAAGAGCGGCGCGGTGACGAAGGCGAGTTCAGCCGGGTACTGTGCGACAAGGTGGCGCCGAGCCTGACGCACTTCACCTACGACACCGCCCACTTCGCGGAGGTGAGAACGCGTCTTCTCAGCGAGGTCGCGGGTAAGTAGTGTTCTGAGCAACGCAATGCACTCCGAGCGTCCTCGTCCGGTGTGCAACGATCCTGAGGAGGATGAAGAGGATGGGAGCACCGAGCAATATCGATCTGCAACTCGAGAGCGGCCCTGACAAAGGCGCTGTCTACGACACCGAGCCGATGCAGATCATGCGGATCAGGCTGGAGCCGGGCGAGGCACTGCCCTTTCACAAGGCCAACTCCAACGTGCTGCTGGTCCCTCTGACCGGCACACTGAAATTCGAAGAAGAGGCCGGCAAGGAGCATCTCGTGGAGTACGGCGATGCCCTCCAGGTGGAGTTCATGACACCGATGCTTGTCAGCAACGGGGGCGAGGACCTGCTGATATTCCTCGTGCTCAAGACGCCGCACCCGAAGGTCATGGGTGGCGGAGGGTGAACCAACTCCCGGTGAGCCGCGGGATGAGCGCCGGCGCGGCCGCCGGGCCTGTTCCTATCAAATCAGGACGCAGAAGGTGATCTGCAGTGTACAATCTGCACCCGGTCAGAGTGTACTACCTCGACGAAGTCCAGGATGATCCGCGCATGGTCGCGCGGATGGAGCGCATGATCGGGGCAATGGAGGTCCCGGAGACAGGCGCCCAGGAGTTCAGCCGCGAAGACGTCCCCACCGTGATCGAGGACCTCCAGTCCGCATGGACACCCGAGATGGTCTTTGAGCATCCGCACGGCTCGTGGGGTCGGCCCGTGGTCTTCACGGTGCAGGATCTCGACGACACGAAGCCGGAGTACGAGGAGATCGTCGAGCACCTGCCTGACGGCGCTGCGCTCAGCCACGTCCATCAACTCCTCGGCCACATCGATACCGCTCGCTGCTACCATGAGCGCGAGGATGACTGGGAGAAGAACTACGTCTGCTGGCCGACGAAGGATTTCGGCACGATGTCCGGCTGCCCGCACGGCTGCCAGTACTGCGGCGCGGGCAAGACGAGCGTCTTCACCTCCGTGGGCCTTAACATCGAGGACTTCATGGAGACGGTCGTCCCGCGCGTTGTGGCCGAACGCCCCTGGCAGAAGTGCTTCCGCATGATCGGATGGGCCGCGGATCATATCCCTTGGGAGCCCGAGTACGACTGCATCGGCCGCTATGCGGGAAAGCTCGCCGAACTCGACCGCTTCGGCTACTTCCACTCCACCAGTGCAAATGTGGAGTGGCTGGAGGATGTCGAGCACCGCGACCGGTTGATCGGCATCTGGAGCACCACCTGTGAGAGCGTGGCGCGCGACATCGAGCCGGGGTCCGGCGCCGCGATCGAGCGCATTGAGGCCGCCGCGAAGTGCCAGGAGATGGGCATCCCGGTCCGCTTCAAGTTCAAGCCGATGATCCCCGTCAGTAACTGGCGAGAGGAGTACGCGGACATCATCGAGCAGATGTGCGCGCTGACCACCCCCGAGTCGATCGGCTTCTGCGTCATCATGTGGAACACCGTCGAGAGTCTC
>JBNJEK010000403.1:0-3128 GCA_051745855.1 Armatimonadota bacterium
TACGAGATGGCGTTGACGATGGAGATCAGACCGGAGGAACGTGCCGACGTCACGCTGAATCTCGCGGAACTGCAGCGCGACGCGGGCGACTGGCGCGCTGCGCTTGAGACGCTGGAGAGAGCCCCCGGCCTCGACACCGATCCCGAGGCGCTGCTCATGCGGGCGCGATTGCTGACGCGACATGCCCGCCTCGAGGAGGCGCGGGATGCCTGGGACAGTCTGATGGCCGCCGCCGGCGACAATCCGCGTTACGCGGCCGCCGCACGCGAGGGGATGGCGGACTGGCTCTTCGCGAGCGGGCGCCTTGATGAGGCGGAGCAGGCGTACGCCGAGCTTGCCGGCGACACCGGCTCAGAGCGGCCCGCACAGCCGTGGGACGACCTTCCGCCCCTGCCTCCGGGGCTTGTGCTTCCCGGCGCAGTGGCGCTGCCTGGGGCCCTCGAGGATGACGCGTCTCCTCCCGGGCGGGCAGTGTTGCGGCTGGCTGAGATCGCGTTGAGACGGGGCGATCTTGAGGAAGCAGAGCAGCGCTTCCGCCACGTCGCAGACGCACACGGCGACACCGCGTGGGCGAACGACGCGCTGGAGCGACTGGCGTTTATCCGGGAGAATCTCGACGGCAGCGGCAGCGCGGAGGCACGTTACTTCGAGGCGCTTGGCCTCCTCGAGCGTGGAGACCTCCGGATGGCGCGTGATCTGCTGCTGGAGATCGCGGGGACGCGAAATGAGCCGCTGGCCGACGACGCGCTGATGTCGCTGGCGGAGCATCGCGCCGAGCGGGGCGATCTGCGCCCTGCGGCGGAGACGTGGCTGTCGGTCGCCGAACGCTTTCCCGAGAGTCTGCTGGCTCCGCGCGCGCTCCTGCGGGCCGCGGACCTTTTGGGCGACCTCGGCGATTTCGCGTCTGCCGGCGAAGCACTCCGAGGGATCGTCGAGGACTACCCCGACTCCGCGGCCGCCAACGAGGCAGAAGCAGAACTTGAGTTGCTGCCCCCCTCGCCATCATGAGCGACCGGACGGAGGGCCTGCTGCTGGGCTTGATTGCGAGCGCGCTGTGGTCCAGCGTCTTCGTGGCGGGGCGTTACGCGACCGCCGCCCGTGGCGTCGATCCGATCCTCACTGCCGCTCTCCGCTTCTCCATCGGCGCCGCCGCAGCGGTGCTTTACCTCGCCATCGCGGGGCGCTGGGCGAGACTGATGCGCGCGACCCGTGACCTCCTGCCGCTGACAGCACTCGGAGCCGTCGGCATCTTCGGGATGGGCGTGCTGGTCTTCATCTCCGCGAGCCTCACCACCTCGATCAACGGCGCGCTGATTCTCAACGCGAACGCGATCTTCATCGCGGTCTTCGCGCTCTTCCTGGGCGAACGTGTGCCCGCGCTGCGCTTCACCGGCCTCATCATCGGCCTCGCGGGCTGCGCAGTCATCGTCGTAGGGCAGACGCCGCCACAGGAGTTGCCGGTCATCAATAACGTGCTCGGCTCACTGGCCGCGCTCGGTGGCGCAATCTGCTGGGCGGCGTACACCGTCGCCGGGAAGCGCTACGTGCATCGCCACGGCGGGCCTGAGACCGCCACGATCACGCTCGTCGCCGGCGCGGTGATGCTCATTATCTTCGCACTCGCCCGCAGGCCTGACACGGCGCTTGCCACGCCCGAGTGGCTTGCCATCGCCTGGCTGGGCATCTTTCCGACGACCATCGCGATGCTGATGTGGTACGCGGCCCTCAGGCTGGTCGATGCCAGCGTGCTGGGGCCGACGCAGTACATCGCGCCGCCGCTGGCCACGCTGCTCGGATGGGCGCTGCTGGGCGAGCCGCTCACGTGGACTTTCGTGGGCGGCGCGCTGGCGGTCATCATCGCCGTGTGGATGGCGACGCGGCCGGCGCCTTCGGAGCGTGGATCGGCCGGCGGGCAGGTTTCCTGCTGACGCCCCTCGAAGATGCCGCCGCGTTTCAGCGGTCCGGCCCGGGAGGCACTATCATGCGCAGCAATCTCCAGCGTCCATGCGTCGAGTTCGTCCCTCGCGAAACTGATCCGCGTTCGGGCTCACACGTCATCCAACTGACCTCCGGCACGATGATCGGGGCCAACCTTTACTGCGAAGTCAGGTACATGGACGCGGAGTCGCGTTACGTGATGCACACTCGCGGAGAGACGCCGCAGGGGCCCTTCGAACTGTGGCGAGCGGATCTGCAGCGGCAGTGGTCGGAGCCTGTCGCGGATCATGTCGAGGAGCGACGCGGCGCCGCCGTCAGTCCTGACCAGCGCTTCTTCTGCATCGGCTCAGCGCGCACCGATCTTCCGGTCACGGTCATCCGGGTGGAGATAGCGACCCTCGCACGGGAGAAGATCGTGCTTGAGGGCGCCCCACGGATCAGGTCCCTCGGGACGCTCGCTCCGGACGGCCGAACGTACATCTACGCCTGCCGCCTCGAGCCGCAACTCTTCGGCATCGTCAGGGCCGACCTCTCCGACGGCACGTGGGAGGTCATTCACTCAGACCCGGAGATCCCCAACGCTCACGTGCAGATCGAGCCGGGGAAGGGCGAACTGTGCCTCATCCAGCACAACCGCGGCTGCATTGTTGACGAGCGGGGGCACATGACGCGGAACGTCGGGGAGCAGGGCGCCACGCTCTACTTCATTGACATGGATGGCAACCCCACGCGGCTGCCGATCGGCCTGCCGCACACGCCTCGCTGCCAGGGTCACGAGGCGTGGATGGGGGAGAGTGGCGAGGTGCTCTTCACCGTCTGGCATGCCGACGAGCGCGAGGCGCTTCGCAGGGGGAATCTGCTGGCCGTCCGACCGGGCGATGACGCCGCGCGCGTGGTCTCCGGCGGCCACGTGTACATCCATCCGAACGCATCGAAGGACGGTCGCTTCTTCGTCGCCGACACGCGCCCGGAGGGCCACCCGATCGTGGTCGGCTCAACCAGGACCGGCCGCTCCCGGGTCCTGTGCGACTCAGGCGCGTCGATCGGCAGGCCGCAGTATACCCACCCGCATCCTTACTTCAGCCCTGACAACCGCTGGGTGATCTTCAACTCCGACCGTGACGGCATACCGCGGCCTTACGCTGCCAGTGTCCCGGACGGATTGCTGGAGGAGCTTGAGGCCGGATAGG
>JBNJEK010000404.1:0-3123 GCA_051745855.1 Armatimonadota bacterium
CGGACTCCGATCGGTCTTGCGATTCCGGACTCCAGGCGCCCTCGCCTGGAGAGTCGTTGCCGCGGTCTCCGAATCCTTAACCGTTGATACGAACCTCTCGCAGTACCACGGCGCCGTGTGCGGTCGTTGCCAGACACCATCGCACTCAGTAGGACCGCGGTGCCACGCGATCCCACGGGTGCTTCTGCTTCGCTCACTCGAAACCGCATGCCTCGTGGCAACCTACTCCTCGAAGTACGGCTTGAGCATGATGTAGTTGAGCGCGATCTGAGTTCCCGGCTCGGCCTCGGCGTCGGTGAAAGTGACTTCGACCGACGGGGCAACCGCACGGAACCGAACGTGATGCAGGTTAACCCGCGCCAGTCCGTCATCCTTCTTCCGGCCGGTGTTGCGCCTGTCCACGAAGACATACGACTCCTCGGGGATAACCTCGGCGCCCTCGTCGAGCACCGCCTGCATCCCAAGCTCCTTCGGGTCGAACTCGCCCGTGACGATGTCCTCGTAGTCGCCGGTGACGAACTGCAGCGTGTAGACTTCGCCCGGCGTGAGGCCGGTGGCGGTCTGGGTGAGCGTGCTCGGATCTCCGTCGCCGCGGGTGAATACACAGAAGGTATCGCCCGTCCCGCTCGGGGCGCCCCAGCGCCGCTGGCTGCCCTTTCCATAGCCGGAGAAGCTGTCGGCCCGGAGGGCCTCCGCGTCCGCCGGGTCCGCTACCCACTGCTCGAGGCCATCCACGAAGTCGCAGTTTTGCAGGTGACCGGGCGAGTAGACGTAGCCGTAAGTCTCCGACAGCATCTCCGTGTTGCCCTCGACGCAGTAGTGTCGCAGCAGCTCGAACGACCAGCGGTAGAGCTCCTCGTCGTCGTAGTAGCTCCCCCAGTACCCGGTCACGCCGAGGTCCTCGAAGACGGGGTGGGTGGCGACCAGGTTGAGCTGCATGTCGAGGTAGTACTTGAAATCCACCTCCGGGTTCACGTCGAGCGAGATGATGGGGATCTGATTGAAGTTGCCGAAGATCATGCCTGTCCCCGGTCCGGGGTTCGGGAAGTATTCGTTGAACTGCGCCATCGTGTCCACGACGCGATCGTTGAGGTAGCTGACGGCGTCCTCCTCGCTGGGGCGGCTGTGGCAGTAGGCCTCGAAGAGCAGTCGGCCCCGCCCCCGCGACGCATTCAGCGCCGCGCTCATGAAGTCGTTATGCATGCCGGGCAGACCGGGCTTGCCGACAATCCACGTGTAGATCAGCCGGTTCTCGGGGTTGTCGAGGAGCCGGAGTGCCTCCGTGTAGTAGGCCAGGCCGGGGCGACCGAAGAACTGCTCGTCAGCGGTGAACCCGTCGTACTGCGGCGCGGTCATGCCCGGACTTGTGGACATCCGCTCGACCAGGTCGGCGGCGTCAGCGGGGTTGGTCGTGCCGACGTTAGCCAGCCACCTGAGGCCCATCTCACGCAGCTCGGGGCGGTGCTCCTCGGGCACGGAACCGCCGTTGAGGACGGTCACGGCCGGGAAGATGTGCTTGACGTGAAAGTCCCAGTCATACTCGCCGTTCTGGGGGACCTTACTGTTGGCGCACGCCGGGTAGTTGAAGATCTCGGAGATCGACCGCACCACGATGCTCCCGCCCGAGTCTGCACCGCTCACCACGAGGTCGTGTGTGCCGGCAGGGATCTCCCGGAATGCCTCAAGGCGATCAGTCGCGGCAGTGATGACCGCATCATCTTCTCTCAGGACGACATCGAGTTCGGGTTCCTCCTGCTCGGTCTCCACCTTGATGAAGACCCATCCGTCCCTGGTGGTGCTGAACTCGAACGCCTGCGGCTCGGCAGTGGCCTGCAGCGGCTGCGCCAGCACCTCGGTCACCAGGTTGTTCAGCCGCCGGTGCGCCGAGGTGTCCACCTCGGGGGACGCCACGAGGGTGATCGTGTAAGAGTCCTCAAGGAGTTCCTCTCCGGTATCGCGCTCGACGATGGCGACATCGAGGGCGTGATCGCCCGCGGAGACGCCGGACAGATCCACGCTGTTGAGTTCCGGCGTGAGGGGAGAGGTGCGGACCGTCTCCCCGTCGATGGTGTAAACGCAGTCATACTCGGCGTGGGGCTGCTCCAGGACGCCGAAGAAGTGGAAGGTCAGCTCGGGATCCGCGAGGGGGATCCTGTTGAGCAATGGCTCCCAGGCGACGAGCCGGGGACGCTGCTGCTCGAGCAGGACCGGTGACACCGAGCTGCCCTCCAGTGCGCCTTCGCTGACGGCCTCGAGGGTGACATCGGCGAACTGCACTTCGCCGACGTAGTTGATTGCGAAGATGGCCACCCCATAGGAGCCGTCCTTGCTCTCGGGCAACTCGAAGGTCTGCTCGAGGTGCTGCCAGCCGTCGGTGTTCTCCGGGAGCGACCTGATTCCGGCCTCCTCGTGCCAGCCGCTGTTGTGCACGATGACGCCGCAGTGGCCGCTGCTGAAGCCCTCGGTCCTGACCCGGGCGCTCATCCTGTAGGTCTCGCCCGCGAGGATGTGCAGGTCGTGCTGGCGGCAGGTGGCCCTGACGCCCTCCAGTCCGTCCGGGTTGCTGAAGACGACGGCGCCCGTGCTCTCCGGCCCGCCGGTCGGGTCGTAGCTGGTATTGTCCCCGCCCTTCTGCCAGAACATCGGGAAGCCAAGCTGCTCGGTCTCAAACGATCCGTTGATAAGCAGATTCTCTCCGGGCTCCACCGCCGCCAGGGCGAGGCCTGTCGAAACGAACAGAATGAAGGGCACCAGTTTCCTCATTATGTCTTCCTCCTTGTGCGTGGGAGTGAGCCGACGCTGGTTCTCTATCCAGGTTGGCTGCGCTCTCCGATTGCTCGATATCGATAGACGCTCTGTCCGGCTCGTCCCTGCTAACGCCATCTCGGCCTGTCATCGGCTCACCCGAAGCGACCGGACCATGCCGTCAGCGCCGGCGGCCAGCACGCCACCGTTGCCGTCCGCGACGACGCTGACGCGATCGCCGGTGACGAACCGGCCGATCTGATTGCCGGCATCGTCGAAGAAGAGCACCATGCCGCCGGCGGTCCCGACAACGACCATCGGGTCGTCGCCTCCGGTGAAGACGAGATCGGTGACCGGGGCGCCCGTGGGCGCGCTCCA
>JBNJEK010000405.1:0-3099 GCA_051745855.1 Armatimonadota bacterium
GACCGGTACATCGAGCGGCTGCAGGCGGATTTCGCGCTGATGGAGAGCAAGATGTCGCAGTCACTCACGCTGCTCGACTGGATGAAGAATCAGATGAACCATCTTCCCGGCGCGCAGCGCAACCAGTGAGCCGGATGGCACGCGGATTGCAGGATGATGTGACGACGGACAGGAGGGTGGCGGATGGCTTCGAATTACGCGCCGCAGGCGTATCAGGAGATGCAGGTGCTCGGATCGGATCCGCGGCAGCTTGTGGTGATGTTGTGCCAGGCTCTGCTTCGTTACCTCGTGAGGACCGAGGAGGCGATCAAGCGCGAGGACTGGGAGACGAAGGCGGCCGCCGTGATTCGCGCGCAGCAGATACTCTCGGAGCTGATCTGCGCGCTGGACGAGGAGATCGGCGGCGAACTGGCCACGCAACTGCGCGCCCTCTACGCGCACCTGCAGCGGCAACTTGTTGACGTGGATCTTCAGGATGATCTTGACAGACTCGCGTATGTCATTGAGATCGCGAACAAGCTCGTGAATGCCTGGGAGGAGGCGCTTGAGAGATGCCAGGAGCAGCAGCGTCAGGAGAGGGCGGCATGACTTCGCAGATGGCGCCGGATGAGATGATCAGGGAACTGGGCCGCGAAGAGCGCGAGGCGATCGAGGCCGGGGACTGGGATGCGCTGGACACGATCCTCGAGCGTCAGAAGGCGCTGTGGCGGCGACTCGTCGGTGATGCGCGCCTTGATGATGGCTCGGAGGAGGAGGCGGTGGCGACCGACGCGCTTGCGGCGCTTTACGAAGTCCGGCGACGCAACCACGCGCTGATTGAGCGCAGTTTCGCCGAGATGCGCCGGCGGCTCACGACGGCGCATGCGGGCTCCGGCGCGCGGAGCGCGTACCATCGGACATCGGGCCGGGCGGCGTAGGTGGCCTTTCGTCGTTGTCGTCCGGAGGTCGGGCGTGCCCACGCCCGACGCCGTATGTCATCCCGTGCGCGACAACGGCACAGGCGGCGGGCCGGAAGTCCACCCCACATGATTCGCAGCGGGGTCCCGCCTCTCCAGCGGCGAAAGGGCCGGCCGCAGTGGCGACTCACCGCTCCAGCATAAGATCCTCGGGGCGCAGAGTGTCGCCGTGCGCCATCAGCAGCCCGCGCTGGACGGCGTTGTCAAGCTGGCGGAGGTTCCCCGGCCACTTCTGCGCCATCAGAAGGTCCATCGTGTCAGGTGATATCTCCCGTGGGCCTCGCGCGTGGCGGCGGAGGTGCCGGTGGAGGAAGAAGCGCGCGAAGGGCCCGATGTCCTCAGGGCGGTCGCGCAGCGGCGGCAGCGACAGTGGCATCACCGCCAGTCGGTAGTACAAGTCTTCCCGGAAGCGCCCGTCGCTGACAGCGCGCTGCAGGTCCTTGTTGGTCGCGCAGATCAGCCGCACATCGACCTCGATCGGCTCAGTGCCCCCGAGCCGCGTGAAGGTCAGATCCTGCGTGAAGCGCAGCAGTTTCACCTGGTTGTCGAGGCTCATCTCGCCGATCTCGTCGAGGAAGATTGTCCCCCCGTGAGCAACCTCACAGAGACCCTGCTTGGCCTTCGTGGCGGATGTGAATGCGCCCTTTTCATGACCGAAGAGTTCGCTGGTGAGCAGTTGCTCGGGCAGCGAGCCGCAGTTGATCGGCACGAAGTGCTTCTCCGCGCGGTCGCTCATGTAATGAATCGCGCGCGCGAGGAAGTCCTTGCCGGTGCCCGTCTCGCCCTCGATCAGCACCGGCGCGGGCGTGTCCGCCACGCGGGCGGCGGCGGAGTACGCGCGCCTCACCTGCGGATTGCGGCTCATCACATGCTCGAAACCGTGGCGTTCGCTGAGGGCCCGCCAGAGGTACTCGGCGCCGTCATCGACCGTGTCTTCGCCCCCTTCCCCCAGGGCCTCCTGAACGCACGCTCTCAGGCTCTCCGGCGTGAAGGGCTTCTGCAGGTAGTGCGCGGCCCGCAAGCCGAGCGCGGTCACGGCGGTCTCGACGGTCGGATGGGCGGTGATGATGATGGCCGGCGCACAGACGCCCTTTGCCCGGAGGTGGCCGAGCAACTCCACCCCGTCGGCGTCGGGGAGCATTCGGTCCAGGATCAGCAGATCCGGGGTTTCGCCGCCGCCGGCTTCGCTCAATGCGGAGGCGCCGTCGGAGGCTGTGAGGAGTTCGCAGTCGAGTTCGCCGAGCACACGCTCGACCGTCTCCAGCATCTGCGGATCGTCGTCAACGGCGAGCACGGTCGGCCTGTCACGCTGGGTCACGATGACAAGATCCCCCTCGCGGGTTGGGATATGAACTCAGGAGTGCAAACGAGTGTTGAGCGCCGCCCGCAGGCGGGTCGTGGCCTGGGCGTGAATCTGACAGATACGCGACTCGGTGACGTCGAGGACCATCCCGATCTCCCGCATCGTAAGCTCTTCCTGGTAGTAAAGGCTGATCACCATCTGCTCGCGCTCCGACAGTTCCCTGATACACTCCACAAGCAGTCTGCGCAGTTCGGCCCGATCGGCCACCGCATGCGGCACCCACTCGGGTCGTCCGTCCCGGAGGCTGGCATTCGTCGGAGCGTGGGCGTCGCCGCTTGAGTCGGTGAGGCTCTCGAGCGAGACCAGCGCGGTCGTCGAGGCGTCCTGCAGGAGCTTGCGGTACTCCGCGGCGGAGATGCCGAGTTGCTCGATGATCTCCGCCTCATCGGGCTGTCGGCCGAGGTGCTGGCGCAACTGCGCGACCGTCGTCTCAAGCTCGCGGTAGCGCCCGCGCAATCCCCGCGGCGCCCAGTCCATCTTGCGCAGTTCATCGAGAATGGCGCCGCGCATGAGCGTGCTGGCGTAGGTGCGGAAGCTCGCGCCCCGCCCCGGATCGTAGCGATCGACGGCCTTGATGAGGCCGATCATCCCCGCGCTCACGAGGTCCTCGCGGTCAACCTGATCGGGCAGGCCGCCGGCGACCCGATCCACCTCGTAACGCACAAGGTCAACATGGTCTGTGATGAGTTGCTCGCGTTCGACTGCCGACAGTTCTTCGCTTTCAGCGGTTTGAAACACGGCTGAGCCCCCTGCCTGCTGCTGTGAGTTTTTCGAGAGGTT
>JBNJEK010000406.1:0-3091 GCA_051745855.1 Armatimonadota bacterium
CCGCCTCATCGCGCAATCCGGTGGACGCCACCTCCGTGACGGGGTCGAGAAGGCTCAGGATCTGACCGGTCGTGTACCCGGCGTCGATGCCGGCGTTATACCCGCCCACGACGACGATCGCCGCCGCCAGGCCCACCTGAGAGACCGCGTCATTGGGCTCCGCCTGCGCCCAGGCGGTGAAGTCGTCGAGCACCGCGCGCAGGTCGTTCTCCGTGGTCGGCAGGTCGCTGGCGAACTGATCGATCCGCTCGATCGCCGCCCGCCGGGCGAGTTCGGAGTCGGGCGCTGTGGCGAACGGCACTCCTCGCGCGGCGGCGGTGCTGATGGTCTCTCCCGTCGGGATCGTATCAGCCTCGGGGCCCGGGCCGCGCCCGATCTCAACCGGAGGAGGCGGGGGAGGCGGAGGTGGAGAGGGCGCATCGCCGGAGGTTCCGCCACCCCCTCCGCCGCACCCAACTGCGAGCAGTGCCAGCGCGGCGACCGTGAGCCCGACCAATGCGAGGCGACAACCGCGTCGTTGCATCTACGCACACCCCTTGCCTGTCGTCCGTCTGAGACTGCCACACATCGAGGAGGTAGCTGCAATTTCCGTGCCGGATGGTATCATTACATCGAGGCCCCCCTGAGGAAATGTCCGGCGGTTCAGCCTGCTGCCGAGTGAGATTCCGACGCCATCAGTCTCTGCGCCCACTCAGGCACCTCACCACCGCGAACGTGACGGTATGCCATGAAGAGCAGCGCGGCGATCATGGTGACCGGGACAAATATCTGCCCGACCGTCAACACCTTGGCGATGGTGTTCCAGACAGCAACGTCGGTGAGGAAGTACACCATCTTGGCGGCAGGGCCGAAGCACGCGGCGGTCACTGAGGCGGCGAGGACGTAGCGCACCGCCAGACCACGGACGTAGGAGGTGCCCTGCGCGCCGATGAACGTGCCCAGTGACATCCCGAGGAGCATGGTCAGCGCGATGCCCAGCACCACGTTGCCAAACATCGCGTGGCGGAAGCAACTGAACGTGACGCCCACGAACGAGCCGACCAGGTTCGTCCCGACGGCCATCAGGGAGGACTGACCGACGAGGTAGATAAGCGAGGGACAGAGGATAAACCCTCCGCCCACGCCGAGGAAACCCGACAGCACCCCCACCGTAGCGCCGAGGGCAAATACGATCCACCCCGAGATGCGCAGCTTGGACTTGGTGAAACGAATGTGCGGGAAGATGCTCAGGCCCTGGAGGAAGTTGCACGCCGCGGTATTTATCTCACCCTCCTCGGCCGCGGAGGTGTCGCTGCAGCCGTTGGCAAGCTCTTTGCTCGATGCGATGACTTCGCGGAGCATGGCAACACCGACAAAGATCAGCGTGCCCAGAAGCGTTCCGAGAATCACGACATCGGCCACGCGCTGGCCGTAAGCTTCGAGCATGTGCAGAAGACGCACGCCGCCCTCGGCTCCGAGCATTGTCCCGCCGGCGGTGATCAGGCCCATCTTCAGATCAAGATGACCGAGCTTCTTGTGTCTGATCACCGCGATGAGCGTGTTGGCCGTCACGAGCGCAAGGCCGGTTCCGACGGCCATCGCCGCCGGCATACCCATGATGATCAGGATGGGGGTGATGAGGTACCCGCCCGTCACTCCAACGAAACCGGCGATCAGACCCACGCCGAAGCCAAGAACCGCGAGTAAGTAAAGGTTGAGGGTCACATCGGCCGCGACTTCAACCACGGTCGGCTTCCTCCTCGACGTCCGCGGAGGAACCCTCGCGTAACAACGCCACAGCCTCTTCCGCTCGCTGGAACGCAACCGCCATCAGCCAGCCGGAGAGCAGAACTACCGTGAGGGTTATCAGTCCCATCCCGTATGAACTGCGCGAGTCCAGCAATGCCTGCCAGTCGCCACTGTGTGCGAGGGTGAACCACGCACCAAATGCAACGACTGCCACCGAAAGCACTGCCATCGCCGCCGCAATAAGACCGCCGTGTCTACGCCACATCTGAGATCTTTCACTCTGCCGAAGTCGAATGAGGAGGGCACCGCAATCGCGTTGCCTGCACGACATTCTTGATGCGAGGTTTGCATATGACGCAACCCGCCGCAGCAGCGGCGGGTCTCATTTCTGCAACATTATAACCCCGGTCACAGCGGAGGTCAAATCCTGCCCCCGGGTCATTTTCATCATCAGCCTCTCCCGCCACGCGCATCTCTCGGGGCGTTCTCGCAGGGCCGTCTCACACTGTTTGATGCACGCGCTCAAGTCTCCGGCCGATCCGTCGTTAAGTCCACCGCACAACGGCAGTCGTAGACCTGGAGGTGATCCCCGTGACACGTGGGCTCCATGCGGCGGCAGCGGGCATGCGAGTGCAGGTGCACAGACAGGGCGTGCACACCAACAACCTCGCGAACACCGCGACGCCCGGCTTCCGTCGGTCGGACATGATGGTCGGCCAGTCGAACTTCAGCGATGCGCTCGGCGACGCGGGGGCGATCCCGGCTGCGGATTCAACCGCGGTGGACGTTTCCCCCGGACCCGTCCACGAGACGGGCAATGCGTACGATCTCGCGGTGGACGGAGACGGGCTCTTCGCGCTGCAGACTGATCGCGGTCTGCGCTTAACCCGTGACGGGCGATTCCAGCGCACTCCCGACGGCCGACTGATCTCCGCGTCAGGACACGCCGTGATGGGCCGTGGCGGCCCGATCGTGCTTCCCGGCGATGAGTTCCTCGTCAGCGACCGTGGGCAGGTTTTCTCCGAGGGGCAGTTCGTGGATGAACTCTTCATCGCCGAGTTCGATCCCGCCGACGGCCTCCGCCGGGAGCCCGACGGACTGCTGGTGGGGGCTGTCGGCCCGCGGATGGCCGCCGAGCCGAGCGTCCGACAGGGTTACCTTGAGGAGGCAAACGTAAGCGTGATGCGCGAGATGGCGCACATGATGAGCGGCTTCCGAGCGTACGAGGCCTCCGCCGCGGCCCTGCGTCAGACTGACCAGACCCTCGGCACGCTGATAGAAAGCGCACTTTCGTGAGAGATCGGGGGCTGGAAGCCCGCGCTACGGGTCAGCTGAATTGCGTCGAGGGTTGGACCCGTTGTGT
>JBNJEK010000407.1:0-3072 GCA_051745855.1 Armatimonadota bacterium
CAATCACCTCGATCACAAGATTCCGCAACCCACCCGTCAGGACCTCTTAATCCGAAGCGAGAATCAGGACTTTTTCAACAGTCAGATCATCGCGATCCTTGCGGCCATCCTTTTCCCGGTGTTCGCAAGGGCCCGCGAGAAGGCCAGGCAGACGTCATGTCTGAGCAACGTCAAGCAGATGAACCTTGGGTTCCTGATGTACGCGCAGGACTACGATGAGACGATGGCGCCGCGCTACTACCGTTATGACTCGTCCGTTGCCGGAGGCCCTCACTGGGACACGCTGATCTACCCCTACACGATGAACACGAACATCTACGACTGCCCCAGTACGAGGGCCCGGTCGTACGGCTACAATAACGGCACCCTCGACTATGCCCCAATCGCCGATGCTCACCGCCCTGCCGAACTGGTGGTCCTCTGTGATGTGAAGAAGGGCTGGACCAGCAGCGGTGGCACGGGTTGGCCCCGGAGCGTCGGTCGACCGTCGCGGTTCGGCAGCCCGCCTCAAATACCTGACAACGATGAGGACGCAGAGCCACTGGAGGGCGATCCTGCGTACACCGGCAGGGCCCGCGGCCTGCACAACGGAGGCGCCAACGTGGGCTTCCTCGACGGGCATGCCAAGTGGTTGCGCACCAGCCAGTTCTTCTACGGCCAGAGCCCGACGAACAAGTTCTTCGACTTCTGACGTCTCCGACACGTTCGCAGACCCGAAGTGCCCGAGAGCAGGTGGAAGCGGCCGCGGAGGCCGCGCCACCTGCTCTCCGGATTCCGGCCATGTGGATATCCGACACCGCGAGGCAGGTGCCGGAGGCTTTCACGACTAAATGTCCGGTGACAGAGTGTTGCGATCGAAGAAATGAATAGCTCAATTGTATCTGACAGCATAAAGGACGCCTGGGCGCGCACGCATACGCTTCTGCTGACCGACCGCGATGTCGGTCGGTGGCTCAAGTACGGCCTCATTGCGATGCTTGGCGCGCCCGCCGTCGGGGCCGCGGGGAATGTGAATTTCCAGTTCCCCATGAGCTTCTCGGGAGGCGACGGCGACGGGTGGAGCGGACCGGGCAGCGTCGGCACGGAAGCCGCCGATGTGTTCGTAAACGCGGTTACGTGGCTCGGCGCGAACATCGCGAATATCATCCTGCTGGCCGCGGGACTCGTGACAGTGTGGCTCGTGTTGTGGCTCGCGTTTCTCTACGTCAGAAGCGTCTTTCGCTTCATCTTCGTGGACGCGATTGCCGCTCCGCGGGAGCCGAAGATCAGCGGATCATGGAGCCGCCACACCGCGCACGGTCTCTCGCTGCTGCTGTGGAATCTGCTGCTGGGCCTGGTGCCGCTGCTTCTGATTGTCATTGCGCTGATCCCGATCCTCAGCAGCATCGGACTGCTCGCAAGTGGAGAGCCGCTCGGGGCGGCGCTCGGCGTGACCGGGATGATCGGCCTCATCGCCCTGATCGTGCTGGGGCTGATGCTGCTGGCGCTGGGGCGGGCACTGACCGATGACTTCCTCGTCCCCGCGATGTATGCCGGACGCTGCGGCGTCTTCGCCGGATGGCGGCGGACCTTCCGGGCGTGGCGGGGCGAGGCGGGCAATGTGGTGTTGTTCTACCTGCTCAAGCTGCTGCTGATGGTGGGCGCGGCGATCGTCACGAGCATCGTGGGAGTGGTCGCGGTGTTCCTGCTCATAGTGCCCGCCCTGAGCATGGGCATCGTGACGGGGCTGGTGCTGCTGTCAGGCACGAACCCTGCAACGGCCGCGCTCGTATTCGGCGGCCCGGCCCTGGTGACGGCGGCTCTGGGATTCGGCGTGTTTGGGTATGTGCTCGATGTGGTGCTGCTGCCGATCAGCGTGCTCTTTCAGTCGTACTCGCTGGCTTTTGTGGGCAGGCTCGATCCGTCGCTGCGGACGATCTAACGAGTATCTCAATCTGGAGGCAGACAGATGGAGACTTACGGCATCTGGATTATCGCCGGCATCATCGCACTGATCATCGATCTGCTCTCAGGGACAATGTTCATGCTCTGGGTGGCGGGCGGCTGCTTCGTTGGTGGCGCAGTGGCGGCGTTGCTGCCGGATGTCGCCTGGGCCCCGTGGGCCGCGTTTGCGGCGTCAACGGCGATTCTGCTCTACCTCGGGCGACCGCTCGCCCGGCGCTTCCAGCAGCAGAAACTCACCCCGTCCAACGTGGACGCGCTGGTGGGGCAGGAGGGCATCGTGCTGGAGACGATCGATCCTGTCGGCAACACCGGGCGCGTGCGGATCGGTTCGGAGCAGTGGCGCGCGCGGGCCGACGAGCAGATCGAGGCCGGGGAGCGCGTGTGCGTCCTCGGGGTCGAAGGCGCAACCGTCGTTGTGACGGCCTGGGAGCCTCGTACGTCCTACGGAGAGGGCGCGCAGAACTGACGGGGGCCTTGGAGGTAAAGGAAATCCGTCGCGGAGCAATCAGGGTTCGGCGCATGCAGTACAATCGCAACCTCAGGAGGGCTTGTGATGATCGCGGTGTGGATCTTAGTTGGCCTGCTCGTAGTCGTTCTGCTCAGTCAGGCGATCTTTATCGTGCGGCAGTACGAGCGCGGTGTCGTTGCCACGCTTGGTCGTTATGCGTATGTGGCCGATCCGGGCCTGACGTTCATCTTTCCCTTTGTTCAGACACTGGATCGAGTTGACATGCGTGAGACCGTGCTCGATGTCAATCCGCAGGAAGTCATCACCGAGGACAACGTTGTCGTGACTGTGGACGCGGTCATCTACTTCGAGGTGACCGATCCTTTCCGGCGAGTGTACAATGTCACCGATTTTCGCCTTGCGGCGATGAAGCTCGCGCAGACGAATCTGCGTAACGTCATCGGAGACCTCGAGCTTGATGAGACGCTCACCTCACGTGAGACGATCAACGCCCAGCTTCGCACGATCCTCGACGATGCGACGGACAAGTGGGGCGTGCGCGTCACCCGCGTGGAGTTGCAGCGCATCGACCCGCCGCGGGATATCACCGAGGCGATGAGCAGGCAGATGAAGGCCGAGCGGAACAAGCGCGCGGCGATCCTCGAGGCGGAGGGTGTGCG
>JBNJEK010000408.1:0-3071 GCA_051745855.1 Armatimonadota bacterium
GGCCGCGACGGCCCGCTGGCGTGGCCGCCGAATCCGACCAGCAGCTTCCACATCCGCGAGGCGGACGGGGCGCTTTACTTTGAGACGATGGACATACTCTTTAACGGCGACTTTGAGGAGGGCGAGGTGGACGAGCATCTGCCGCCGGGATGGTCGGCGGGCATGACCAGCGACGAGGTGGACAACGCCCCGCAGGGCACCGTGGAGACGATCGAGGGGGCCGGGGTGGACGGCGGGCGCGCGGTGCGCAAGACGAAGCTGATCAGCGCACTTTGGTGGCCGCAGATCTGGTCGCAGGGCTACGAGCTTGAGCCGGGAGCGCACTACGAGTTTTCCCTGATGGTGCACGGGACGCTGCCGACGGTGAATCTGCGCGCGAGTGCGTATTCGGACGGCCGCCGGGTGATGCGGCTGTCGCAGAGCTTTGATGTACCTGAGGAGTGGGAGCGGCTGCGCTACTACTTCGGCGTGCCGCATGAAGCCCCGGAAATCCGCGTGGGGCTCTCGGCGCCGAACATGATCTCCGGGGAGGTCTACTACGACAAAGCCATGCTGAGGAAAGTGCTCAGAGGAGCGGACGGGACAGGTCTTCCACCGGTCGCCACCTACGAACCCGACCCCGACCAGTACCAGGGCCTCGATGCGGTGATGGAGCGCCAGGGACATAAGCCGTGGGACCTTTACGCGCGCGGAGACGAACTTCTCACGCGCCGCACGATCTTCCAGGACCGCGAGTTCGGGACGTACGTGTGGATGATGGACGATTCGCACACGGTCGAGCACGGCGGGACGGCGTCGGTGTGGCCGGCGTGGAACGCCGATGGCTCGCTGCTCTACCTGTCGGGGACGCGCGTTGGGCCCGAGGGAAGGGAGGGCGGGTGGTTCATCAACGAGGACTACTCCCGCCTGATCCGCTACCCGGAGGCGCGGCGGCCGAGCCTCGATCGCGAGAACCCTGACGTGGGCTTCATCCACCGATCGGGCGAGTTGACGGAGGCGAATCTGCGCACGGGCGAGAGCCGGGTCGTCGCGGAGTGGGAGCCCTACCCGCGCGAGCGAGTTTACGGCCTGACTCGCGACAACCGGTACATCTTCCTCGATACGCCCAACGGCGGCCTGTGGGTGACGTACGAGCCGGACCCGAATGACCCGATCCCGCAGTGGGGCCTGCATGACGGCCGCCCCGAGGCGCCGGACGAGGACGGCAACATGAAGGATCCGCATGAGGCGGACACGATCCTGAATCTGAGCCGCCACACGGTGGCGGAGACGGCGGAGTGGGGTCATATCTTCCGCGTTCGCGTGGGGCTGCTGATCGATCGCGAGACGGGTGAGATTGAGAAGGTCATCGCGCCGATCAACGGTCATGAGGCCTATCTGCGGGCCTTCATCAGCGACCGCGTGAATCTCCCGAGCGGCGGCATCTGGGACGACTACCGGTTGCACACGAGCGACGACATCGACGAGTTGTTCGAGATCTACCGCTACTACCCAATCATGACACACGGCCATGAGAGCGAGTCGCCGGACGGGGAGTACACGGCCAAGGACGGCGGGCCGACGATCTTCCCGACGCGCGGCGGCGATCCGATGCAGATGCGGCTCTCGCCCAACGGCGGCAACTACCACCTGCACTGGATGAAGCACCCGCGCTTCTTCATCGGCTGGGTGCGCGGATGGAGCTTCGGCAGCTACATGCGGCCGATGCACGCGAATCACGAGTTCCAGGTCTTCAGCGATCTGACATCACAGCCGATCGTGGACACCAAGCACCTTTTCAACGGCTACTACTCCGGCGGCGACTTCTCGATGCAGTCGCCGGATCAGACGAAGATTCACTACGGTTCGAGCATGACCGGGCGCTTCAAGAACTACGTGGCCGTGATGGCGAGGCCGCGCGCGCCGCAGGATGTGACCTGGCAGGCCGATGGCGGTGCGGTTGCGCTGACGTGGGAGCCGCCCGCGTATTCACGCGAGACCCGCGGCTACCTCGTTTACCGCTCGGAGCAGAGCGGCGACGGGTACGAGCTTCTGACGCCTGAGCCAGTCGAGGCGACCACATGGCGGGATGAGACGGTCGAGGCGGGAGAGGCGTACTACTACGTGCTCACCAGCATCGAGCACTCGGGCCTCGAGAGCGGCTACTCGGCGGAGGTGGCGCGGGCGGGCGTGGACGTGCCGGCGGAGATCGACGAGCCGCTGGTGGTGTACGCGGAGCCTGAGGCGGCGATCAAGGACCTTTACACCACCGACCGGCCGGGCCTGGCGATGGGCGTCGATCGGTGGGAGGCGTCGGACTGGTACTTCATCTACCGCCACCCGGACGCCGATGAGGGCGCCGCGTCGATTGCGGTGGATGTGCCCGCGGCCGGTGACTACCATCTGTGGGCGCGGGTGCGCAGCAGCGAGGTTGAGCGGACGACGTGGACGATCAGCGCTGCAGGTGAGGCGCGCGAGGTCGCGATCGGGGAGAGCGACTGGACGTGGCTGCGCGCCGGCGACGACGCGATCAGCCTGCCCGCGGGCCAGGTGGAGTTTACCTTCGCCACCCCCGACCCGGCGGCGCAGCTTGACCTGATCTGCCTCGCGACAGACGCGGGCTTCGAACCGCAGGGGCCGCGGCCTGAGAAGACCACGCCGCCGTCGGCGGTCACCGGTTTGAGCGCGGAAAACGTGCGTGAGCGCGTGAACCACCTGACCTGGGAAGCGCCGGATGACCCGACGCTGTCATACTACCAGGTGTACGCCTCGGAGGAGCCGATCGAGGAGGTCGCCCAGGAACTGCTGGTCGGCTCCCCCACCGAGCCGGAGATGTATGACTGGGGGCTGAAGGCCGGGACGACGTACCACTACGCGGTGACGGCGGTGGACCGGCGCGGCAATGAGAGCGCCATCGCCACAGCGCAGGTCGCGACGCCGCCCGGTGAGCCGATGGTGATGATCGAGCTTACTTTCGACGAGGCCGAGCGCGAGGGGGCGTTCGAGCAGTCGGAGGCCGGCGGCACGCACGGTGAGTACTACGTGGTGCCCGAGGCGCCGGAGCGCAACGCGGCGGAGTGGGAGATCGAGGT
>JBNJEK010000409.1:0-3052 GCA_051745855.1 Armatimonadota bacterium
CCAACAACAGCGACGGTAGTCCGGAGGCAATCATGCGTATCACCATCGCCCTTCTGACCATCGCTTTTCTGGCGACCTGCGCCGGTGCGCAGGAAATCGGAAACTTCGAGCACACGCCACTTGATCGCGACATCACGCTCGCGACCGGCGGCGTCGCGCGGGCCGTCATCGTCGTGCCGGAGGCGGCGCCGAACCCGGTCGTATTCGCGGGCGAGGAGCTTAAGGCCCACCTCGACGCGATGACCGGCGCGAATTTCGCGATCGTCAGCGAGGCGCCCGCGGAAGGCGCCGCGATCATTCTCGGCGACTGCCCCGCCGCGCGCGAGGCGGCGATCGACGTGGATGCCATCGCCCGCGACGGCTACGTCATCCGCATACGTGGGGACCGCATCTTCATCCTTGGCCCGGACGATCACTCAGACAAAAGCGCCGTCCTTTTCGACGCGAAGACGCCCTTCCCGCGCGAGGCGAGCCGCTACGAGATGCAGAACGAGCTTGGCCCGGCCCGCTGGGACTTCGAGCGCGGCACGCTCTACGGCGCCTACCGCTTCCTCGAGGAACTCGGCTGCCGGTGGCTTATGCCCGGCGAGCACGGGCAGGTCATCCCCGACACCGCGAACCTTGTCTTCAACGCGGTCGAGCTTCGCGAGGAACCGGTCTACGCGCTGCGCAAAGTCGGGCGCGACACATGGCAGTGGTACATGCTCGACTCCGACCGCCTGACGAACATGGTCCAGCGCGAGGAATACGAGGAGCTTGGCTACGACGGCCGCGCGCTGCGGCTGTGGCTGCTGCGGATGCGGGGAAGCTCCGAGTGGTTCGCCTTCAACCACCGCCCGCCGCGGATGGACCTTGAGGGCCGCTTCGGGGACGAGCACCCGGAGTACTTCGCGCTGCGCGAGAACGGCAAGCGCGACCTGCCGCCGCAGCCGGGCCGCACCGGCCACCTGTGTTACACCGAACCGGGCGTGCTGGAGCTTACGAAGAATGACATCGACGCGTACTACGCGGGCGTGCCCGGCGCGGAGATCGGCCTGTCGGACCACCGAGTCCGCCTCAGCACGCACAACAACGGCTGGCCCGAGGCCGCGATCTACGGGCGCACGATCTCATTGCTGCCGCACGACTCGTTCATCGCCTGCACCTGCGACGACTGCGCGCCCTACGTGCATGAGGAGCGCGGGCCGGCCGGGCGCAACACCGAGCTTGTCTGGCAGTTCGTGGAGAAGACGGCGAACTGGCTGGAGGAGGCGCACCCCGACAGGCTCATCACCTGCCTGGCGTACTCCTCGTACTCGGAGCGCCCGCCGCACCTGCAGACACTCCCGGAGAACGTGATCGTGGGGATGTGTCCGGCCGGCTACCAGCGCACGCACAATCAGGTCGCCGAGGAGAACTACCGGCAACTGATGCGCATGGTCGGAGAGTGGAGCGGGGTCAACGATCGGAAGATGCTGATCTGGCTGCACCATCTCTACCGCCACCGCGCCCAGCGCCGAGTGGGCGTGCCGATGCTGCTGATGAACCACGCCGAGCGGCTTTTCCGCGATCTCTCGGACCACGCGAACCTCATGCACATCGAGATGGACGCGGATTCGCTGATGCTCGAACACCTCAATCAATACACGTTCCTCAAGCTCCTCTACAACCCGAACCTCGACGCCGATGCGCTGCTTGAGGACTACGCGCGGAGCTTCTACGGACCGGGCGCGGATATCGCGCTGGCGATCCTGCGCGACATCGAGGCGCGGTCGATGCAGGTAGCGCGCGACGAACCCGGCCCGGTCGAGGTGTGGGAGAGCCACTTCACCGAGGAGGCCGTCGCGAGCTACCGCGACCAGGCAGATGCGCTGCTCGCGGCTACCGAGGGGACGCGCCATGCCGACGCAGCGGAGATCTTCTCGCGCTGGTTCGTTGGCGCGATCGAGCGCGGCCTGGAGCTTTACGTGCGCGACATCAAGAGCGTGGCCGAAAGCGGGGCCGGCCAGGTGAGCATCCGGGCGCTGGTGGGCGAGATCACGGTGGACGGGAAGCTCGATGAGGAGGGCTGGGAGCGGTCGGCCCGCGTGCGCTTCGTAAACAATCAGACCGGCGAGCCCACGGAGCATCCGACCGACCTGCGACTGCTGCGCGCGCCGGATGCCCTCTACTTCGGCTTCACCTGCCACGACCCGAACGCCGCGGAGCTTCCCACCGGCGAGGGTGAGACCGACTCGGTGGAGATATTCCTCGACCCGCAGCATGATGCGGACAGTTACTACTGGTGGTGGATCGACGTCGCGGGGCGGACGCTCGACTGGCGCTTCCCAGGCGGTGATGAGCCGAAGGACGAGGAGTGGGAGAGCGGCGCGGAGGTGGCCACGAGCATCGAGGACGATCGCTGGATCGTGGAGGTGCGCATTCCGCGGGAGCGCATGGAGGACGGGGCGGTCGAGCCGGTCGGCCGGCCGTGGGGCGCGAATTTCGCCCGGAGCATGCAGACCCCGCCCCGCCCCGAGGATCAGTTCAGTTGCTGGAGCCCTCTGATACGCGGGAAGTTCCACCAGCCGGAACTCTTCGGGCATATCTTCTTCGTGAAGTAACGGAAGAGGGAAAAGGGACGCGGGAAGAGGGAAAAGGGAAGAGTGACAGGGGAAAAGGGAACGGCGGACGACTTCTGAATCGTGCCGTCCGCCGCTCGTTCATGGCAACGACTCGCCTACTCGCGGTCGCAGAGAAGCTCGCCCGCGACGCCGATGTTCTCGCGGGCGTTCTCGCGGATGAGCACCACATACGCGCTCCTGGGCAGGCCGTAGGCGTCCGAAAGCGCCTCCGTGATGTCGCTGCAAAGCTGGCGCTTCTTCTCGACCTCGAGCGGCCCTCCGTCGATAGTGACAACAGGCATGGGTGATCTCCTTCGCGGCTTTTGATTTGTCGGGGTAGAAGCGGCTGCGGCCCTGTCTTCTGCGTGAAGTCTACACCGAATCCCGGCGGGCGCAAAGGTCGGCGGTGGACGGACAACCGCCGGGCTTTCACCTGCCAGTCATCTGCCGTTCGGAGGACAGGCTTTCCA
>JBNJEK010000410.1:0-3040 GCA_051745855.1 Armatimonadota bacterium
CGCCTGCAGCCCCATCGATGTCAACCCGCCGACCTTCCGCTGGCGTGAGCAGGGGGATGACGTGGTCTGCAGCGTGCAGGTCGCCCGCGATGCTGATTTCGCGGAGATCGTGTACGAGGGCGAGGCCGAGGCGAGCTACCTGCGACCGCTCCAGCCGCTGCCCGATGGCGAGCTTCACTGGCGCTGGCGGTCGGGCCTCTGGGAAGAGGACGCGTGGTCGGCGCCTGAGAGTTTCGAGATCCCCGCGGAGCTTGCGGAGTGGCCGCTGCCGCCGTGGGAGGAGAGCTTCGCCCGGATTCCCGAGGGCCATCCGCGAGTGTGGATGCGCCCCGAGGAGCTTGAGGATTTGCGGGAGTGGGCTGCCGGCGAGGGAGCGGAGACGATCGATCGCTGGCGCAGTCGCCTGAACTCGGAGTTGGGCAAGGACCTGCCGCTGGAGGAAGTCAAGCAGAAGGGCGAGGGACTGACACGCGAAGAGGGCGTCATCCAGCGGATTACGTTCAAGGGCGAGGCCGGGCGCACGGCTGGACAGATGCAGAATCTCGCGCTGATGTACGCGCTGACGGGCAACGAGGACTACGCCGAGGAGGTGCGGCGGCGAGCACTGCTGATCGCGGGCCTCGACCCCCGTGGCTACGCCTCACATCAGGTCAGCGACTTCGGCAACGGGAATCTTGTCGAGGGGATGGCGTGGGCGTACGAACTCACGCGGGATTACCTCAGCGACGAGGACCTTGCGACGATCCGCGATGCGATCCACGAACGACTGGCGATCACCGCGCCTTACTTCCACCGCCTCGAGCAGCGCCTGCACAACGCCCACGCGTGGCAGCACACGATGCTGCAATTCATGGCCGGCGCGCTGTCGATCGCGGATGAAGTCCCGGAGGCAGCCGAGTGGTTCCGCTGGGGCGTGAAGACGACGGTGGCGCTTTACCCGTGGTTCGGCGGCGCGGATGGCGGCTCCGCGGAGATGGCGAATTACTTCGCCGGGACGAATCTGCACTCGTCGATGCAGATGCGCGATCTGATCTACTACGCGACCGGGATCGACCTGTGTGACAACCCGTGGTACAAGAACAATGTGCATTACACGATCTACGCACATCCGCCGAATCATCACCGCTCGCAGTTCGGCGATCACGGCGGTGGGCCGATGTCCAGCGGGTTGCATCGCCGGTCGATGCTGGCGACGCGCTACCGGGCAGTGCTGCTGGATGACCCTGAGACGGCCGCCTTCGCCGCGGCGTATGCGACGGCCGGCGGGGTGAAGCTCGAGTCCGTCGCCAACCTGCTTGACACCTACCGGCGGCTGCGCCCCGAGATACCCGAGCCACGCCCGCTCTCGCAGCTTCCGGCCGCCCGCGCATTCCGCGACATCGGCGTCGTCTACCTGCACACCGCGATCGAGCGGCCTGAGGACAATGTCTTTCTTGAGTTCAAGTCCGGGCCCTTCGGCTCGCACGGCCACTCACACAACGATCAGAACACGTTCAACCTCTCCGCGTACAACGAGCCTCTGCTCGTGGACACAGGGTACTATCACTCCTACGGCGACGCCCACCACGCCGGATGGACGATGCGCACGAAGGCGCACAACGGCATCCTCTTCGACGGCACCGGGCAGCCGAACTCGAGCCTTGACGCCTACGGGCGACTGATCGCGTTCGAGCAGGGCGCGGAGTTTATGTACACCGCGGGGGAGGCGAAGTGGGCGTATGACGAGGTGGAGATCGATCGCTTCACACGGCACGTACTTGCGCTCAAGCCTGACATATACCTGGTGTACGATCAGATTGAGACCCCGGAGGCGCACACGCATCAGTATCTGCTGCACGCAGAGCGTGAGATGACCATCGACGAGGCCGCGCAGACGGTGGACGTGGTGGGGCGGGAGAATGCGCGTTGCCGGGTAACGCTGGTGGAGCCGGCGGGGCTTGCGATCTCGCAGCATCACGAGTTCGATCCTCCCGCGCTGCGGTGGCGCGATGACCGCGGCTTCGGGATGCCCGATCAGTGGCATCTGACCGCCGAACCGGCGGACGCAGCGGACACCCGGCGCTTCCTCACAATCATCGAGGTCGGACGCCGCGGCGACGAGCCTGTCGCGCAGGTCGAGCGCCTGCAGGGCGACGGCTGGCTGGGCGTGCGGATCATGCGCGGGGAGGACGAGATCGTCGCGGGCTTCGCCGATGAACTGCCGACGCTCGATGGCGACCTGCCCCGGGTGCAGATGGACTTCGGCTCGGCCTCCGCCGATGGCTTTGCCGCAGCCGTCGAGCTTCGCGGCGGGGAGTCGGTCCGTGCGGTCACGATCGGCGGCACCGGAACATCCGCGCCCTGAGCGGCGAGGTGCGGACGGTGGCCCGCGGCCTGCGGGCTACCTCGCGAGGTTCAGCGTCGTCAACGCGCGCGAGCTTTCGCCGGTCTCCGCGAGGGCCTCGACCTCGACGACATAACGCCCCGCGGGAACGAGGCGCCCGCGGCGATCGCGGCCATCCCAGTGGACGGTCGAGCGAGTGTCCGCGCGGGTGTCGATCGAGCGCACCGTGCGCCCGGCGATGTTCCGGAGTGTGACGCGGACGTCGGCGGGGCGTGAGAGTGCCACGTGGATGGCCGCGCCACGTCCCGCGCTCACCGCCGCCACGCTCATCACCGCGAGCGGCGCGGTCGCCGCGACCGCTCCGGAACCCGCAGTCGGGGCGCTGTCGAGGAAGGGCGTGAAGTTGACCGGGCCCAGCGAGTCGTCCTCGGAGCGGTCGAGGATGCGCGCGCCGATCTCCGACTCGGTCGCATGCCCCCACCAGTTCTGCTGCGCGAGGATTGCGCGCGGCGTCTGATTCGCGAGGTCATACTCCGCGTTCCGCATGAATGTGTTCATCCCCGGGTTTGCGGTGCTGCCCGACGCGCCCAGCATCGGCTGCGCGTCGTGATGGATGCTGACGCCCCAGCGCATGTTGTCCCGCACGGTGCAGCCGGTGATCAGCGGGACGGCGCTGCCGCCGGCGCGGATGCCGTCTTCGAGGCAGTGGTGAACACG
>JBNJEK010000411.1:0-3032 GCA_051745855.1 Armatimonadota bacterium
GGCGACACCGCAAGCAGCAGCCCTCACATCATCGGCCTCGGTGGCGATGACCGGGAGTGGCAGGACTTCTCGGGGCTCGTCTTCGTGCCGGAGGCGACCGCGACGATGCGCATCTGGATTCACAGCTATCAGGCGTCGAAGGTGACCGCGTGTCTCGACGACCTGGAGATCGTGTTCAGGCAGGGGATCGACGAGGATATGAAGCGCGACCTTGGCACCATCAAGCAAAGGCTGATCGATCGGCTCATTCCGCTGAACGCTCCCGAAGAGAGGATACTCGGGCTGGTGGACACGCTCAATGACGAGGGCGCGTGGCCTGACATCGACTACGAGAGCGACAGCCGGGCGGCGTGGGATGTGGCGAATCACACCGGGCGCCTGGCGACCATCGCCCGGACGTGGGCCACGCCGGGCCATGCGCTCCACCACGATGACTCCGTGCGCGACGCGATTCTGCGCGCGTACGACTTCTGGATGGAACTCGACCCGATCGCGCCGAACTGGTGGCACAACGAGATCGGCGTGCCGCGCCAGCTTTACCGCGCGATGCTCGTGATCGAGGACGAACTGTCCGACGAGCAGAAGGGCGCGGGGCTTCGGGTCCTCGAACGAGCGAAACTCGGCATGACCGGGCAGAATCTCGTCTGGGTGTCGGAGGTCTCGATCGCGCGTGGCTGCCTCGCGGACGACCCGCTGCTGGTGATGGCGGCCTTCAAAGCCATCGAGGACGAGATCGTCATCACCACGGGCGAGGGCATTCAACCGGACTTCAGCTTCTACCAGCACGGCGAGCAGCTTTACTCGGGCGGCTACGGCAGGGGCTTTTCGGTGGACTGCCCGAGGTTCGCGGCGCTCGCGGACGGCACCGCGTTCGCGTTCGATGACGAGAAGATCGAGATACTCTCAAGCTACCTCCTCGACGGCCAGCAGTGGATGATCCGCGGCGAAACATTCGACTACAGCGCATGCGGGCGCGAGGTCGCCCGCAAGGGAGGGGGCGGCGCGCGCAGTCTGATCTACGCCTGCCGCGCCATGCTGGCGCTTGACCCGCCGAGGGCCGAGGAGTTCGAGCGCTTCCTGCAGCGCCTCGAGGCCGGATCCGAGGCGCCGCCGGAGTTGCAGCTTGCCGGCAACCGCAGCTTCTGGCGCTCCGAGTTCATGACCCACCATCGCCCCGAGTGGTACATGTCGGTGCGGATGACCTCGCCGCTGGTGGTGCAGAGTGAGACTGCCAACAGCGAGAACCTGCGCGGTCAGCTTCTCTCCGACGGCGTCACATACATCATGCGCGACGGCCTCGAGTACCGGCAGATCTTCCCGGTGTGGGACTGGCGCCGGCTGCCGGGCATCACCGCCGAACTGACTCCCGATCAGCCGGGCATCGCGAACGGCCAGCGGGGCGAGCGCTCGTTCGTCGGCGGCATCTCGGACGGCGAGTTCGGCGCGGCGGTGATGGATTTCACGCGGGGTGAGCTTGCCGCGCGCAAGGCGTGGTTCTTCTTCGACGAGAGCTCCGTCTGCCTCGGGGCGGGCATCTCCTGCACAAGCGCGCACGCGGTGCTTACGTCCGTCAATCAGTGCCACGCCCGAGGCCCGGTGACGGTCGCCGATGCCGATGGCCTGCGCGAACTCGACGGCAGCGTCACCTCAGAGGCGATCGAGTGGGTACATCACGACGGCTTCGCATACCTGCTGGGCGAGGGGATCTCCGTCCGCGTCAGCACCGAGGAGCAGACCGGAAGCTGGTGGGAGATCAACCCGCAGTACGCGAAGGAGGACCTCTCGCTCCCGGTCTTCAGCCTCGGGATCGAGCACGAGACGGGCCCTGAGGACGCGTCGTATGTCTACCTCGTGGTGCCCGCGGAGGACGCGGCGGCAGCCGAATCGCTCGCGGCCGACCTGCCCGTGCGCCTGCTGGCGAACTCCGCGCGGGTGCAGGCGGTCACGGACACTTCGGCCGGCGTCCACGCGGCGGCCTTCCACGAGGCCGGCGATCTCGAACTTGCGGAGGGGCTGACGGTGTCTGTGAGCGCGCCGTGCCTGCTGATGGCGCGAGAGGTTGATGGCGGCTTTGCGGTGACCGCGGCGAATCCGGAGAATGAGGCGCTCTCGCTGGACGTGACGCTGTCAGCGCGGCTCACCGGCGAGGGCTGCTCGTGGGACGAGGCGGCGGGGGAGAGCACGGTCCGCTTCGATCTGCCGGGCGGAATGCACGCCGGGCAGAGCGTCACGCGCGAACTCACGCGCGAGTAGCGCCTTCAGTCGATCGCGTCGAGCAGCGACCGCGTGAAGTCCGGCTCCGCGAAGACCGTGATCACCTGCCGCGACTGTGTGTAGCGCTCACCGCGCCGCCTGTCGAGCAGGCCGAGTGAGGCCTCGGCGGCTCCGCGTCGATCGGGCGCGACCGCGTCAAGGTGGTGGGCGAGCCTCTCGCGCAGCACGTCGAGGTCGTGCGTCAGCCCCAGCAACTCCTGGGCGTCGGAGACGATCTTGTAGGGCTCCGCCAGCCCGGGGAGGAACCCGCGGAAGGGCTCCATCGCGTAGCGCAGGCGCTTGATGCCGATGCGCAGCCGGTGCAAAAGCGCGGGATCATCGCCCTCCAGCGCGGGATGCAGGCGCGTGTCAACGCGCTCCATCCCCCGCCTGATCGCATCGTACGCGAAGCGATCAACGGGGAGGCGGTTGGCTTTGCGGCCGCGCTTGCCGGTGCGCCGGGCGACCTCCTCGAGCGCGTCGAAGAATCCCTCGCCTGTCATCCGCGACCAGACTTTCAGCAGGTGTGCGAAGGCCTCGTCGCGTTCGAGCTTCCACGCGCCGGTCGCCGCCGACAGAAGCCCGCCATCGTCCACGAGTTCATGCGCGAACTCCTCCGCGTCAAGCGCCAGCACGTCCCGCTCGCGCACCTCGCCGAGCGTGTCGTTGAGCAACTCCACCTCCGGGAAGATGCGCTGTCGACGCTTCGTGGGGAGCAGCTTGCGGAAAAGGCGCATCGACTCGCGCAGGCGTTTGACCGACACGCGCATGTCGTGGAT
>JBNJEK010000412.1:0-3028 GCA_051745855.1 Armatimonadota bacterium
CCCTGTCGGTGCGCTGGGACGGGCGGCTCTATGACTGCGACTTCAACCAGTCGCTCGACCTCCCCATCCGCCTTCAGGACGACACGCCCGCGAACATCCTGACGGTCGGCCTCGAGGATCTCCAGGGCAGGCGGGTTCTGTGCCTCGACCACTGCTACGGCTGCACCGCCGGACAGGGGAGCAGTTGCGGCGGCGCGCTCACCGAGTGATCAGCGGGATATCCGGTACGACAGCCGCGTATTACGCGATGGCATCTGTTGATTACCGCGTGGGCACCGGCCTCGTCAGGTCGTGTGACAGGATGAACTGATGCTGCGTGATGTCGGTGACGGTCCCGATCGGCTGCCGCGGACCGGACATCGTCTTACTTGTCCCGTCGCAGAACATCTCCAGCGTCGGACTGTACGTCATCACCTCGATGCGATTGTCAGCCGGATGGAAGCGCATCAGGCGGATGTAGCCATCGCGGATGTCCGACAGAAGCTCATGCACGATGTTGTCATGGACGCCCACGGTCTGCATCCGCAGCGCCTGCGTGCCTCGCTGATCGCCGCACAGAACCATCATCACGTTCGGGTGGAAGCGCACCAGCTTATCCCACATCTGCTGCGGCGTATTCCCCCGGTCGTCATCGCGATGACACTTGATCCACTGCATCCGCCCCTTCGGGATGTCGCTGTAGCTCAGATCGCCCCAGTGCACGATCGGCCCGAGCCACATGTGGGTGGTGATGATCGCCCGCCGGTCAGCGTGTCTGTCAAGCACCTCTCCCGCCCACTGCAGCACATCATCAGGCGCGTTGCACTCAAGGTGCATAAAGAGCAGGTCCACGCCCTCGGCGCTGATAAGCTGGTAGCTGTTGGCGTTGTTGTCGGGGGTGCCTCCGTACCACTCGAAGTCCGCATAGCGCTGCCCGCCGAAGAACTCCTCGAAGAGCGGCTTCTCGCCGGTGCTGGTGTTCATGTCGTGATTGCCCGGTGAGAGCCCGTAAGGAACCGCGCCATGCAGCGTGTCCAGCGCCACCCGCGCAACCTCCCACTCGTCACGTGAACCTGCGCTGTTGACGATGTCACCGACATGCGAGACGAATGCGACCCGCTGCGCCTCGCGATTGTCCACGATCCAGCGCGTGATCTCATGGAAGACCTCCTCGCCAGAGAAGTCGCCGCTTGGCGATCCGCCGTCGACATAGTCCTGCGTGTCGGGCATAACGACCACCGTGAAGCTCCCCTCGGGCGCGGGCGCCACGTTCGGGTCAGGCTCACCCGGCCCCGGCGCGGCTGCCACAACCGTGTCGCTGACGAAGCCGAAAGCGTTGGTGAAGGCCGTCCCGCCGGTGCCGAGCAGTTCGAGGCGCGCATAGCTGCCGATGCGCTCGTCATCGCGGTACGCCAGCGTCGGGCCGACGTGCAGCGCCTCGCCATCCGCGATCCAGCGGTAGCCCGCGTCTCCGAGCGGCTCACCGCCCACCATCGCCTCGACGGTGATCGTCCCGGCGTCCTCGTCGTGCGTGATCCGCTCAATCACCGGGGTGCCGTCAACCGCCCGGTCGTCCTCGGGATGGGTGCTGACCGAGGCGGAGTAGAACGCGCCGGTCACCAGCGCCTCCCGCACCGCCTCCTCGGTCAGCTCCGTGAGTGGGAAGACCGTCCAGTCGCGGCCAAGCTGGCTGCTGCCGTGCATGTCATCATCCGCGACGCCATGGACGGGGCGCGCGGGCATCATCTCCGTCAGCAGCGCGTCCCACAGCAGTCGATCGTGCGGGTAGCGGTTCCCCTGGTTGATGATCTCCATGCCCGCCACATGCTCGTGACTGGTGAGAAGCTCTACGTATTTCGCGAGATCATCCGCGGGCACCGTGTTCGGCGCGTCCTCCGCGGGCTGCCAGTAGCGCCCCGGGTGGTAGAGGATCGCGAGACCATCGAGTTCCGCCACCTCGCGCAGCGCCGCCTCGTGGTCAGTCTCTTCGGTCTCAAGCTGACAGAACAGCGCGCCGGTGTGATGATGGCGGGAAAGCTCGTTGCCGGAGATGGCCAGCATGCCAAACTCCGCCGGATCGCGCTCGAAATCCGTCCACGGCCACGTGTTGCGATTGTGGTCGGTGATTGCGAGGATGTCGTAGCCGCGCTGGTGGTACTCATCGATGACCTGCGAGGGGTCGAGCTTTCCGTCGCTTTGCGTGGTGTGCGTGTGCAGGTTCGCCTTGTACTGCGCGAACGCGTCCCAGTCAACGCCCTCGTAGGGGTTGACCACGAGTGCATTCTCCGCCAGCGCCAGCCCTGCCGTGAGCATCAGGCAGAGTGCGATCGCCAGCGGCAGTGTTGTCTTCCGTGCGTGCGAGCGAAGCGTCATTGGCGTTGCCACCTTATGCTGAGCCAAAATGTTCATTCCTCATCGATGCGTTCGTTATGCGCGGTTCGGGGTCCCGCACTCGATCATGCGGTCGGTCGCTGGCGTTCTGTCCTGACGACAGTTGCCCTTCGAACGGCCACAACGACAAGTGCTGACGGCGTCACTTGCAGGGCGGAGATCTTTGCCCCCGCCAGCCGTCTGCAGGGCGGGGACCCGTGCCCCGCCAGACCTACCGCACCATCGGCCGTCCAACCCACTTCAGCGGCGGATGGGCCTCGCAAGCCCTCGCCCCGCTCGCGCCACCGAGATCATACCTGATGACGTGCTGCCACTGCTTCCGATCCTGGACGTGCTTCGAGGCCTCGACGAGCTTTTCGGCCTGCGTGTCCCAGGTGATTACATCGATGCGATTCTCCGCAGGCGTGAAGCGCAGCAGGCGGATATTTCGGCCGCCGCCGTAATCGAAAAGAAGCTGCTGCACGATATTCCCGTGCTCACCTCGCGCGGCGCGGCGCATTGCCTGCGTGCGACTCTGATCGCCGCACTGGACGATCATGATGTTCGCATGTCTGGACATCAACTTCTCCCACAGTTGCAGCGGGGTGTTGCCCCGCTCCTTGTGGATCTTGTGCCAGCGCATGTGACTCTTCGGATCATCAAACCAGCCCTCCGCGGT
>JBNJEK010000413.1:0-3011 GCA_051745855.1 Armatimonadota bacterium
AGCGACGCCGGCTGGTATGCGTCGGGGTGCTGCTGGGCATCACGCTCTCTTTCATCGCCGTCGCCGATGATACGCACATGCATCTTCAGGGAGGCAATAACGTGGGCGGACACAGGTCGATCACGCCGAATGAGTTCGAGGGATCGGATGTTGAACGCATCAACCAGGCGCTGCAGGCCGCAGCGGGCACCGGGCGACGGGTTGTCATCCCTCGCGTCAATCAGGCCGCCGATGGCGATCGCGCGATCTGGCTGCTTGACTCCGCGATCCTCGTGCCCGGAGACAGTGTGCTTGAGCTTGACAACTGCCGTCTCAAGCTCACTGACCGCAGCCGCGACAACATGATCCGCAGCGCCAACTGCGGCCCCGGTGTCACGGAGATCGAGCCGATCCGCGGCGTGCACATCATCGGCACCGGAAACGTCCTGCTGGAGGGCGCGGATCGCCCGCGTGCGACCGGGGACGGCAATAAGACGCTCGGCGAGCGGACCTTCGGCACCGATGCGGGCGTCGAGGGTGAGAGCCCGACCGGAGACTGGCGCAACATCGGCATCCTGATGGCCTTCGTGGAGGACTTCAGCGTCACGGGGATCACGATGAAGGACTCCCACGCGTGGGCGATCTCGCTGGAGCGCTGCACCCACGGGACGCTGCGAGACATCGACTTCGAGTCAGGCGGCTCGAAGGTCATCGACGGCGAGAGGGAGACCATCCTCAACCAGGACGGCATCGACCTTCGCCTCGGCTGCCACGACATCCTCATCGAGAATATCAGCGGCTACACCGGCGATGACCTGATCGCCCTGACGGCGATTCCGCGCGCAGGTAAGCCCGCGGGCGCGTTCGGCTCCACGATGATCAGTGACACCACCGACCGAGGCGACGGGCGCGACGACATCCGCCACGTGATCATCAGAAACGTGCGCGGCTACTGCGCGGGCGGCCATCACATCGTCAGGCTGCTCAACACCTCGGGGGTGCGGATGCATGACATCATCCTCGACGGGCTGATCGACACATCGCCTGAGGGGATGCGCTGCAAGGCCGCGGTGAAGATCGGCGACAGTAACTACGGCGACGGCGTCGCGCCGCTTGGCGACACCTCGCGGATCATCGTCCGCAATATCATCAGCAGGTCCGAGCACACCATCCTGATCGGTGGGTCGCTGTGCGACTCGATCATCAGCGACATCATCCGCTTCGACCGGGAGGGCGAGGCGGTGACGGTGGTGCCGGGCCCGGACTACATCCGCGACGTCACCATCACCAACGTGCGCGTGAGCGAGAGATAGCGGGGCGCTCGCAAGAACGACGGACCGGCCGGGGCCGTCGCGTCCCGGTCGCTACTCGTCGCCGATGATGCGGTAGCTCAGTTCATCGATCGCATCGACGCTGACCGCCCAGAGCCGCTTGTCGCCGATCCGTGTGTCGGTGGCAGCGATCTCGGTGGTCGTCCGGTCGATCTCAACGAGCGTACTCTCGCCGACGACGATCGAGCCGTCCTCAATCTGCGGCTCCTCGGCAAGCAGCAGTGGCAACTGCTCGGTGAAGCCGCCGTCGTAGCGGACGTCTACCTCGATCGCGTCATCGGCGAAGGTCACCGTCTTCTGCCCGGCATCGCCCAGCGGCCACGACATCACCAGCGTTCCGTCGGGCAGATCGGTCGCGCCCGCCTCCGGCTCTACGCTCACACCATCGATCACGAACTCGGTCTCAAGCGACCCCGCCTCGTGTGGCAGGTCGCCCTCAAGCGGCCGGGTCCCCCACGCGTCGGCGCCGCCGCTCATCTGCGACTGCATCACCGCGCCCCGGTCGGGCGTCCACACGAGGTTGAGGCCGTAGCGCTGGGACGGCCGGACGCGCTCGCCGGTGGTGATTGCGGCGTAGTACCCGGGGCGCCGGACGTAGGTGTACTGCAGCGGGAAGCGCGAATCCACGCGCTGGTGGATGAAGCGATCGCGGGCGACGTGCGGGACCATCGCGATCGCCTCCTCGCGCTCGGCCTGCGTGGGATGGTAGATCGCGTGGTCGCGGTGCAGGAATGTGTAGGGGCTGAAGGCGCTGAAGCTGCCCTCGCGAAGCTCGCGCACCTCCGGCCAGTTCTCCTCGAGCGCGGCCCGCTGCGATTCACGGCGCTCCTGAAGCTGCTCCTGCGTGGTGGTCCACACGCGCGCGAGCGGGACCCGGTCGGCGACCGCGAGATTCCCGACGGTGAAGACCGAGGTTCGCCCGGTTCGGCACTCGATGGCGTGGTTGAGCACCCACCGGTTGCTGTCAGGCTCGGGCACGGCGTTGTATGACAGCCAGTCGATCCACAGGTCCATCTTCTTCACGAATGCGTCCCCGAGCGGCTCGTCCTTCGTGTAATGATAGGCCATCCGCACGTTCGACTGCTCGGTGCCCATGTTGTATCCCCAGTCCGGCCCGTTCGCCTCGTAGAAGTATCCGGCGGGACTCATGAAGGGGTCCTCGTCGGCCAGCAGGTGCCTTTCGAGGTGCTCGCGGATCTCCTCGTCGCCGAAGAGATCGACGTAGGCAAGCGCTCCGGCCCAGACGTTGCTGAACTGATTGGCGAACCGCGTTCCGTGGGAATGCAGGTTCTCATCGGTGAGCGTGGCAATGATCGCGGCGCGGTCGGCGTCGATCACGCGCTGGTGGAGGTCCTCGTCGATCGGAGGGCCGTCCGCGAGAAGCTCCAGCGTCCGCCCCATGAACTTCGTCGCGAACGCGGTTGCGGGCAGGTTCCACCGCTCGACGCCGTATTCGCTGAAGCGGCCGTCCTCGTGCTGCATCCCGACCCAGAACTCGAGCACCGCCTCCAGGTGCGCGCGCACCGCCGGGTCCGCGTAGTAGGGATTCCACGGCCGGTCGGTGCAGTAAAACCACGCGAATGACAGGTGGTTCTCCATCACGCGCGCGTTGTAAGGCTCGTTATCCTGCTCCCGCCGCCAGACGGAGATGTCGATGAAGCCGCGATCATCCCCCTCCTCGACCACCGAGTTCGCGATCGT
>JBNJEK010000414.1:0-2998 GCA_051745855.1 Armatimonadota bacterium
CCGCGGTCCTGCTGGTCCATGAACGCGCTGCCAAGCGTCCCGAAGACCTTGATCTCTTGATTGACCGGACCCTCGAAGTCGTCGGGATTCACCCACGCGTTGACGTAGAGCGCCTCCATCCCATCCTCATATGTGACCTTCACCTGGATCGAGTCGTACGTGTCAATCGGCGCCGGTTCGCCGGTCTTCGGGTCCACCCAGTTCGCGAGCAGCTTCTTCTGACCGGTGGCGTGCAGTGAGACCGGTTCAACGCCGAGGTAGTGGTAGACCACGTCCGTCCAGTGGCAGCCCACGTAGCTGAAAGGATTGGAGCGCGCCGCCCACTTGAAGATATCCGTCGAGACCTCCAGCGGCTCCTCCAGGACGGCGCGCACATAGTTGACGTCGCCCATGCGTGGCACGAGATCCCGGAAGAGCTTCACGTTCATCGGGTCGTAGCGCTTGTGCATGTCACAGGACACGATCAGTTCCGCCTGCTCGGCCGCGGTGATGATCTCCTCGGCCTGCTCCAGCAGCAGACACAGCGGCTTCTCGGTGATGACATCGACGCCATGTGCCAGCGCACCGATGATCGGCGCGTGGTGCAGGTCATCAGGCGTGGCCACGATAAGCACATCCGGCTCCGTCTCACAGATGATCTCCTCCCAGACGGTGTCGCCGTAGAACGGCTGGATGCCGGTGTCGGGCACCCCTTCGCGGTACCAGTCGCAGATCTTCCCGGCGGTCCCGCGCTCGGGCGAATGAGTCCCGATCGCAACGAATTCGACCTCGATGTCGGCAAGATCGCGCGCGTGGGTGCCCTGGCCGATGTCGCCGAGATAGGGTGCGATGCCGTAGCGCTCGAAGTCCATGACGGCGTGGCCGATGACGTCCTCGAAGAACATACCGCCGCCCACGACGGCGAGCCTCAACTTCCGGTTGCTCATGACAGTTGCCTCCCGATTACGCTCTGCTTCGAATCATCTCTTCGCCGGCAGATCCAGTTGATCCTCCGCGCGAACCGCGAAGGCCCACGCCTCCCGACGGCGAATACACCTGCAACGGCCAGCGACCAGCGGAGGTGACCCGAATGCAGCTTTCCGACAAGCAGCTTGCACGTCTCCTCGAGCAACATGACATGCTCTGGGATGCCCCGCCTGAGAAGTGGCTCACGGGCGTCCCTCTCGCCAACGGCCACATCGGCGCGATGATCTGGGGCGACGGAGAGCCCCTGAAGATCACGCTGGACAAGTATGACTGCTGGGAGCTGCGCGAGCAGGTCCCCGATCCGGAGATCTTCAACTATCAGAACCTCCGCAGGCTGGTGGAGGCGGGCGCTGAGGAGGCCGCACAGTGGGACATGGTGAAGCGGTGGCGGATTGACGAGAAGCCGCACCCGACACGGCTGCCGATGCCCCGGGTGGAGCTTGATATTCCAGGCGCGGACGATTTCCGTGCCCGCCTGGAGCTTCTGCGTGGTGCGGCGCGAGGTTCGCTCGACTGCAGAGGCGGGCGCCTCGTCTGGGACGCGTTCATCCCCGATGAGCAGAACCTGCTGCTCGTCGAGTTCGAGACCTCCGGGCAGGCTCGGCTGCCGAATGTGACCTGCTCGCTGGACCATCTGGAGGATGAGGCGAAGCAGACGCTGGAGGCGTGGGGATATAACAGGCCCGAGACCGGCCGCGCCGACCAGGGCTCACAATGGTTGCGGCTGAAGTTCCCCTCGGGCGGCGAGTACGTCGTCGCCTGGCGGATGCAGAGGACCGATCGCGGCGGGCTGCTGGCGGTCGCGGTCCTCAGCCATCATGACGCGGAGAACCCACGGGCCGAGGCACTCAAGCTGGTCCGTGAACCGGACGTGGAGGCTCTCCGCGAGAGGCATGAAGCGTGGTGGCGCGAGTGGTGGCGGACGTCGTGGCTGACGATCGCCGACGCGATGCTCGAGAATCTGTGGTATGTTGAAATGTACAAGCTTGGCTGCTCCAGCCGCCCCGGCGGGCTGCCGATCACCCTGCAGGGGCTGTGGACGGCCGACGGCGTGATGCCGCCATGGTCGGGCGATTATCACCTCGACATGAACGTGCAGGAGAGCTACTGGCCGGTCTACGCCAGCAACCACCTCGACGCCGGGCTGCCGCTCTACGAGACATTCACTCAGTGTCTGCCGCGCTGGCGGGAGGAGTGTGAGGAGTTCTTCGGCTTCGAGGGCATCTGGTCCACCTGCGCGATCGCGTATGACGGCTCGCATGTCCACGGCTACCACGGAGTCGAGTACTGGCCTGGCAACGCCGCTTGGCTCGCGCATCACTACTGGCTGCACTGGCTCTACTCGCGCGACGACGAGTTCCTGCGCGAGCAGGCGCTGCCGATGATGCGCGGGGCGATGGAGACGTACATGAACCTGCTGGAGGCGGACGACGAGGGGACGTTGCACATCCCGCTCGGCTATTCGCCGGAGTGGGGGGAGGGGAGCGTGAAGCGCTACGCGCCCGACCCCAACTGCGACCTGGCGCTCATCCGCTGGCTCGGAGAGAGCCTCCTGGAGGCCACCGCGCACCTCGACGTGACCGGCCACGCGATCTCCGCAGAGCGCGTCCGCTGGCAGAAGACGCTCCGCAATCTCGCCGACTACCAGCGCGATGACATGGGCCTGAAGGTCACCGCGGATGACGAACTGTGGGAGTCGCACCGCCACCACTCGCACCTGATGGCCGTCCATCCGCTCGGCACACTCACCCGCGAGGACGAGCGGGAGAATGCTCTGATCCAGCGATCGATCACCCACTGGATCGACATGGGCACCGGGAAGTGGACGGGCTGGTCATTCCCCTGGGCATCGCTGATCGCTTCGCGCGCGGGCCTCGGGAACATGGCCTGGGATATGCTCCAGCGCTATCCCGCGTTCATGATGCCGAACACGCTGCACGTGAACGGGGACTGGCGGGCCTTCGGCCACTCGCGGGCGCGGTATACGCCGATGACGCTGGAGGCGGGATTCTGCGCCGCCGCGGCGATCATG
>JBNJEK010000415.1:0-2980 GCA_051745855.1 Armatimonadota bacterium
AAGAGGGGCTGGGGTTGTAGCCGTTGCCGTTGGAGAGGCCGGCCCCCGCGCCGGCCTGTGCCGTTCGGTCTATCGCTTAGTTTCGGGACCAGCAGTTGTGGAATGCCCATCTGTTCTCTTTCAGTAGCCATCACACCCAGGAGGCGAACCCCATGCCTACCGAGCGAACTGAGCAGAAGGCGAAAGAGGCGCTGCCGATCCTAGTCAACTGTGCTCAGAAGCGTAAGGTCATTACCTATAGCCGGTTGGGAGCACAGATTGGCGTGATCCCGGTCAACATAGGGCGCATACTCGGTTACATTCGCGGCGTGATTTGTCGCAAGGGCGAACGGGCACCCATGATTAACGCACTTGTCGTTAACAAGAACACGCGGCTTCCGGGCAAAGACTTCCTGCCCGACGGCACAGAACATCTGTCGGACGGAGAATTTGTTCAGGCTTTTGAAACTCATCGTGACGCGGTATTCGCCTACGAAAGATGGGATGATCTTCTGTCGGAATACGATCTTAGTCCCGTGAAGCGTAGTCCGGAGGAAGTGGAGAGTCTTGCGCACAAGTTTGTGCAAGTTGAGCAACGTCGAGAGACTGGTGGCGAGGGCGATGAACATGCTCGGCTCAAACAGTACATCGCATCAGAGCCGCAAGTGTTAGGACTGCCTGGCGACGTTAAAGCCGCTGTGGAGGAGCAACTACCATCCGGTGACGTATGCGACGTGGTTTTTCGATGGCCCTCAGAAGCTGCAGTAGTCGAGGTGAAGGGACGTACTCCGGGCGATTTGGCGAAGGGAGTGTATCAGGTCATCAAGTATCGCGCTCTGGTCGAAGCGGTCGAGGGTGACGGTGAGCCGTATCCGGTGCAAGCATTTCTCGTTTCAGCCATGATGCCGCCTGACATCGCGGAATGGGCAGGCCGCTTCGGCATAGAATGTGTGTCGGTGAAGAACAATGGGCTTCCGTGTAGCGAGGACTAAAGCAAAGACACAGGCCGGCGCGGGGGCCGGCCTCTCCTGAACATCAAACGACAGGTCGGGAGGGTCATCCATGCACCTCATGGGACTGGACGTGGGCAGCACCGGCGTGAAGGCCGTCGTCTTCACCCCCGGCGGCGAGATCGTCGGCAGCGCATACCGCGAATACGCGGAGGTCTACCCGAATCCCGGCTGGATCGAGCTTCGCCCCGATGACGTCTGGGACGGCACGCGCGAGGTCATCCGCGAGGCCGCAGAGCAGGCGGGCGGTGGCGTCAGGTCCCTCGCGATCTCCGCGCTGGGCGAGGCCTTCACGCCGGTAACGCGCGATGGCCAGTTCCTGCACAACACCATCGTCTCCCCCGACACGCGCGCGACCGGGCAGACCGAGACCCTCCGCGAGCGCCTCGGTGAGGAGCGCGTGTTCGAACTCACCGGCATGCCGCTGAGCCCCAGCTTCACGCTGCCCAAGCTCATGTGGATGCGCGATGAGATGCCCGCTGTGCATGAGAAGGCATGGAAGTACCTCCTCTGGCCGGACGCCATCCACCTCAAGCTCGGCCTCACCCCGCGCATCGACCACTCCCTCGCCGGGCGCACGATGGCCTTCCACGTCCACTCCCGCGGCTGGTCGGCGGAGATGCTGGAGGCTGCCGGGATCGATCAGGAGATGCTCGCCGACCCGATCGGCCCGGGCGAGATCGTCGGCGACCTGTCTGCCGACGCCGCGCGAGAGGTCGGCCTTGAGCCGGGCTGCGTGGTGGTCGCGGGCGGACACGATCAGCCGATGAACGCCCTTGGCGCGGGCGTCGTCAGGCCGGGGATGTGCGTGGACGGGATGGGCACCGTCGAGTGCATCACGGTGGCCTTCGACGAGCCCGTGCTGACCGAGGCGATGCGTGTGCACAACTACGGCTGCTACCCGCACGTTGTGCGCGATCAGTACGCGACCATCGCATACAACTACGCCTGCGGGTCGCTGCTGCGCTGGTGGCGCGACCTCTTCGGTGCGGAGGCGATCGCGGAGGCTGAGCGCACCGGCGCCGATGTCTGGGACGTGATCCTCAGCGACCTGCCGGAGGGCCCGAGCGGGCTGCTGTGGGTGCCCTACTTCGCGGGCTCGGGGACGCCCTGGCTCGACCCTCACGCAAAGGGGGCGATCATCGGACTGACGCTCGACACCGGCCGCAAGCGCCTCGTTAAGGCGCTGCTGGAAGGCACCTGCTACGAGCTTGACCTCAACATCCGCGCGCTTGAGGAGGCGGGAGTGCCGATCAACCGCCTGCGAGCGACGGGCGGCGGCTCGCGCTCCGACACGTGGCTGCAGCTCAAGGCGGACATCACCGGGAAGCCCGTGGTGCGTCTGAATATCAGCGAGTCGGGCTGCCAGGCGGGCGCGATCCTCGGCGGTGTGGCGCTCGGGGTCTGGAGCGATGTGCGCGAGGCGACCGACGCGCTGGTCTCCGAGGGCGAGGAGTTCGGGCCTCGGGCCGAGATGCACGAACGGTACGCGGAGCTTCGCGAGACGTACGCGCGGACGTGGCCGGCGCTGCGGGAGATCGCGCATCGGTTGTGAGATTAGTCTTCGGAGGGCATCATCGCACCGAGGCCCTCAAGGAAGCTCACGACCGCCTCCGTGCTCGGGTCGCCCGGCTCGCCGATGCTGCGGTTGATGGACGCGTGGGTGTGTTGGGGCAGGTAGGCCAGTTCGGCCTGAACCCCGCACATGACAAGCGCATCGGCGAAGAGTTGCGAGTGGCTCAGGCGCGTCTCGCTGCCCTGCACGAGGATCAGCATCGGCGGGACGCCCGCGTCCGGGGCGACGTAAGCCAGCGGCGACATCTCGCGCCAGAACGTCGGGTCCTCGCCGAAGGCGTCCGCGAAGAGCTTCAGCCTCCCTACGTTCGCCATGTGCGACTCAAGGTCGATCCCCGCGCCGTCGATCACGATCGTGCCTGACAGCGCGCTCAGGGTCATCCCGGCTTCCTCCAGCGGCACCGGATACGTGCTCG
>JBNJEK010000416.1:0-2970 GCA_051745855.1 Armatimonadota bacterium
TCGGCGAGGCGGAGAACCCGTGCGGGATCGAGGAGGGCTACGCGGCGATGCAGGTGATCGACCGCGCGCAGAAGAGCCTGGAGGATGGGTGCACGCATTGACGGCAGGCGATGCGAGCGAGAGGACTGCGTAACGCCAGCGGCCGTCGCGGCGAATTTCCCTAAGAAGTGTCTTCCGGCGGGATTGGGTGTATAATAATGGACACAGTGGAGCGATTCGGCGTATTCGCCGGTCGGGGTATCGCGGACACGACTCTCCACGTGGCCCGAACGGCAAGTGGAGGCCGCCTCGTCGCCGGCGTGCGAGTTGGTGCAGTTGGAGGTGGGACCGATGCGCGACGCGCTATGGACACTCGCCGTCACATGCGTAGTCCTCTCTCTTTCGACGGGCACTGCAACGCCCCAGGGACTCAACGAGACTTTTGAGTCACAGCCCCTCCAGGGCTGGGAGACCGGCCCGGGTGTTCAGATCCAGCAGGTCGGCCAGACTAACGCTCTCGTGTTCAGCCAGGCTGAAGCTGCGTGGATTGCCACCACGGTTCAGGACCTGACGCTGTCCTTCAAGTACCGCCCCGGAAATGGGATTATGGAAGTCCTCGTGCGGGCATCGGGAGAGCCGCCGAACCAGTGCGGCTACCATCTGGTGCTCACTCCGGACGAACTCGGGCTTGTTCGCGAATCCGGCCAGGGAAACACGGCGGAGTTGGACGGCGCGCCGCATCAGTTCCAGTCCGGTGCGTGGAATCAGATCTCCTTTCAGGTGACGGATGGGCAGCTTGCGGTCTCGGTGGGAGGGCAGCAGGTTCTCTCCGCCACCGATCCGCAGCCTCTCCCGGCAGGCGGTGTGGGTTTCATGTCCCACCAGGGGGGTGACGCCATCGATGATGTGTCGATCTCCACGAGCGGCACAGCCACCACACAGCCTCAGTACCAGGTGCAGCCGCAGACCGGCACGATCACCTTCGGCGACGCCCCGCAGGGCCGAGTCCCGACCGGGACCGGAGATGTCTCCGCGCAGTACCGCCCGGGCGGAGCGCAGGCCGGGCAGGTCGGGCCCACAGGCGGGGAGGTGCAGGTCTACCCGATCCCCATCCCGCGGCCTCTAAGCTCAGCGCACACGCTCGCGCAGCCAACCACGAGGCAGACTGCGCTCCAGTCGGTCCTCGCCGATCCGAATGCATCGGCGCAACTGCAGCAGGCCCTGCCGAACGCGCAACTGCAGCAGCTTGCGTCGGTCGCCGCGGACGGGCAGCAGGTCGCCGGAGCGGTCAGTGTCGCCACCGACCAGACCTCGGCGCCGACCTCGGGAGGCCCCGCGCCTCCGGGGACGCCTCAGGGAATCACCGGGTTGAACTGGACGGCGGGTGTACACTTCTCGCCGGTGACAGGCGCTCCGGGATATGCGGATGGCGGACAGTTGTGGCGGGCCGGAGCGCTGCAGGCCAGCGGGGTCGTCATTCCGCCGACGATGACGCTTGCGGACATGAACGCGGCGGGGGTCGCGATGCTTGCTGACAATGTGAGTGTGCGACTGGACGTGGAGTTGCCACCGTCGCAGGGCACGTATATGATCAGTGTGAAGACGAGCAAGATGGACCCGGCGAACCTGGCGCTGGTGACTTCCGGAATGCCGATTTTCGGCAGTCCCGCGGTGCTTTCGGTCGATGCGGGCGGCGGATCGCAACAGGTGAACCTCACACCCCTGAGCGATGGGACGGGCCTTGTCGGCCTGGTCTTCATCCCACAGACGCAGGCTCAGCCCGCGCAGTATGCGGGCATGCGCGCCAGCTCGGCCCGCGTCACGCTGACAGTGCAACTTCCGTCAGGATTTGAAGTTGGCTTCGGCGGGATTACGGTGACGAAGCTGTAGCCAACAGCGCAAGCCATCGGTTGAGGACGGAACGGAAGGACGGAAGTCGCACGCGGGCTCTGCGGACACCAACGTCAACGGCAGACGACCGGGCCGGCGTCGCGGCGTTGACAAACGCGTCAACGCGCGCTCTCCGGCCCCTCCAGAACGGCAGACGAACGCAAACGGCAACGACCCCCGCGGGCCGTTGCCGTTCCCTTTTCCCTCTTCACTTCTCACTCTTCACTCAGCGAAGGGATACTCCTGGTCGCCGACCTCGGAGCGCAGGCGAAGCAGTTCGGCCTTCAGTTCGGCCACCACATCGGCGTAATCCGGGTCGTTGTAGACCGAGCACATCTCCATCGGGTCCTCTTCGAGGTCGAAAAGCTCCCACTCGCGCGGGCCGGGATCGTTGCGGTAGTAGTAGATCAGCTTGTAGCGGTCCGTTCGCACGCCGTAGTGCGCGAAGACGTTGTGGCCGCCGTCGAGGTGCACGAAGTAGCGGTAGTAGAAGCTGTCGCGCCAGTCCTCGGGCGTCTCGCCCCGCAGGCAGTCGCGGAAGCTCCGGCCCTGCATCTGCGCCGGCACCTCCACGCCCGCGTAGTCGAGGAACAGCGGCGCGAAGTCCACGTTCAGGCAGATGTCGTCGTTGACCTGACCCGCCTCGATCTCCTCCGGGTAGCGCGCCACGAACGGCATCCGCAGCGACTCCTCGTACATGAAGCGCTTGTCATACCACCCGTGGTCGCCGAGGAAAAAGCCCTGGTCGGAGGTGTAGATGACGAGCGTGTTCTCGGCCAGGCCCTCCTCGTCGAGGTAATCGAGCATACGCCCCACGTTGTCATCGACTGACTGCACACAGCGCAGGTAGTCCTGCATGTAGCGCTGGTAGCACCACTTCTTGAACTCGTCGTCGGAGAGGCCCTCCGGCGGCTCGTGCTTGTAGTCGCGCGTCATGAAATCGCGACCCACGCGCATCTCGGCGATCTTTGCGGCGGTGGCGCGGTTCTCGTAGTCATCCCAGAACGTCGGAGGCTCCGGGATCTCATCGGTGAACATGTCCATGTACTTCTCGTCAGGGTCCCACGGGCGATGCGGGGCCTTGTGGTGGGTCATCATGAA
>JBNJEK010000417.1:0-2967 GCA_051745855.1 Armatimonadota bacterium
GCCCATGACCGGGCGCGAGGTTGCGGAGGCGACGCTCCATCGGGAGGACGTGCCGCTCCCGTGCATCACAAGCTGCTGGATCACCCACTCGGCGTACATCAGCGGCGTCATCGGCCGCGACTACTGGTGCGATCCCGAGGCGGGGTTCTGCGAGTTCGTGCGGCGCACGGGCGCGAACTTCGTCCCGCAGTGGTATTTCCCGCGCGAGAAGCAGCGGATGCTCGAGATCGGCGAGATGATGCACGAGACGCGCCGCCACGAGGCTGCGGGCTTCCGCTCTCCCGAGGATGTCCGCGACTGGATCGAGCAGCTTTCCGATGACGAGGCGATCGAGCGCGACTTCGACATCGAGCAGTCCGCCGAGGGCTACGCGCAGACGATCATCACACATTCGGAGATGATGGGGCCGGAGGTGCTGGTGATCGACGGCTTCGGCATGGCCGACTTCATGGGCGCCTACACGCGCTTCGGGTACGAGAACTACCTCGCCTGTGCGGGGCTCTACCCGGAGCACATCCGGCGTTACTACCACCACTCCGCGGTGAACGCGCGGCTCAAGAACCACGCTATCGTTGAGGCCACCGAGCGGCACCGCCTTGCGCCGTTCGTCTACTCCGGCCAGGACATTTGCGGCTCAGGGGGGCCGTTGATGTCGCCGGCGATGCTGCGCGATCTCTACTTCCCGGAACTGAAGTGGGCGATGGAGCCGCTGATCGACGCGGGCATCGGCGTCATCTGGCACTGTGACGGGGACATCCGGCCGATCCTGCCCGATCTGCTGGACCTCGGCGTCATGGGACTGCAGGGCTTCGAGGAGGAGCACGGTCCACGCTGGGAGGAGATGTGCGCGCTGAGCGACCGGCAGGGCGAGCCGATGAGTGTCTGGGGCTGCGTGTCGGTCACAAGCACCTTCCCGCACGGAACGCCGGAGGACGTGCGAGCGGCGGTCGAGCGCTCCTTCGAGGTAGCCGGGCGCGGACGGGGCCATGTGCTCTCCTCGACCAGCAGCATCCTCCCGGAGACCCCGATCGCGAATATCGACGCGTTCTTCGAGCACGCGCACCAGTTCGGGCGGGAGTTCCTGGGTGGGTGAGTGCCGTGGGGAGAGGGCGCTTGGCCCTTCGGGCCGGCCCCTTCGGCGGCAACGGCAGGTCCCGGGTTCGTCTCCGGCGAACCATGCGCCATCATCACATCCGCGGGGGGAGATGCGCACGGAGGTGCCGCCGATGGACTCGATCCCCGTCGTGCTTCAGCAGACCGCCGCGCGGGTGCCGCAACGTCCCGCGATCCTCTTCGCCGGTGACACCGTCAGCTACGCCGAACTCTCCGTGACCGTCGAACGCGTCGCCGCGGGCCTCGCGGGCCTCGGTGTCGAGCAGGGCGACCGCGTGGCGCTGCTGCTACCCAACTGCCCGCAGTTCGCGTACGCCTACCTGGCCGCGGCGCGCCTCGGCGCCATGGCCGTGCCGATGAACCCGATCCTCGCGCCCGAGGAGGTGGCCTACGTCCTCACCGACTCCGGGGCGAAGGTCCTCGTGGGCGTGGAGAAGACCGCTCCGCTGGTCCTGGCGATGGCCGATCGCTGCGACTGTGTCGAGCATGCCGTCATCGCCGCGGAGGACGTGCCCGACGGCGCCATCGACTTCCGCGCGCTGGTGGCGGAGGACACCTCCGGTCTGCCCGCGCCGCCGGATGCCGAGGCGGTCGCTTGCCTTCAATACACCTCCGGGACCACCGGCCGCCCGAAGGGCGCCATGCTCACGCACGCGAACCTGCTTTCGAATGCCCGCGCCTCGGCCGAAGCGGTGAGCATGACCGAGGAGGACGTCTTCCTCGCGGTGCTGCCGCTCTTCCACGTCTTCGGCGCCACCGTCACGATGATCATCCCGATCACCATGGGGGCCGCCAGCGCGCACGTCCCGCGCTTCGAGCCTCTGCCGACGCTGGAGACCATCGAGCGCACCGGGGTCACGATCTTCTGCGGCGTCCCGTCGATGTTCGCGGTGCTCGCGGCGCTCAAGGGCGCGCACGGGCCGGACCTCTCCTCGCTCAGGCTGTGCATCTCCGGCGGGGCGGCCCTTCCGCGCGACCTCACGCCGATCATCGAGGAGCGCTACGCCACCACGCTGCTCGAGGGCTACGGCCCCACCGAAGCCTCGCCGGTCATCAGCGTCAACCGCACTCGCGAGAGTCGCAAGATCGGCTCAGTCGGCCCTCCGCTGCCGGGCGTGGAGGTGGAAATCCGCGATGAGGACGGGCAGCAGGTGAAGGTGGGGGAGATCGGGGAGATCTGCGCGAAGGGCCCCAACGTCATGCGCGGCTACTGGCAGGATGAGGAGAAGACCGCGAATGCGATCCGCGACGGCTGGCTCTACACCGGGGACCTCGGACACGTGGACGAGGACGGGTACATCTACATCGTGGACCGCAAGACCGACATGATCATCGTCGGAGGGCTGAACGTGTATCCGCGTGAGGTCGAGGACGTGGTGCGGCTGCTGGAGCCCGTGCGGGACGTGGCGGTGGTCGGAGCCTCATCGCGCCTCCGCGGTGAGACGGTCTCCGCGTTCATCGAGCTTCACGAGGGCGGGAGCCTCGATGAGAGCGAGATCATCGAGCACTGCAGCGAGCACCTGGCGAGGTACAAGGTGCCGCGCACGATCCGCTTCATCGGGGAACTGCCGCGATCGGCGACGGGCAAAGTGCTCAAGCGCGAACTGCGCGGTCGGTTCAGCCTGCGGGGGTAGCGGAACGCAGACGCTTCAGAGGGTGGTCTGCCTGCTCGCGAGTGCCTCACGAAGCCCGTTCGGCATCGGCCACTCAAGCTGCACGTGCTGCGCTCTGAGCGCATCGCGGAGGTACTCCGCTGGGAGGTCGCGCGCATCGACCCCGCGCCCGACCGCCAGCGCCGCGGCGGTCCCGGCGGCCTGCCCAAGCTGCATCATCGTACGCGAGAGCCGGCAGCTT
>JBNJEK010000418.1:0-2947 GCA_051745855.1 Armatimonadota bacterium
TGCACCGCGCGCACCTGACCGGCCTCGATCCCGAGACGACCTACCACGGACGGGGCGTGGGTATCACGCCGGAGGGCGAGACATACTACGGCCCGGACATCACCTTCACCGCCGACGGCATCGAACCGCCGCCGACTGTCGAGGGAGTGCATGAGATTCCGCTGACGGTGCGCAACCGGCACGGCGTGGACGCGGTAGCGTGGCCGGTGAGCAGCGGGGTGCCCTTCCCGCAGGGCGTGCTCGGCAGTGAGAGCGATCTGCGGCTGATGCTCGGGGATGAGGAGGCGCTCGCGCAGTTCAGGCCGCTGGGCACCTGGCCGGACGGATCGATCAAGTGGGTGCTGGTGACGATCCTCGCGGACGTTCCCGCCGGCGAGAGCACCGATTACGTGCTGCAGTACGGTCGGGATGTCAGTGCGATGACCGCCGCCGCGCGCTACGCACCGATCGCGCGGGAGCAGGGCGATCGCGTGATACTCGACACCGGCGCGATCGAGCTTGCGATCGACGAGCACGGGCAACTCGTCGGGCCGAACGGACCCCATGTGACGGAGCTTGTTGAGAGCGCGCGCGGCGCGTTCAGTTCCGCGTTGAGCGACGCTGAGCTGACGATCGAGGAGAACGGGCCGGTCCGCGTGGTGGTCAGGAGCGTCGGGAACCTCGTCGCCGAGGACGGCTCGGAGAGTTTCGAGGTGGAGCAGCGCGTCGAGGCGTGGCGCGGGCAGCCTTTCGCTCGCGTCCACCACACTTTCACGAACACGCTTCCCGACGAGGTCTCGGAGACGACGCTGGATACGAGTTCAGCATCCCGGTTCGTTGACATCGAGCGGATCAGCTTCGCGGTGCCGGCGGAGGGCGGGGCATGGGAGGCGGCTCTGCGCGACGGCGAGCCACTCTCGCTGAGCGTCGGTGCCAGGGTCTGGCAGCGCTTCCATGACGAGTTTGAGCCCGCAGGCGCCGAGCCGGTCAACGACCGGATCACCGGCGGCCTGGTGGCGGACGGCGGCGCGATGGCCGTCTCGGTGCGGGACTTCTGGCAGCAGTATCCCAAGGCCTTCGAGATCGCCGATGACGCTGTGCGCGTGGACCTCGCGCCCGACTTCGAGGAGGGGCTTTACGACGAGTTCCCCTTCGAGAACGAGGGCCACCAGCTCTTCTACTACCTGCGCGATGGCAGCTACACCCTCACCCGGGGGATGGCGAAGACCCATGAGCTTCTGCTGGACTTCGGTGAGGGCGCGGCGGCCCGCAGTGAGATATTCCAGGAGCCGCTGCTGCTGACCGCGGAGCCGGAGTGGTACTGCGACAGCAAGGTCTTCTACAATGTAGCGCCGCGTGACGAGGAGCGCTTCGCGGCCTACGAAGAAGCCGTGGACAACAACATTCAGAATTACATCGCTGCCCGCGAGCGCCAGCGAGACTTCGGGCTGATGAACTACGGCGACTGGTACGGCGAGCGCGGCGCGAACTGGGGGAACATCGAGTACGATACCCAGCACGCGTTCTTCCTCGAGTACATCCGCTCCGGCAATCTGGACGCGTTCTTTTTGGGCGAGGCGGCGGAGACCCACAACCGCGACATTGACACCGTGCAGTGGTCTCCCGATGGCGGGGAGACCGGCCTTGCCTGGGTGCACCAGATGGGGCACGTGGGCCGATACTACGACGAGTCCGTGCCGGACACGCTCGGCATCCCGCGGGCAGGAGGCAGCATCAGCCATGCGTGGACCGAGGGGCATTTCGGACATTACGCGCTGACCGGTGACCGCCGGTCGCTTGAGACCGGGATGAATGTAGTCGATTACTTCACGACACGCGAACTCTCGCGGCCCTACGACTGGTCCAGCGCACGCGTTCCGGGCTGGCACCTGATCATGCTGGCGTCGGCGCTGGCCACTACCAACGACCCCTACTACCTCAACGCTTCGCGGATCGTCATCGACCGCGTGCTGGAGACGCAGGACACCGAGCCCCGTGAGCTGCATGACTATCAGAAGGAGCCGGGCCGCACCCACCAGGTCGGCGGCTGGACGCGGCAGATGGTCCCGGGGCACTGCCGCTGCGAACCGCGCCACCGTGGGAACGCGAACTTCATGATCGCGGTGCTGCTCGCCGGGATGAACTACTACCACGACGTCACGCAGGAGCCGGAGGTCAAAGAGTCGATGATCCTCGGCGCGCATTTCCTGATGGATGACTTCTACTCGGAGGAGACACACGGCTTCCGTTACACGAGCTGTCCGGAGATGCGCCACCGCGTCGGAGTGTCACCGGTGTACATGGTCGAGGGGATCGCCCGCGTCTACCGCTGGACGGGGGATGAGAAGTTCCTCGATCCGCTGACGAACGGGCTGGCCTACGGTGCCGGCGGCTCGGGCTACGGGAAGGGCTTCTCGTCCTACTACCGCTCGGCCCCGCGCGTTCTGGCCGATCTCGCCGCTGTGGGGCTGAGCCTCGAGGAGCGGCGGCAGGAGGAACTCGCGCCCTTCACCATGCCCGACTGGATGGAGGAGACGCCCGAGGAGCAGATGATCGTCATCCAGGCGGAGGACTTCGCCGAGGAGGGTGTCGGCATGGTCGGCGTGATGGACGACCGGCACGCCACCTGGGGGGAGATGATCACGAAGTGGCACGCGGACATCGGCCACTGGGTCGAGTGGAACTTCGAGGTGCCCGAGGATGCGCGCTACCGGATGATCTTCCGCTACGCCACCAGTAGCGAGGACACGCGGCGGAAGGTCGAGATCGACGGCGAGGTGCCGCATCCGGCGGCTGAGGAAGTGGCCTTCCCGGCGAGTGGTGGCTTCGGCAGCAGCCCGCATGACTGGGAGTATCTGCCGCTCACTGACGAGCGCGGGAACGAGATCGCGCTGCCGCTGAGCGCCGGACAGCATACCCTGCGAATGACGAACCTCGGTGACGGCCTGGGTCTCGACTTCGTGGTGCT
>JBNJEK010000419.1:0-2939 GCA_051745855.1 Armatimonadota bacterium
GATCTCGTCTGGTTCAGCGAGAGGGAGACGAGGACCCGGGAGATCGGTCCGCCGAGGTTGTGAGAGTCTTGAAGCTCACCGCCAGTGGCTCAGGTCGCGGTCAAGCATCTCCTCAAGCCGCGCGATATCCGGCGCGTAGACCTCGTGAAGTTCCGCGCGGAAATCCGGCGACATCCAGTCGTCCGGGTCCGCGACGTCCGCGTCGGGGTTGACCTGGCTGTCCACCAGCGAGATCTCCACGTCGCTGTCCACGTCGAGGAACTCGAAGTACTCGCGCAGGTAGTTCGCGTTGCTGGCGGCGAGGTCCTCGTAGAGCGTGACGAGGACATTAGCGCGCGGGAAAAGCTCGTAGATGGTGTCGAGGTGCCGCGCGTAGAAGCCCGGGTCGATCCACTGCCGGAAGTACGCGTGCCCGTGATGATGCAGGACCTTCTCGATCGGGACACCGATCCCCGCCTCCGGGTCGAACCCGTATTTCCCCTTCTTCAGATGGACATGCGCCCAACTGAGGAAGTAGCGCTCGACGGGATTGCGGAGCGTCACGGTCAGGCGCACGTCGGGGATATGCTCGGCGATGCGCTCCAGCGCAGGGCGGTAGCACATGTAGGAGTTCGAGAACTCGCCCGCCGCCGGCTCTCCCTCGTAGCCGGAGAAGTAGGTCTGCTCGTACCACTCGATCCCGCGCTGGTAGTGGACGGTGAAGAAGTTGACGTTATCGGGCGCGTCCGGAACGTAGATCTGCGGGTGCTCTTTGAGGCACCGCCACAGCCAGCTTGATGCACACTTCGCGGCTCCTGCGTGGATGAAGTTCGGAAGCATGGTGGTTCTGCGTCTCCTCGGTGGGCTGTGATCTGTCGTTCTCCCCCTCTCCCGCTTGAAATCGCGTCGTTTGCGGTTTCCCAACCCCGAAGGGGTCGAGAGGGGGCCGGGGGGAGAGGCTGCAGCGTCGTTTGCTGCAGACGACGCTGGCCCGGCCGTTTGCCGTTGTCGCCCGCCCGAACGACTGAAAGACCGGGCCGGCGTCGCGGAGTTCGCAAACGACGCGAACTCTCGCTCTCCGGCCCCTCCACAACGACTGAGCAACGGCAGCCTATCTCATCCACACCGGACTGCTCCACGCCATCTCCCCGTCGGCCTGCGTGATGCGCGCGTAGTAGTACGTGCCGCCGGTGGGAATGTCGTCGTCGAAGAGCGTGACGCGCACGGACGGGCCGTTGCCCGTGTGCTCGTAGATCACATCGCGACCGCGCAGCACCTCCACGAACGTGACCGCCTCGGTGCCGGTGACCGCCACGTCGATGCGGACTTCATCGCGCCCTCCCTCGATGATCGCGCCCATCGGCGCGCCGTCCACCTCAAACTCCAGCGCGATCCGCGCGCCCGTGGTGCCGTAGCAGCGGCGATTCCAGAGCGCGTCCCAGACCGCCTCGCGCGTAAGCTCCGGCGCGAAGACCGCTGTCAGCCCGCCCGGATACGCCCGCCGCACGCGCAGCCAGTCGGTATTGCCGGGCCGCCCCGCGTGGTCGTCGGAGGCCGCCATGAAGCCGAGACGCCAGCCCTTCGCCAGCAGGTCGGCGCCGAGATGCCCCTCGTAGTCGCGATCGCGCGCGGGCATCAGCGGCCGCGTGGCGTCGAGGCTCTCGGAGGCGCCCCAGATCGAGTACACCTCACACAGCCGCACAAGCTCCGGATCGTAGAAGCTGCCGGAGCCATGCGCGTGCTGGTGCAGGATCATCATCGCCCCGTGCTCTTTCCACTCGGGCGCGTGGTCGGCCATCTCCGCGTACTCCGTGCGGTCGATGTCCGTCGCGCGCAGCAGCGGGCCGTCGTCGCCGGGGTAGTAGATGCACTTGTCGCCGTAGTGCTCCATGTTCGCATTCAGCGAGTACTCGTAGCCCAGGAGCGTCACCATCTCGCCGGGGCGGTTGTACTCCGCGGTGGCGCGCTTGATGTGCTCCCAGTCCTCATCGCTCATGTACTGCGAGTGGTCGGCGGTGGCGGTGAAGTCGAGCGCAGCCTCCTCGCGCGCGAACTCGAAGTATTCCTCCGGCATCTTCAGCCCGTCGGAGAGCCACGTGTGGCCGTGGATGTCGCCCCAGAAGATCCTGTTCTCCCCCGCCTCCTCGGTGCAGACGGTCGGGTTGGAGACGCCGGTGAGGCCGCTTTCGAGGTCGGTCACGCGCACGATCTTCTCACCGGGCGTGTCGAAGCTCACCCGCAGCCTCCGCTGCAGGCCGTCGCGGCCGACGAACTCGGCGCTGGCTCGCGGGTCGTTGGAGGTGACTTCCAGCAAGCCCTCGGTCGGCTCGCAGGTGTTGCGCTCATCATCGCGCGTGAGCACCGCCATCTCGATCGTGTCACCGCTGACCGCGAAACTCGGCGCACAGACCTCGAAGTGATCTGGCGCGGCCGCGACCACTTCGAGCGCAGGCTGATCGCCTGAGACGAGCGTGTACCCGGAGAACTTCGCCGAACGCGTGCCGTCCACGTCGGTGGCGACGGTGAACTCCGGCTCTCCCGCGAAGTGCTGGGCGTACGCACCCGGCACGAAGCCGCGTCGGCGGCCGTAGGTGAGCGTGACGGTGTCGCCCTGCTGCAGCGGCTCGCCGGCGACCTCCGCGTAGACCATCCGCCCCCAGCGCGTCACGTAGTAGAACCGGTCGATCTCCACCGGCGGCTCCTCGACCGAAAGCTCGATCTGTGTGCCCTCGCGCGAGCAGGCGGCGGCGCAGTAGCCCTCATCGCCGGGCCACCACAGAAGCGGGCCGAAGCAGAAAGGCTGCGCCGCGAAGCAGAAGCTAAGGCGCTGGAAGAAAGAAGAGCAGCAGCCATTCGCAAACGCGATGAGGGCATAATCGAAGCAGAGTACTGGAACCGCCAGGCCCGTTTTTACGACTATGCTGCCAAAAGTGCCGAGCTGTTTAAAGCAGGAGCAGACA
>JBNJEK010000420.1:0-2934 GCA_051745855.1 Armatimonadota bacterium
GCGGATGGTCGAGTCAGGGGTCAGGTTCGGCGGCAGGCCGGTGCGGTCAACGTCCATCATCGGCGATTGCGTCCAGACCACGCACGAGAGCCCCGAAATGCGCGTCAGCAGCGCCGTCTGTGAGGCTGCGGCAGCGGACCACTCGCGCTGGTCCATCGGCTCCTCGCGCGCGAGGTTGCTCTGCACGAAGTCAGCGACGGCCGCGCTCGCCTCATCGACCAGATGGCGGAGGCTGTCGCTGATCCGCGGCAGTTCATCGACGCGGCTTTGCAGCGCCGCGGCAGCACTCGCAAGCTGCGGCAGGCGCGGTCGCGGATTGATGTTGATCGGCACCGCCTGCCGGAAGAGCGTCTGCTCGCCGACCTGCTGCTCGATGACCAGCGCCTGCTCGGCGCCGTCCACGATGCGGAAGGTGCCCGTCCATGCGTGAGGCATCTCGCCCGCCGCCTCGGCGGCGGAGACTGTCGGCTCCGGCGCGTCCCAGTCGGCGCCGATGCCGGCCGGAGCGCTGCGCTGCACGCTCAGCGAGGGCTCTGCGTCGCGGACGGAGGCAAGGGAGACTTCGCTGGGGCCGAAGAGCGGTTGATTGAGGAACTCCCAGTCGAAGCCGCCCGGCTCCTCAGCCAGCAGCAACTCGCCGAAGCGCTCGGGGACGAGGAACTTGCCGTAGGTCGGCGACCATGCGCTGATGTCCGCGCGCAGGCCGGCCGCATAGCGTTCCCGGCCGATGTTGAAGCCCCACAGGTCGCCGGGCTGCGCGCCGCCGAGATCGGCGAGCGCGATCGAGATCTCTGCGGTCCACTCGTCTTCACCGCGCGCTCCGGCGGCCTGCACGTCGGCGTCCCAGTCCGCGCTTCCGGGCCGCTGTTCATCCCAGACGGTCCCGATGGCGTTCACCGCGAAGTGGTAGTAGCTTGATCGATCGTGATTCGTGTCGATGAAAAGCTCCACGCAATCGTCGCGCCAGACGGGATCATCGCGCTGTTTCATCTGCGTCTTGATCGCCTTAACATTCGGCTCAGCGCACCGCACGCCGACGTAAAGCCGCTCGGCATCCCAGCAGACGCGGGCCTCGGTCTCCAGGTGGTAGAGCGCCGAACCATCGAGTTCGACGAAGCTGACGAGGACGGCGGCGGACTCCCAGCAGGCGTCGTCGAGAGAGCCGTCGATGGTGGGCGGGGCGTCTGTGACTCCGGCGGTGGCAAGCGGCACGGGCAGCATATCAGCGGCGTGGACGGGCACGAGGCAGACAATCAGCAGCGTGGCGAGCGCGAGGTAACGCATGGCGACATCCCCTCCGGACCATGGACTGCAACGCACCGGGGCACTTCGTGAGGAGGGGCGAGGGGACCTTCACCGGGGGGATCGCAGATGTCGTTGTCGTTGTGGAGGGGCCGGAGAGGGCGAGGTGCCGTTTGCCTCGCCCGACGCCGGCCCGGCCGTTGTCGTTCGTCCTCGCCGTCCGTGTCACGGGGCGGCCTCGCCAGTGGGCCATCGGTCGTTGCCGTCGCGTGCCATGGGCATCCTTGCCCGTGGGTCGTTGCCCTTGCGGAGGTAGTCGGGCGCGAGGTCGGCCAGCGTTGGTGAATATGAGCCGTTCTCAGGACGGTCAATCGGCTCAATCTCGGACAACTCCTCCCGAAGCTGCTCGCTCTCAGGCACCTGACATTCGCGCGCCCAGTACTGTGCGGCAAGTCCAAGCAGTACGAGGATAGTGAGCAGAATGATGATCATGATGATAAATGACCGTGGGTTGCGCAGGATGGACGCATCCCCCCGCGCGGGGTAGCATTGCTGCGGTTTTCCCGAAGATTCGGGCATAAGGATGACCTCCGCCCTCCGGGGGCCGGTGTCAGTGGATCGTCGGCTGCTGCGACTCCCGGTCAGAGCGCACTTCGGCGAGACGCACCGCCCGGCCGCCCTGCGCCTGCGACCGCTTTGCCGCCAGCAGCACGATGATCGCCTCAAGTATGTCCTCGTACGCGATCGGCGTTTCGCCCGTCTCGATCATCGCGAGGAACTGCTCCATCATGCGCATGTAAAAGGTCCCCGCGTGGATCTCGAAACGCGCGGATTTGTCCGCGGCGAAAAACTGTCCCTGATGACGCGGAGCGGGGTCGCGCAGAAGCTGCAGCGACGCCGAGCGTCCGTCGCCGAATGTCACCGAGATCAGGTCGAACTCCACCTCGCCGACATTCGAGACCGCCTCCACTCCCGGCCCCATCGCGGCATTCAGCAGATCCGTGAGGTGGATGCCGTAGAAGAAGAGTTCGCCCGGGCCGACGAGATTCGCGTGGACGATCTCCTCGTCGCCGATCTCCCCCAGCGCCGCCTCAAACTCCTCGGCGTAGCGCAGGCCGGACGCCGACATCACCGGCGCGCCAGTGGCCAACGCGAGGCCCAGCATATCCTGCGCGTCGTCGAGGCTCAGCGCAAAGGGCTTGTCCACGAAGACGGGGACGCCCTCTTCGAGGAAGGGCGCGGCCTGCTCGTAGTGCAGGGCGCCATCGCGCGAGCACACCAGCGCCGCATCGACCAGTCCGAGCAGGTCGCGCGGGCTCTCCACCACGACCTCGATACCCCACTCCTCCTGCAATGAGGCGATGCGCGCCGGATCGTTGTCCTGATTGCATACCGCCGCCACGACCGCGCCCTCGAGATGCGTGGGCTCCGACGAATCGGAGTTGAATATCCTGCAGAAAGCGTCCACGTGTGTTGATTCGAGTGAGACAATTCCGAGTTTGATCATTTCAGTATCCTCTCAGATGCTGTCACGACGAGAAGTGGCGGGCGGGGATCAGGGACGCCTGCCCTGCGAACCGCAGGTGCGGTGGCCCGCCGTTGATCGTCCCCACTTTCCAGTTCCCGGTCCCCAATTCCTGCCTTCGCCGGTCATACGTCATACCCCCAGCCCGCTCTTGACTCTCACCAGCC
>JBNJEK010000421.1:0-2917 GCA_051745855.1 Armatimonadota bacterium
TGGCGCGCCCGCCCATCGAGTGCCGGATGTAGTCATGCAGGCCGCGGTCGCGCTCCGCGCCACCGTGCTCGGAGATGATCTCGGCGATCGGCGAAAGCTGCTCGTCAACGTGCTCCCACATCTGGCCCCGCCAGAGGCGCGGGTAGCCCGGGTGGTGCGGCACGAGGATCGCGCCGGCCTTGCGGGCGTAGGTCTTCAGCCCGTCGAGCGTGGCGAAGTAGCGAAGCTCGCCGCTGTCATCCGGGAAGAGTATGTGGTAGTCGCCCCAACTGAGCGAGTGGAACTCCCACCCAAGGAAGGTGACGAACTCACCCGGATCGTGGAACGTGCGGGCGAGGCGCTTGACATCGGGCCACTGCGCGCGCATGGCCTTGAAGCCGTGGACCCAGTGCATATGCGCGTTCTCGGGCATCTCCGGCATATCCGGCCACTGCGAGTGGCCGGCGTGTGCGAAGAAGTCGAGGTGCTCACGCGCGATCTCGTACGAGCGCAGCAGGCTGCCTTTCGCGTAGCCCGCCGAGTTGTGATTGTGGATGTCGCCCCAGTAGACTGGCATAAGTGACCTCCGTCATCGGTAATTCGTCTTGTTTCGTTGGAGAGGCCGGACCCCGCTCCGGCCTGTGTCGTTCTCCCCCTCTCCCGCTTGTCCCGCCCGCCGTTTGGGCGGGGCCAGGGAGAGGGGGAGCGATGTCGTTTATCGCCGGGGGAGAGGCAGTCGTTTGCCATCGCAGGGATGTGAACCCCCGCGGGAGGGAATGTAATCCCTCCCCTCCAGACGGCTGGACAAACGGTTCGCGGGCTGGAAGCCCGCGCCACGGGTTTTGTGGAAGCCCGTGCCGGGGTTTGCGTGCAGCTACCCGACGTTCAGGTTCGCGATGTAGTCCTCCAGTTCCTTCTGCAGGTTGTTGCGCTGCTGCGTGAGCGCATCGATCTCCTTGCGGGTCGTGTCAAACTCGTCCTCCTGGTCAGTGAGCTTCTGCACGTACTGCTTGTAGAGGTCGTTGTCGCGGTCAAGCTGCTCCATGTTCTGCCGGATGCGCTCCTGCTCCTCGCCGATCTGCTCGAGGCGCGCCTGCTTCGTCGAGATCTGGCGCTCGATGTCGGCGATCTGGCGCTTCATGTCGATGATCTTCTGCAGCGCATCCTTCACGTCCGCGGGGATCTCGCGCCACTGCATGTAGTACGCCACGCGGTCCACGCTCTCGGAGGTCAGCGCGATGCGCTCGGTCAACGGCTGCTCCATCTCCACCGTGAGCGTCTCGCTCGCGCCCGCCGCCACCTCGACCTCGATGCGGTAGCGATTGCGCGTGGTCTCAGCGGGGTCCTCCGGCTGGACAAGCTCCCAGCCGCTGCGGCGCGGGTGTTCGACGAGCACCGTGCGCGCTTCCTCGGCATTGTTCTTGATAACGTACTCGACTTCCTGGGTCTGCGTGGTCTTCGCAATCAGCGCGCCGTTGACGATCCTGATCGACTCGCGGACCTGGTCGCCGCCCTGGCTCTCCGGAGCGACCTCGACCGCGGTGTCCACCGCGTAGCTGATGAGGCGCTCGTCGCCCGGGCCGAGGTCATCGACCAGCGCGTCGCCGGAGTAGGCGCCGCCGTCGAAGACGGTGATCGCGCCGGCCATCAGCGCGAGGTCGGTGGAGTTGGTCAGCCGCAGCCCGTGCATCGGGTGCTTCGTGTTGCTGTCGGGCGAGTAGATCGAGAGCTTGTCGGTCTCGACCGGCTGGTTGACGATCGGAATCATCGCCGAGCCCTGGCGGTTGATCGAGATCGGCTGGTTGATCGCGTAGTGGAACATCTCGCCGACTTCCTCGCCGGCAGCGGCAGCCGCGACCCCTGCGTCAGAGAGCGCGTCAGCGGCCATGCCGCCACCGAGGCCCGGCGCGGCCATCCCGACCGCCTCTTCGGCCATGGGGGCCGGGGCCGCCATGCGAGCCATCTCGCGCCTCGGTTCAGCGGCCATCTCCCCTTCGGCATCCTCAGCCTCATCAAGCGCCGCGCCGTAGCGCTTCGGTCGCGCCTGCACCTGCGTCTGCACGGGGACCTCGGGGCGGTCGGTGTAGATCGGCTGGTAGAGGTTCTGCGTGAAGCTCACCGGACGCCCTGAGACCAGCGAGAGGCGCACCTGCTCCCAGTCACTGTCAGTGGTGTTCTCGACGATCGCCCAGCCCTGCAGGAAGCTCTCGCCCTCATCGACGACGAGGCGGTAGCTGGTCTTCCACACGGGCGTCTCCAGCAGGTAGCCCACGGAGACCTGCCTCGCGCCGCTGCCCTTGAAGTTCAACTCCACGCCGCGCTTGCTCACGTCGCGATTCGCGGCGATCGCCGCCAGGGCCCTGCGCAGGTCGGTCGAAAGCTCCTCGCTGAGGAGCTTCGCGTCCGCGATATGCCAGATCGGCACCTGCTGCATGCCGGAGTCGTTGACGATGTTCACGACCTCGAACTCGACCACGTTGTCACCGACCGTCTTCTCCTGCCACTCGGTCCCGAGGATCGTGCCCTGGACCTCGCCGCCATCGTTGGTGCTGATGGCGACATCGGCGCCGCGCAGGCGCGAGAGGAGCGCGCCCAGCGACGGCTCATCGGCGATGTCCACCGCGAAGGACCCGAGCGTACGCTCCAGCGGGTCGCGTGGGGCGTACGTCACCGGGCCGATGGTGCCGCCGGAGTGATCCTGCAGCACCATGGACTTGAGGATGTCGTTGATCTGCTCGGTACGGAACGAAATCTCAACCGTCTCGTCGTCATGGACCATGCCCTCATGCTGGAAGAACCCCACGCCGCTTGTGTAAAGCACCACGTTGCTCAGCGGCAGGTCGGCGGCGCCCGCGGCGCCTGCAGTACTTGCCATGATGACCACACCAATCAACACCGGACTGAGTTTCATTGTAAGGCCTCCTTGTGAGCTATCAGC
>JBNJEK010000422.1:0-2842 GCA_051745855.1 Armatimonadota bacterium
CCATTGCCATCATCGGGAACGCCATCGCCGGGCCCGTCCGGCGACGGGACCGTCGGGCCATGCCCGCCTGAACAGCCGGCGAGGACCAGCGCCATGATCCCGGCAATCACAAGAAGCGCCGAAAGAACGCTCCGCCTTGGAAATACGCACGTACCCATCCTCAAACACCCTCCACACACGAATACTGCAGATTTGTTCAGTGATACAATACTTTTTGCGGATCGCGCGGCTGAGTCCTCCCCGACACCAGGAAAAATGTCGATTTCTGAAATCCGTGCAGGAGAATTTCCGGCGGCGCCTAAAACTCACTCAGCGGCCAACTTCACTCAGGCGGTGAAGTACGTTTCACCTGCTGCGTGAGGCAACTCTTTGACGGCCGCATCTCTGACCGACGAATCGTGTTGAGGAGGAAGTGGCAATGAGACACAGGCGGATCATGGTGCCGGCCGCGGCGCTGGCCATCGTCTTCTGCCTCGGCTTCACAGCCGAGCAGGCGAATGCCGGACAGCGGGAGATTGGTGGCTACGTCGCTCAGGCAGAGGATCGATTCGTGCGCAACGTCTGGAACTTCATCAAGAACTTCCAGTCGTGGCAGAGCATCGGTGGACACAGTTACAAGTACGATCAGTATTACTGGATGGAACCGTGGGTCTTTGATGGTGCGCACAATGCCTACGTGGACAGTCAGGACTTCGCGTACGTGGCCTGCCACGGTGGGCCGTGGGTGATGGCCTGCCACGATGGAATAGGCGATGTCGATCTGCGAAACATGCCCGCCTACGGCGACCTGCCCAATGGCGGGGACATGGAGTTCCTTGTGGTCGAAAGCTGCGACACCATCACGGCTTTCCCCGAGGCGACCTTCGACTGGAACGACTGGCGCAACACAAGCTCCGGCGGGATCTTCGGCGGTCTCCACCAGGCGATGGGATTCTGGACGCTGAGCATCTCGGACAACCGGATCCCCGAGTTCTTCGCCAGCCAGGTCAAGGGCAACAACGTGGTCTGGCAGGCGTGGTTCACCGCGGTGCAGCTTGAGCGGCAGTTCCCGACATGGCGACCTGATGACATCGAGTCCGGCGTAGCGTATCCCGGCTGGGCGAGCGCCATCATGCCACAGAAGTGCAAGAGCGACCGCCTCGGTTCGTACAGCGCGGACCCGGTGGCAAGCGACCTGCTCTACAGTGTGTGGGAGGAGTAGCCGAGCATGCTCGACCACACCTGCATAGAGCACAGAAGGAGGAGAACGATGACTGACAACAGACGACTGATGGTTGTCGCAACGCTGATCACCGTCGCGTTCATCCTGGTCGCGCTGCCGGTGCATGCCCAGGTTGACGACCAGCCGCGGATTGAGCGGCCGCGGGTGGACACCGGCCCGCAGATTCAGATCGATCCGCGCGTGCTGCAGCGCCCGAACCTGCGGCTTCGCACGTCGAATATCGAGTTCCGCGCAAAGTTCGACGAGCGGCTGCTGGAGCGGGCGAGTAACATGAACCTCTACCGTCTTCAGGAATCACCGGTCAATGTGGAGACGATGATGAGGCTCGCGGAGCAATACACGGTCACCGGTCAGCAACAGCAGTTCGGCAACATGATCGCGGTCACGGATGACGACAGCAGCTTCATGATGCTCGATCGCGAGACCGGGCGACTGGCTTTCAACGTCAACCTCGCCGATCTGATCGATGACAACCCGGGCGAGCTTCCGTCCGACCGCGAGGCAGGGCAGATCGCGATGGAGTTTCTGCGCGAGAACCAGCTCATGCCGGACGCGCAGCAGGCCGTCGTGGCGCATGTCGGCCGGATCATGTCCACGTCCGATCAGATCAACCGCCCGATGGCGCAGGCGCTCGTGGTACATTTCGCCCGCCAGGTCGATGACGTCCGCGTGGTCGGCTCCGGCTCCAAGGCCGTGGTGCAGATAGGCGATGGCGGGAAGATCGCCGGCGGCGGCGTCGAGTGGCGCGCTCTCGGCAAGCCCATGGAACTCGACCCGAGACAGCTTCGGGGCGTCGATGATGTCCAGAAGAGCATCCAGGACACGCTGGCGCGGGAGTTCAAGATGGCCCGCGGCATCGTCGTCGATCGCGTCGGTGTCTTCTACCACGACGCGGGCGGCTTCCTGCAGCCGGTCGTGGGCTACCAGGCACAGATTCAGTCCGGAGAGTTCAGCTACAACTACTTCGGACAGGTCCCGCTGATGCAGCAGCCTCCGGTCCAGGTCGGACCGCAGCAGATCTCACCTGAGATCCTCGAGCGGCTGCAGAAGGGCCCCGAGGACCTCAGGCCGCAGACCGAGGGCGAGAACGACTGACGCGCGCGTCCTCAGTGACCTGCATAACGGCGCGGCCCGCGAAGGCCGCGCCGTTATGCTATTCGGCGGAAAGCGCAGTCCGTGGCGCGGGCTTCCACTGACATTCCAGAAATCGGCGCATGTCCAGGAATCAGACCGGCAGTCGTGCGTTGGCGAACGCGAATGCCGTCAAGGAGGGGCGGCCCTCGCGCTGCGTTCCCGGGCGCCGGAGGCGCATGCCGTTTGCCGTCCGAACGAAGAACGGCAGGCTGGCAGGGAAGCTGTCACCCTCGCGCCGCTAAACGACAGCGGACACTCGGGCGCCACTTTTCCGGCGCAGGTATGCGCACGCCGTGGGCGGCGTCGGGAAAAGCAGCCCCTCCGTACGGCCTTACCTTGATACACATCTCACAAAGAGATGATACGGCTCGTACGCCGTCATGGAGAGGCCGCACGAAGACCCAACCCCGAGCGAAGCGAGCGGTCGTTGTTTGCGAGGGCTGAGGTCGGCGTAGATTGGCTTCGCCAACTCACCCTCTATGGTCA
>JBNJEK010000423.1:0-2834 GCA_051745855.1 Armatimonadota bacterium
GCCGAGGCTCCCCGGTGATGCGTGGAAATCTGCGCGGCGAGGTGTGGTATTCGCGACGTAGTGCGCAGGGACCTGCCGGAGAGGCTGCTTATCAACGGTTAAGGATACGACGATGGAAGCCGTTACGCGCCGCAGGGGAATATCAGGGACGGGAACGACGTCCGGGCGGGGCGCCCGGACTCGGGGTCTTCTTGCGATTCTTGACTCCAGGCGCCCTCGCCTGGAAAGTCGTTACCCCTGTCACCCCAATCCTGAACCTTTGATACAAAGCCGCCGGAGGTGCACCGAGTGCGCGCCGGAATGAGGCCGGTCTCGGCTACTCCCCCGTGGCCTGCGATTGATCGATCGCGTCACCGAACTGCCGCTCGAAGAGGTCGGCGTAAAGTCCCTCGTTCTGCAGCAACTGCCTGTGGCGGCCGACCTCGACCACGCGCCCCTCATCCATCACCACGATCAAGTCGGCGTTGAGTATCGTTGAGAGCCGATGCGCGATGATCACGCTTGTGCGGCCCTTCAAAAGCACCTCCAGCGCCTCCTGGATCAGGTGCTCGCTGGTGGCGTCAAGATGGCTGGTCGCCTCGTCGAGGATAAGGATGTCCGGGTCTTTGAGCAGCGCCCGCGCGATCGCCAGCCTCTGCTTCTCGCCGCCCGAGAGGCGGAAGCCCCGCTCGCCCACGACCGTCTCGTAGCCCTCCGGCAGCCCCGCAATGAAGTCGTGGATGTTCGCGGACCTCGCCGCCGAGAATATCTCCTCCTCCGTCGCACCCGGGCGGGCGTAAAGAAGGTTCTCGCGCACCGTGGTGTGGAAGAGGAACGTGTCCTGCGTCACCACTCCGAAGTGCCTTCGAAGCGACTCCTGCGTCACATCGCGCAGGTCGTGCCCGTCAAGGAGGATCCGCCCCTCCGTCGGGTCGTAAAAGCGCGGGAGCAGGTAGGTGATCGTGGTCTTGCCCGCGCCACTTGGCCCCACCAGCGCCACGCGCTCGCCCGCGCCGATCTCAAATGAGACGTCGCGGAGGGCGGTTCGGCTCTCCCTCACCGCCGCCTCATCGACATTCTTGAGGTGCTGGAGGTAGGGCGGGCGCGGATACTCGAACGTCACGTCCTCGAGGACGATGTTGCCAGTCACTTCATCGAGTTCGAGCGCATCCTCGCGGTCCTCGACGTCGGGCTTGCGGTCGAGGTAGTCGAAAATGCGCTCGAAGACGGCCAGCGCGCCCTGCAGGTTGACGTAGACGTTCGCGATCTGCCCCACCGGGCGGTAAAGGTTCGTCAGATAGGCGACGAAGGCGATCAGTGTGCCGATCGAGAGATCGCCCTGGATCGCCTGGTGTCCGCCGATCAGGTAGATCAGCGCGGGGCCCGCCACGCTGAACACCGAGAGCACCATGAAAAGCCACCGGCCGGCCATGGCCTGCTTCACGTTGAGGTCGGCGACGTCGGCGCTGCGCTGGGAGAACTGATCGGCATCCGGTTCGACCTGTCCGAAGATCTTCGCGAGCATCATCCCGCCGATGTTCAGCCGCTCCTGCATGAACGCGACAAGCTCGGCGTACTGCTCCTGCGTCTGGCGGGACAGGCGATGACGGATCCGCCCGACGATACGCGTCGGCAGATAGAACGTGGGCACCACCGCGATCGCCAGCACCGCCAGCCAGGGGCTCAGCGAGAACATGGCGATGAGCGTGGCGACGAGCGTGAAGAAGTTCCGCGCGATGTCAACGATCGTGTGACTGGCGACCTGGTTGACGGCGCCGACGTCGTTATTGAGGCGCGAGACGATCTCCCCGGCGCGCTCGGTGGTGTAAAAACCCAGCGACTGCTCCTGCAGGTGGCGGTAGAGCGCGTCGCGCAGGTCGTGCATGATCCCCTGGCCGACTTTGTTGCTCAGCCAGCTTTGCAGCACGTTGATAAGCCCCGAGACGATCGTGAGGCCGACGATGCCGCCCACGAGCAAGTGCAGCAGACGCGTGTCGGCCTCCGGGATCGCGTCATCGAGGATCCCGCGCACAAGCAACGGCGGGATCACGCCCATCCCTGAGATCGCGGCGAGGCACAGCAGGATCGCGATCCACTGCGGCCAGTACGGCGTGAAGTACTTTGCGACACGCCCCAGCAGCGCCCGCGTTATCTTCACCGGCGGAATGTCGTCGCTGTAACTGTAGTGGCGGTGCAGCCCGAAGCTGCGCCCCATACCACCGATGCTTCTCTCCGGCCCCATCCCGCGCATGCCGCGTCATCTCTCCGCCAGCGCTCGATCGTGAATAATATCGTTGCAGTTTCAACTATCATACCCGAAGACGCGCGCGGGTGCAACATCGTTCGACGGCTGCGGTCATGAACTGCGACGGTCGTGCGAGATAGCCAGGCGCAACGGCCCCCTGTGCGCAACTCGCGCGCGGGTTGCTCGTCGTCGGGAGGGGCCGCACGAGTGCGCATGTCGTTTATGCGCACGAGGTCGGCCCATGCGGTTGTTCGATCTACCGCGATGCCAACGACCGCAGTGGGCCGACCTCGCCTCCGCTCCTTCCTCGCGGAGCTTCGTGCGGCTTTCCCATGACGGAGTACGAGCCGAATTATCTCCCCTGTGAGATGTGCATAAAGGTAAGTCTGACGACAAACGACCCGCCCGGCGGTCGATCACTCCGTGCGTCATGCATAGCCCAGCATTGCAGGACCTTGCCCTGTGCGCGTCGTAGTCATGAGGTGGTGTCGCAGACAGACAATGACGAATTCGGGCGAACGGCGGGAGCATAGATGACCGAGTTGTGTGAGGAATTCGACCAGCAGAAGCAAAAGGATGCGGCCGAGGATCTGCCCGATCATCCCTGGTC
>JBNJEK010000424.1:0-2819 GCA_051745855.1 Armatimonadota bacterium
TACCATCCGGACCACCGCGCGGTGGGGGTGCTGGTGCAGGATGCGGTCTTCAGTTGCACGGTGCCGAACGTCATGGCCCTGACCCCGGAGCTTGAGCGCCCGCCGGTGCTCATGTACACCTACGACACCTTCACCCACCCCACGCCGTGGGTGCCGACGGTGGCTGTTGACACGGATGATGTCTTCGAGCGCAAGCTCCAGATGATCCACTGCCACGAGTCGCAGGTGTACGAGTGGCTGGTGCGATCCCGGGCGCCGATCGAGGGGGAGCAGGCGCGGCTTGAGGATCTTCGCGGGCGGATGGAGGCGCGCTTTGGCAACCTCGCCGATGACGTCCGCGGCTGCCTCGTGCGGTGGTACGGCGAGGAGCGCGGAAACGCGGTCGGGACGGCGGAAGCCCTGATGCTGTCTGAGTACGGCGCGACGCCCGATGAGGAGCGCCTGCGCGAGTTATTTCCGTTCCTGGAGTAGGTCGTTCGTTGTTCGGAACGGCCCCCGGCGAGGCGCCGGGGCCACAACGACAACGGCTCCCGTGGCGTTCCCGGAGGTCTCACCATGCACCTGGACCCGGATCAGAAGCAGGCGCTCTTCGACGCGATGTGCGAAATGCCGACGGTCGATGCGCATGAACACCTGCATTCGGAGGCCATGCGCATCGGGCGCGAGGTGGACATCTTCCTGCTCTTCCACCAGTACCTGCGCGTGGACCTGACCCTCGCGGGGATGCCCGTGGAGGACGTCGATGCGCTGGACGACCCGGAGGTGGCGCTTGATCGCAAGTGGGAGAGCTTCGCGCCGCACTGGGACCTCGTGCGCAGCACCGCGGTCGCGCAGGCGCCGCTGATGTCGCTGCGGCGGTTCTTCGACGCCGATGACATCACCGCCGACAACTACGCGGCCCTCACCGAGCAGATGCGCGCGAACAACACCGCGGGCTGCTACGAGCGCTATCTGCGCGAGGCCTGCAACATCACGCTGGTTCTCAATCAGAATCGCACGATGTGGCAGACCGACCTCTTCAAGCCGATCCTGCCTGGACCGAGCTTCATCGGTGAGGGCACGCGGGAGAGTCTCGCCGCCGCGTGCGCCGAGGACGGCGGTGAGCTCCCGGGCAGTCTCGAAACGTTCCTCGCGATCGTCGAGGAGCGCGTGCGGGCGAAGAAGTCCGAGGGCATGCTCGGTATCAAGGGCCACGGGTATCCCTGCGCGCCGGGCAATCGGGATGACGCCGAGTGGGCATACCCCCAGGTTGTGAGTGGCGACCCGGAACGCGGTGACATCGAGGCGCTCAACGCGTTCCTGTGGGACTTCCTCTTCGAGCTGTGCGCGAAGTTCGACCTCGTGGCGGTGCAGCATACCGGCGTGTGGGCAGGAATGGGCGCTGATATCACGAAGATCAGACCGACGAACCTGATCGAGAAAGCGCAGGCGCACCCGAACACCCGCTTCGACATGTTCCACGCGGGGACGCCGGATCCGGCCGACGCTGGTTTCGTCGTCCGAAGCTGCCCGAACGTGTACATTAACGCCTGCTGGAGCCACCTGCTGGCTCCGCAGCTTACGAAGCAGGCGTATGACTGGTGGCTGGACATGGTGCCGATCAACCGCGTGAGCGCCTGGGGCGGGGACTACTGGTGGGCGGTCGAGAACGTCTACGGCGTGGTCACGAAGGTGCGCGAGATGCTCGCCGAGGTGCTTGCCGCGCGGATCAAATCCGGCGACTTCGACGAGGCCCGAGCCCTGCAGATCGCAAGGCGGTGGATGCACGACAACCCGCGGGAGATATACTTCATCGACGAGGTGTGAGGCTAATGTCACTTGATATCATCGATTTGCAGGGCACGCCCGAGCAGATGGCGAGCCAGCACGCGGAGGCGTGCTACGATGCGGCACGCGAAATGATCCGCGCGCGCTGCGACCTGGCGCTCAAGCGCGGCCGGGAGAAGCAGGATGACCTTACGATGGAGGACTGCCTGGAGGTGGCCGCCGAGCACCTCGCCGCCCAGGAGGACTACTCGCCGACGGTCCACGCAGAGTTCATGGCGCTGGCCGAGGCGCTGGACGTAAGCCCGGAGGAGCTCTTGATCGGGAACGGCTTCACCGACTACATCGACGTGCTGCGCGGCGAGCTTTCCGGCGGGGGCGAGGGATGCACGTCATTCATCGCCACCGGCGCGGCGACCGCCGACGGCTTCACATACGTGGGGCAGACGTGGGACATGAACGCATTCGCGGAGCCGCACATGCGCGTGTTCCGCCGCGAACCGGACGACGCGCCCGCGTGGGTGACGCTGACCACCGCGGGGTGCCTGTCGCTGATCGGCATGAACGAGGTGCAGATAGCTGTCGGGAATACGAACGTGCGCCCGCGGGACGCGAGGCCGGGTGTGATCTACCTCGCGATGATCCACGAGGCCCTCCGCTCGCCCGATTACGCGCGGGCGAGGGCGGCGATCGCGTGGGCAGAGCGGGCGTCGGGGCATTATTACTACGTCGCGTCGATCTCCGGCTCCGCGACAGGGCTGGAGACCACCGCCACGCGCGAGACCGCGTTGCCGATTCATGATGGCCTGCTCGTCCACGCGAATCACTATCATGATCCGACACTCGAGGAACTCTCCGACGGCCCTGCGGGCGACAACACGCTCGGCCGCGAGGCGCTGCTGGACGGCTACCTGCGCGAGCGGGCGGGGAACCTGACGCTGGAGACGATGATCGCGGGCCTGCGACTGGACCAGGGCGCGCACCCGGTCTGCCGGCCACCTGCCGACGATCCGGATGGGGTCACGACCTGCGCGGCGGCCATCATGTGCCCGGAG
>JBNJEK010000425.1:0-2807 GCA_051745855.1 Armatimonadota bacterium
AAAGCTTTGCCGGGATTGTACGGTCTCAACCACCTGCGCGAAGTTCCTGGTGTGCCACTTCACATCAGTCTTGGGAGGGATGTTAGCGGGTCTTTCTTCTGCCTCCTGATGATGCCAGCCGTGAACCAGAGAGGCAAACACCACCATATCGATGTCGCCTACCTCGAATTGCTCAAAGACCCGAGGCACATCGCTGCAGGTTATCGCTGTGTAGACTGAGTATCCCGCCCTGCACAACGCGCTGGCATGCCCGAGGTTAAGCAGTCGATAGTCTGAGACGACCAGGATGGCTCCCTTTGCTTCGGTTTTCGGCAGGTATTCGTTGACCGGACCGAGCTCTCGTGTGTGCATCGTCTCACCCCTGTCATCCCGATGGTTGGTCCGCTGATGCTCCCTCCCTGGCCTCCCGGCCACCCTCTCCTGAGACCGGCGCGACTTGCGATCTCATTGCGCCATTGCAAGTAATTTCTCCACACTTTGCAACAAACCTTCAGAGGGCTGCCAGATCAACTGAGTTCGCGTCGATCGGCCAGTGAGCGACATACTGAAGCCGGTTCTCGGGTGTCGCGGCGGGTGCAATCGTGGCCTCACCAGATGGAGGCCAGACGGACCCGGCGGCATTTCCGCTCAGCCCCAGGTGGCATTGACCCTCAATGTTCGTCGCCCGGCGCGTTCGGTCAGCATGTTGGGAGCGGTTCCACGGCGGTGCCCTGTGGGCTGCTCTGAGCGTAAGTCATGAAGGTGTATCGGGTGTGGTGCGCGAAAGTTGCGGCGTCCTGCGAGGAGCGCGTCCGGGAGGTACCTCATGTCAAAACCGCTCGCCGTCATCTACGCTGCGGTCTTCGCCTCAATGCCGCCGATCGCGAACGCACAGGTGCCTGTCGTGGAGGACGGTGAACCGGTCGCGGTCGTCGTCACCGCTGATGAACCGAGCCCCACCGCGGTCTACGCCGCCGAGGAGTTTGTATCGCACGTGCGCGAGGCTACCGGCGCTACGCTGCCCGTGGTCACTGAGTCGGCGACCCCGGAGGGCGCCGCAGGCCGGATCTTCGTCGGCGTGACCGACGCGGCGCGCGCGCAGGGCATCCAGCCCGAGACGCTCGCGCTGGAGGAGAGCCTGCTGCGCGTCGTTGGAAGCGATCTCTTCGTGCTCGGCAGTGAGGACGGCCAGAGCGATCCGCTCAGTCAGAGCAACCCTCACAGCGGGACGCTCTTCGGTGTCTACGAGTTGCTTCAGCGCTCCCTCGGCGTCGTCTGGGCGTGGCCCGGCGAACTCGGGCGCTACGTGCCCCGCACCGACACCGTCGTCATCAGCGGCGAACTCGACGAGACGCTCTCTCCGGCGCTGACCTTTCGCGGGATTCGCTGGAGGTATATCCGCCGGGTCGCCATCTACGGGGAGGAGTATGACCCGAACCACGAGCGCATCGCCTTCTCACAGGAGGGGATCGAACGCTACGGGCGGGACCTTCAGGCATACCTGCGCCGCCATCGGATGGGGCGCTCGGAGCCCAAGCCGCCGGTCGGACACTACTTCAAGTACTGGTGGGAGCGCCACGGGGACGAGAATCCGCACTGGTTCATGCTCAACGAGCAGGGCGAGCGCGGCCCGCTCCCGGGCCAGGGTACCAAGCACGTGTCAATGTGCGTCTCCGAGCCCGATCTGCACAACTACATCATCGAGCAATGGGATGGCGAGGGACCGATCCGCCTCGGCGAGGTGGATGGGCGAGACCGGTGCCGCTGTGAACGATGCCTCAGTTGGGACGCCCCGCAGCCGGAGGTCATTCCGCCCGTCCTCGCCCATGACGAGCGGTCCTTTTACAGTCCTTTGTGGGTGACCGATCGTTACGCGCGCTTTTGGAGGACCATCCGCGACATGGCCGTCGAACGCAACCCCGACGCGCTGGTGACCACGTTCCTTTATCAGAACTACTTCCCGGCGCCGGCGGAAGTCACCGATCTCGGCCCGAACATCTACGGCGAGTTCGTGCCCTGGGGTGACGACCAGGTGGACTTCTTCCCGATGACCGAGGGCGCGCTTGAGTGGCTCAAGGAGCAGTGGATCGGCTGGGCGGAGACGGGCATCATCATGTCATACCGCCCCAACTACATGCATGACGGATACACCATGCCCCATCTCGACACGCGGCAGTCGAGTGAGTTCTTCAAGTTCGCATACCAGCACGGCATGATCGGCACCGACTTCGACAGCCTCACCGGCCAGTGGGCGACACAGGGCCCGAAGCTCTACGTGCACATGCGGCTCAACGCCGACCCGACACTCGAACTCGACCAGATACTCGACGAGTACTACTCCGTCTTCGGCCCCGCCGAAGAGCAGGTGCGCGAGTACTTCGGCTACTGGGAGGAATACGCGGTCGAGCATCACCAGCGCATCATCGACCTCTTCCGCGACGTGGGCAACCGCTGGCAGCGATTCACGCTGAAGGCGCACGAGGCCTATCCGCCGGAGTGCTTCCCGCCGGCCGAGGCGCTGCTGCAGGCGGCTATGCAGGCCGCAGCGGCCGACCCGAACCCCGACTACGTCGCGCGCGTGGAGTTCCTCGAGGCCGGGCTCGAGCACGCGAAGCTCTGCGGACGGCTGGCCGCGCTCTTCGACGGCTCATATAACATTCCTCGCGACAGCGGGCGATTCGGCCAGGCCCAGGAGGTTGCGCGCGAACTGGTCAGCTTCCGCAAGGCGCACGAGCACATGTACATTTCCGACTACGCCTACGGGGCGGCGTGGCGAGAGCTTCGACGGTGGAACGTGAACTCGCTCTTCGAGTAGCGCGACACGCTGT
>JBNJEK010000426.1:0-2796 GCA_051745855.1 Armatimonadota bacterium
CACCCCTCGGATCGAGTATTCCTCCAGCAGCTTCGTGTTCGTCCGCTCTTCGTTCTTCTCGATCTCGCGCACGACCCCGACGTCCTCTGCCATCCACACTGTGATGTCGTTGCCGTCCGGTCCGAGTTCGAACCGCACGTCGATCTGCGCGCAGTCCGGGAAGAGGCCGCGCGGCACGCGCACATCGTGGAGGCGGCTGAACTTCGCCCGCATGAGAACGGGAGTGTCGGGGGAACCGTCGCTGTGATGGGCGGTTGTGCGCCGCACCCACTCATAACCCATGGGCATCAGCGGCCCGAGCTTGATCGGCGGGTCGAACTTGATGGTGTCGGAGCCATGCCCCTGGGTGTACATCGCGAGGCCGTTGCGGTTGTTGGCCCTCAGTTCCTCCCACTCGGGGACGCCGTCCTTGCTGGCGGCAACGACCATCGCTGTGTCGCCGTCGTACATCTCAGTCCGATCGACGCGTTCGCGCCACGTGGCTCGATACGCGCCGTCGGCGCCGGAGTGGCGATACTCGTACTGCCAGTTGTTCCCCACGGCCATCGGCCAGTAGTCGTACATCCACACCGCATCCACCATCCGCACTGAAACGTCGTGATTCCCCGCCGGCATCATGAAGTCCGCTATGCCGCCCTTCAGCGCGCCCCGGACGGTCGCCCAGACGATCACCTGCTGCGTGCCTGCCGGGACCGCGCCCTTCCACTTCCCGTCGGCATTCGTGGTGCCTGTAGCGCCGCAGGGCTCAACCTCTACGTTGGCTCCCGCAATGGGCGCTCCACCTTCGACGGCCTTCACCGTCAGATTCCCGGCCCATGTTGCGCTGCACAGCATCGCTACCATTGCCATCACACCGAAGCGTCGCACTGCACTCATCATTGTCGCCACCTCGTGTCACGACTGATGCGCGCTATGTCGAACGAGACGGCCGCGAGTGAAAGCGGTCGCAGTTAAATGCACTTCCGCTCCGGGATGCGCGGAGGTTACAATCGATTATGCGGGAGGGCGCTGAGGCCCTCCCGATTCACAAAGGCTGTGCCTGAGCTTACTCCTCCTTCACGCCCACCTCGCCGCGCGGACTCAGCGTCCACATGGGCTTCTTGCGGAACTCATTCTTGAACTTGCGGTCAGGCTCACCCGCCGGGCCGTTGCTCATAAAGCACGCCCGGATGCAGCCGCGCGCGCCGCAGACCGCGTAGTAGCCCACGCCGTTGAGCATCTCCCAGGCGTAGTCGATCACGTGGCCGCTCGGGAACTCGTCGGTCTTGCGCCAGGTGCCGCGACCGACGGTGTACGTGAGCTTGTACGCCTCCTCCTCGGAGCACTCCTGATCCGCCACCGGCATATAAAGCCCGGGGCAGTCCTTGGCGAGGAAGGGCGAGGCCTCCTTGTTCAGCCCGTGGTGGGTCAGTGTGCACTTGCCCATGTGCACATCGCCCCAGCGGTAGGTGTTGTCCTCGATCTGGATTTCGACAACCTGCTTCTCCTTGATGTGAGGGATGCAGTGCCCGGGGCACTCGTCCACGCAGGCCATGCACAGGTTGCAGATCGAGTTCGGTTCGATGAGCGGGTCGGGCTCAAGCTCCGCGTCCGTGAGGATCATGCACAGCCGCTGGCGCGGGCCGAACTCGGGTGTCAGAAAGACCTTCGACCAGCCCATCTCACCAACGCCCGCCGCGACGCCCGCGATGCGGATGTTCGGGTAGACGTTCATGCCAGGCTGACCCTCGCGAACCGGCGTGTGTTGCGGCTCAGCTTCCGCCACGCCCGGATAGACCGGGGTCGCCTCGAAGCCGTGGTCCTCGATGAAGCAGGCGGTCTCGTACTGCGCCTTCGGCATGAAGAGCGAGTTCAAGCGGTTGTAGCCGTAGAACGTGTAGTTGCTCCAGTGCGTCCCTTCCTCGATACCGCGGTAGACGCCGCGGGGGATGCGCCGGCCGATGACGATCGCCGAGCGCGCCTCGGGGAAGATGTAGCGCGGGTCCATCTGCTCGGGAGCGCCCTCAAAGCGCTCCACGTTCGCGATGCCGCACAGGTCGGCGCCTGCGTCCTTCGCGAAATCTTTCACCTGCTGCGCTGTGATAGTCACATTCGCGCCCCCCTGTCGGCCTCGCTGAAGCCCTCGGGGTCGCCGCAGCCGGTGCCTGCGCCGGGGCCGATCTTGACCTGCTTCGGGTCCATCAGTTCGCCGGCAACGTCGATCGCCCACGGCTCGCGGATGCGGAAGGGCGTGGCGAACTCGGTCTCAAGCTTCTCGTTCTCCTCCAGCATCTGCATGCACGTGCGCATGCAGACCGCGCCGAGGCGGTCCGGCGGGCCCGCGGGATGGTAGCGGTTCGGCCGCGCGCCGTTCTGGCACTTGCGGCACTTCGAGTAGTCAATGTTCGCGACGGTGTACTCGCGCCCGGCGACCACCATGGTCTCCTCGTCGTCGCGGTCGAGCGCGCCGAGCGGGCAGATCTCCTCACAGCGCATGCACATGCCGCAGAGGTCGGCCTCGAGCAACGGGTCCGCCTCCAGAGGCGCGTCGGTGAGGATAAGCTGCATCCGCTGGCGATGGCCGAACTCCGGCGTGAGCGCGATGCGTGTCCAACTCATCTCGGCGAGGCCCGCGCAGACGGCCATCTTGTCCATGTCCGGGTAGACGTTCGGCGCGACGGCGCCCTCGCGGACCGGGACACCCTGTGGCGCGACTTCAGGCGGGAATGCGAAGAGCGGCACGGCCTCCCAGCCCTGGTCTTCGAGCCACTCGACGACCTCGAAGGTGGACATGGCGACGAACTGGGTGTCGAGCCA
>JBNJEK010000427.1:0-2776 GCA_051745855.1 Armatimonadota bacterium
TTGGCGCAGCCAATCTACTGTGAGTTGGCGCAGCCAATCTATCGGAGGTGCCTGTCGTGAATCTTCTCGACCTGCTGACGATCGCCGTGGTGGCTGCCCTTATCGTCCTGACCGTCCCGGCGGGGGCGCAGGAGTTGTTCGACAACCCCGCCTTCGATCCCGGGCCGGATGGCGACAGCCCCGAAGGCTGGGGGTTCGGTCACTACGGAACCGACGCTGAGGCCCTTTACGATCCCGAGGGTGGCCACGACGGACGGGGCGCGGCGGGGGTGCGCAGCCGCGGCGAGGGGGAGCGCGGCTCGTGGCGACAGGTCATCGAACTCGGAGAGGGCGGCCATCTGCACATGACCGGATGGTACCGCACGGAGGGTCTCGATACCGAGGACGCCGCCACGGTCCGCGTCATCTGGCGCCGGGACGACCCTGAGAATCTCGAGATCAGCGCCGTGCATCGGCGATTCGAGGCCACCGAGGAGTGGACGCGCTTCGAATTGCTGCTGGTCGCGCCTGAGGACGCGACGCGGGCGAAGGTCTCGTTGTTCAACTACTTCCAACCGGGCGTCGTCTGGTGGAGCGATGTACACGCGCGGCCCGCCATGACCTCGGACGACGAGGCGGTCCGCCGCTGGGCGGAGGAGGTCTCTCTGATGGAACGTGAGCCTTTGATAGACGGGAGCAACATCCTGCCGAATCCGAGCTTTGAGATTCATGCGGGGCAGCCGGATGCGCCCGACTTCTGGGAGCGAGGGGGCACCGGCAGCGAGGGGTACCCGGTGTCATCGAGCGCCGCTCCGCCGGGTTCGGTGGAGATGCATCACTGGACCGATCGCGGGCGGAGCGGGGAGTGCAGCGTGGCGGTCGAGTGCCTCTCCGAAGCGGGCCGGGGGGCGTGGTTGACGCGGGTGCCACTGACGCCGGGCGCGTGGACGTTCGAGGCGTGGTATATGACCGACGGGATGGATCCGGAGCCGCGACAGGGCCCGGTGGCGCGCATCAGCGCGCTCGATGACAGAGATCGGGTGATTCTGCACTTCTACGCATACGGCACGGCCTCTGAGGATGACTGGTCCGATGTGACGCTGGATTTCGATGCGCCGCCCGGGACGGCGCGCGCGGAGGTGCAACTGCGCAACGCATGGGCGACGGGGACGGTTCACTGGGATGACGCTCATCTCGGAGCCGATGTCGAGCGCCGGGCGGAGCTTGAGGATGCGAGAGCCGAGGACGAGCGCCTGCTGCCCGAGACGGAAGAGATGCTTGAGCGGGCGCGCGGGCGAGTCGAAGAGGTCGCCGACGTGGTGGCGGGGACGAAGGGCGATCTGCTTGTGGCGGCCCTGCGGTGGGCGGTGCAGGACGCGGAGATTGCCATCGAAGCGGAGCTGGGGCGAGAGGCTCGCGCGACGCTGACCGATGTGCTGGAGTACTGCGAGCGGGCAGGGGAGATTGTCGCTCAGGCCGAGCTTCGCTCATCCGACGCCGAGCGCGACGGCAACCCCTACGTAGAGCGCCTGAACGCGGAGATGGAGGGGCGGGCGGAGCGCGAATCGACCTATCCGAAGGGCTTCGAAGGCTACCTTGAGATAGAGAACTCATGGCAGTTGCGGACGGTGGGGGCCGACGCCCACGTGGCGGCGTGGGGCCTGCTGGACCCGCGCAGCGCCCTGCAGCACGATCCGCGCCTGCTGCAAAGAGTCTTCACGCACCTGCAGGCGGTCGCGGATCATCAGATCGAGGGCAGTGTCACGCCCTATCGCGACTCTCGCGACTGGAACATCGACCGCTTCGCGCTGGTCCCGACGCTGGAGGCGCTTCTGCTGGTCGAGCAGCATCTCCCGTGGGCGGTGCTGCCCTCCAAGCGCGAGGCGTGGCGGGAGGCGCTGCGGGAGATGGTGGAGTATCAGTACCGCACCTACGGCTTCCGCTGGTACGAGCACAGTGACGAGCGGCCGCACATCTACCCGAACATGTGCGTTCACTATCTGCTGCTGATGGAGCTTGCGTATCATATCTACGAGGATGAAAGGTATCCCGTTGAGCGCGATCGTTTTGTGTACCTGATGGACGAGGGCCTGCTGCCGATGGGCGGATGGACGTACACCCGAATGCAGAACGAGGTCTACGGCTATCACCGTCTCAACACGCAGTTGCTGGCGCGTTACTACGAGTTGAGCGGGGACGAGTACGCCCGGGAGATACTGCATCGCTCCCGGCCTTACTATCCGCTGGTGCACACGCCCGAGGGGATGGTGGAGCACTTCACCGATGTGTCGTGGAAGCACAACTGGTCGGGGGCGAGCCCCGGTGGAGCCGAGGTCAAGGCCGGGATGTTCGACTGCGCTGAGAACAAGCGCGCGGCTTTGAACGCGCTCGCAAGTGGCAGTCACGAGGGTGGGATCACCGCGGTGCGGACCGTCTCGTGGTGGAAGGAGCTCGAACCTGCGCCGGTGCGCGACAACTGGCTGATCTACGATGCGAACACGATGGGGCCGCGCGGGCAGTTCGGCCGCTTCTCATTCGCGGGCACCTCGCGGGTGGCGCCGGGAGGCGGGATCGGTCGGGATACGTTCGTCGGCTGCATGATCAGTGACCGCGAACTGGGCGGCCGGCCCCTCGACGCGGCGCTGCAGATCGCGACAATTCAGTACCAGCTGCGCCCCGGTCAGCCACACTGGAGCAACGCGCGCTATCACTCGGGGAGCGAGCGGCACAGCGTGATCGTGGCCGACGGCTTCGCGAGCCAGGCGGTGCGCTACCGCATTACACAGCCGGCGTGGGG
>JBNJEK010000428.1:0-2757 GCA_051745855.1 Armatimonadota bacterium
GTTCAGGGCGCCGTCCCGGAGGCCGATGAGTGGCTTGAGTGGGCGCTGAAGATAAGCGTGGCCACGTATCCGTGGTGGGGCGGTGAGGACGGTGGATCGGCCGAGGGCGCATCGTACAACGTGATGGACGCGCGGTCGTCGATGGAGCTTCGCGATCTCATCCACGCTGCCACCGGCATCGAGATGAGCACGAACCCGTGGTATCGCGGGAACATCTACTACTCGATCTACTCTCACCCGCCGCATCACGGGCGCTCGCAATTCTGCAGCCACGGGGGCGGCCCGTGGTCGGGCGGCCCGGCCCGCGGAGCGTCGATCGTCGCGCGTTACCGGGCGGCGCTGCTGGATGATCCCTTCGCCGCAACCTATGCGGAGGCATACGAGGGTGATTTCACCGATCACAGCGATCTGCGGGAACTGCTGATGTGGACGGCCGAGCCCATGCCCGACGCGCGCCCACTGCGCGAACTGCCTGACGCTGCCGCGTTCGAGGACATCGGGCACGCGATGATGCATTCATCGATCGACCGGCCCGATGCGAACATCTTTTTCGAGTTCATATCCAGCCCCTACGGCTCGCACGGCCACTCGTATAACCAGCAGAACTGCTTCAACCTCGCCGCCTTCAACGAGCCGATCTTCATTCGCTCTGGCTACTACCTCACCTTCGGCGACCCGCACCACGCCGGATGGACGATGCAAACGAAGGCTCACAACGGCATCCTCATAGACGGGACCGGGCAGCCCAACTCCGAGATCACCGCCCACGGGAAGCTGCTGCGCTTCGACCGGGGCCCGGAGTACGCGTTCGCGGCGGGTGAAGCGAAGTGGGCGTACCAGGACGTCGATCTCGACCGCTTCGTGCGCAACTGCCTGTGGCTGAAGCCCGATCTCGTGTTCATCTACGATCAACTCAAGGCACCCGAGGAACACACCTTTGAGTGGCTGCTGCACACCGAGGAGCAGATGGACTTCGACGCTGAGGCGGGGACTGTCGAGGCGCACACCGAGCGCGCCGACTGCCGGGTGACATTCGTCACACCCGAGACGCTCGAGATGTCGCAGACCGACCAGTTCTCCGTGCCGCCCGAGGAGTGGCCGGGCCGATTCTCTGATCTGCGCGACCAGTGGCACTTCACGGCTGAGCCGCCGGAGGCCTCGGCCGACCAGCGTTTCCTGGTGGCGATGGAGGTGCAGCAGAAGGACGCAGGTTTCGCCGAAGAAGTCAGCGGCATCTCCGGGGAGGGCTGGGAGGGGCTGCGACTTCGGCGCGGAGAGACCGACATCTTCGTCGGGTTCTCAGTCGAGCCCCTCGACCTCGACGGCAACGGCGTACCGGTGGCGATGACGCTGGGCTCCGCCGAGGTCACCGCGTACGCGGCCGCTGCGGAGTTCCGTGGTGACGAGCTTGTCCGCCTGGCGGTGGTGCAGGGGCGGTGAGCTTTGCGACCGCGATCCTCTCACACGACCACGGCACACATAACCGGAGGCGTCGATCGTGAGCATCTCTCACGGCCGCAAGCTGTGTCTGATGATGACCCCAGTACTGATGCTGATCGTCCTCGCAGTTGCCGTGCCCGCGATGTCTGATGCACAGGCCCCCCTGACGTCCTCACACGAGGGCTCGTTCAGCATGAGGTACCACCCGGGCGGGCTGACCGTGGGGTATTCCGTCCAGGCCGGGGATGAGAGCGTTACGCTCTCGTTCGATGTCCCCGAGCGTCCTCGATGGATACTGCTCGATGGCGCGCAGGCGCCGAAGGACCGGCTGGCGTTCGATGCGGATGCTCGTCAGGCCACGGTGACTGTGCCCGCCGGGACGCACACGGTCGAGGTCGGCTGGGAGAGCGCGACCCCTCCGGAGCGAACCGCTCCCGAGATCCCGGTGCATGGCCCGCAGGGGCAGGTGGGCGTCATCGACGGCTACTACGACCGCGGCTTCATGGGCGCCGCCGGCAAGCTGCGGATTGCCGAGCCGGTGACGGCGACGCTCCGGCTGGAGGGCAGCGGGACCCTCGCGGCGGAGACGGTCTCGCTGACTGTCGGCGGCGAGACGATCGACCGCTGGTGGGAGGCCGACGGGGCGCTGATCAGCCGGCGGCAGGCGGTCCTCGACGACGGCGTCCGGCTGTCGCTGGTGGTGGAGGAGCCGAACCTGCAGTCGAGTCCGATCGACCGAATCCTGCTCGAGCGTGTGACCACCGCGACCTCCGCCGAACCGCTTGCGACCACCGCTTTGCCGGATGATGCGCTGCTCATCGAGGCAGAGTGGGTCGAGGACGGTCCCGAAATTGGTGACTTCACTTCAGGCGATTTCGGTGCGTCCGGCTCCAGCTACGTGATCGACCCCGGCTCACACACCGACACCCATGGTGGCTCCTGCGTGTTCAGCTTCAGGGGTGACGGAACGTCGTTGTGGTGGAGCGTGATCGTCCCCGAAGACGGGCTCTACGCGCTGCGGGCGAGGGTGGCACAGGATGGAGACGGCTACCGGCGCATGACTATCGACGGGCGCCCGGCGCCGGGTCTGAAGCTGGTGCGCTTCCCGAGCACGGGCGGGTGGGGGCACGCGGCCGATGACTGGCAGATCGTGGAAATCGCGGGGCCGAACGCAGATGCGCCGCCGCTGCGGCTGTCGGCGGGTAAGCACCGGATCGAGATGACGGGCGTGCTGCAAAACAGCATCAACATCGACTACCTGCTCGTGGTGCCGCTGGGGGAGTCGTGAAGACGTGGAGGTCATGTCATGAGAGCGCT
>JBNJEK010000429.1:0-2756 GCA_051745855.1 Armatimonadota bacterium
TCTACTTCATGGCCATCGGTGAGGGGACGGGGCACGTGCAGTCGGTCATCGCGGCGGCGGTACTGCTGATGCTGGCCGGCCAGGCGTTCGCGCTGGGGATGCTCGCCGACTTCATCGCCGCGAATCGCAAGCTCATCCAGGACACCCGCGCCCGGGTCCGGGAGATGCAGTTCTCAGCCTCTGATCCGGCCCGCCGCAGCGAGGACAGCTCGGTCTCTGAAGGCGACGCCGGTCGCTGAACTCCGGCTCAATCCCGAGGTGACACTTCGTGAGTGACGCATCCTCCCAGCACACGCGTCGCCGCCGCCTGATGTCCGTCCTCAAGCGCGTCGGCGCGGCCGTCGTCGTGGCAGCCCTGCTGGCGTGGGTGCTGCACCGTGCGTGGCTGGACGCCCGGACGATCGACTGGGAAACGTTGCAGATGAGGCCTGCGCTCATATGGTTGTCGGTCCCGATCGTGATCCTCGCGTGGTTCTGGCAGGCGGCTCTCTGGGCATGGATGCTCGGGGCGCTCGGATATCCGGTTCACATCTGGACGGCGATTCGGGCGTCGATCGTTGGCAATCTCGGCAACTATATCCCCGGGAAGATTTTCATCATCATCCTGCGTGGGAAGCTGGTGGAGCAGGACGGCGTGCCCATGGTCATCGTCGCCAGCACGGTGGTGCTCGAGACCCTGCTACGCAACATGATGGCGGCGATCCTCTCGGTGGTGGGGCTGTGGTATCTGGGCGTGGGAAGGTCGTACGTGGGAGCGCTCGTGGTACTTCTGGTGGCCTCAATCCTGGTGGTGCACCCGGCGATCTTCAATCGGCTGATCGATTTCGTTTTGCGTAAGCTTCACCGCCCGCCGCTTCCGCGGAGGCTGAAGCTCAAACACCTCGTCACGCTCCTGGCCGGCTTCGGCGTCTACTGGCTGCTTTACGTGGCGTCATTCTATCTGCTCACACGCGGCACACTGGGTGCGGAACTTGCCGATCTGCCCGCACTCTCAGTGGCGCTTCTCGTGTCTCTGATCGCGAGTGTGCTGGCGGTCTTCACGCCGGTCGGCCTCGGGGTGTCGGACGCGACGCTCGCGGGTGTGCTGGCGATCACCGGCTTCAGCACAGGGGCGGGTGTGCTTGCGGTCATCATGCGGGTCTGGCGGACAGTGACGGAGGTCGGCGTCGCGGGGCTGCTGTGGGTGCTGCCGATCGGGCCGAGAGTGGACCTGTCAGACGCGGCCGAGGACGAGGAGCAGATCACGGCCGGGAGCGTCGATCGGTGACGGGGCAGGCAGACCTACTCCTACTCCTGCGCCTGCTGCAGATAGCCCTCGATGGTGTCGATGAACTCAGCGGCCTGATCGATGAATGACTGCGCGTCTTGTGGAAGAAGCTCCACTTCATAGTCATACGTGGCTTCCTGTCGTGCGTCGAAGGCGTCGCCGAGCCATCTGTGCAACTCAGCGGGGAGGACCTTTGTCTTCACGAATTCTCGCCCGAAAGCGGCAACGACGGCCGAGTGCTTTGAGAAGCCGAGGCCGATGGAGGCGAGTGCCGCGTTCGCTGCATGAAACATCGCATAATATGCCTCAGAAGCCGCCTGATTGAATTCGTCATGCTCCCAGGCAAGCCGAGCCATCTTCAGTGAGCTTCTCGCTCGCGCAAGCATCGCCGCCTGTTCCCTCGTCACGAGATAGTCACCGCATCCTGACGCAGATTCCTCATGAACACCGTGTCTTTGTTGCGCCATTCGTTTTCGCGAACTGGAACGCGTGATATGTGGCGGTCTACCGCGAGCGACAGTCGCGCGACAGTTTCTGACATGCGGCGAATCTCGCGGACAGGTGAACGGTAGTCATCCAGCACCACCGCCACGTCCACGTCCGAGTCGGGCCCCGCCTCGCCCCGGGCGTGGCTGCCGAACAGGTAGAGGCCCTTCAGGCGGTCGCCATACAGCGCCTCCAACTCGCGCTTGAGTTCCTTCAACGCCTCGTCAAGCTCCATCACGGTCTCCCGATCCGCACTGATCTTCTGACGAATTGGTCAGGTGTTCTTCGCCGCGCCTCTGCTTCGCTCCTCATCATACCGCCTTCGCATCGCGTCGGATGTTTCGCAGAAACAACGACTTCGGTTCGGTCCACTCGGACTCGCGAAACGGCGTCTCAGTGAACAGCAGATTCGCATCGAGCGAGAGACGTGTTGCTGCATCGGAAATCCGATGAATCTCAGCCCACACGGACTCGTAGTCGTCCAGCACCACCGCTACGTCCACGTCCGAATCGGGCCCCGCCTCGCCCCGGGCATGGCTGCCGAAAAGATAGAGGCCCTTCAGGCGGTCGCCGTAGAGCGCCTCCAACTCGCGCTTGAATTCCTTCAACGCCTCATCAAGCTCCATCGCGCCCTCCGCCGTTACTGTCGTTACCGCTCGCGGTTGCTGGCGCCTCGGGAACGGGCAACTGCCTTCACTACTCCACCGCCCAGATGCGCACGTTGTCATACCAGCCGTCCGTGGTCATCATCTGGCGGAGGCCGAAGTGCCCCGAGCCCCAGACGCCGCCGCGCGAGACGCCGCCATCGACCCAGTCGATCGAGATGCGGTCATCCACCGCGAACTGGATATGCGCGCCGCGCTTAACCAGCGTGAGCTTGCTCGTCACGCCCGCCTCCAGCGGGATGTAATCATACCCGCCCGAGACGCGCCAGAAGCCCGAATTCTTCCGCAGCGCGCAGTTGGGTGAGCGGGTGTTGGTGTTGCGGAAGTAGCTGATATGG
>JBNJEK010000430.1:0-2724 GCA_051745855.1 Armatimonadota bacterium
CATTGCCAGTAGCTCCGGGTCGATCGGGCCGGCCGGGCCAAGCGTCTCGTCCTTGCCGAAGACTTCGCTGCCGTCGCGCTTGCGACCGAGGCGGTTGCTGCCGAGACGGTCCTCGCAGCCGCGCCCGGGGATGAGCACAGCGTCGAACATGTCGTCACAGGCGTGCTCGACGGTGGTCGCGATCATCTCCGGGACCTCGTCGAGCCACTCGTCATTCGTGGGAATGATGCGGCCCTTACGCATTTCGGGGCCGGTGTGCGTGTGGGTGGCGCAGATCAGCACGTTGCCCGCGGGGATCCCGGTGCGCTCCTCGACGAGTTCGCGCGCGGGGTCGGCGATGGCGGCGGGCATGCAGATCACGTCACAGGAGACCAGCGCCACCCGCTCCCCGCCGCTTTCAAGCACCAGCGCCTTCGCGAAGAGCGGGTCCTCGACGCGGTCGGATATTCGCGGAGAGAAGTATCCGGCCAGGGCGGTTCCGAGCGGGGGGGTGATCTCCAGTCGGGCTGATCCGGCGCGTATCTCGGGCAGGCCGTCGGTGTTGATGGGTCCCTCGGACATGATGGGTCGCCTCCAGACTGCATCGTATGTCGGTCTGCCGCCGATTCACCGTGAGGGGGTGGGAGGCCTTCTTTACCGCAGACTAACCCGATCCGCCGCCGGTAAGGTGGCGCGAGCCGCTCGAAAACCGACGGAATCATCGCCAAACCTCAAACGTCGCAGAGACCGAGGGGCTCTGAAGCGGCAGTGCATTGCGCCGATAACGCCCCGAACGCCACACGCTTTACGAGGTGAATGATGCGAGCGACCACTCTGTGTGCGTGCCTGTTGATCAGTCTGCTGCCCTGGGCCACATTGGCACAGGAGGATAGCCCCCGAATAGGCTACGCGTTTCCCGCAGGAGGTCAGCAGGGCACCCAGTTCCAGGTTCTCCTCGGCGGAGAGCACCTCGATGGCGCAGCGGAAGCCTACATCTCCGGGGGCGGCGTCACCGCTCGAGCGATCGAGTACACGAGGCCGCTGAATCAGGGACAGTTCAAGGAGATGCAGAACGGCATCGGGGAGATGATGCGGAAGAAGGAGGCCGGCGAGTGGACTGAGGACGATGAGCGGCAGCTCGCGGAGTTGCGTGATCGCCTCTCCGACTTCGCAATCCGCAGGTTGTCGGTTCCCGCGCTCGCCGAGACAGTCCTGCTGGACGTCACGATTCATAGCGATGCAGTGCCCGGAACACGGGAGCTTCGCCTCCAGACTGACCTCGGCCTGACCAATCCCGTCGTCTTCTGCGTTGGGCAGTTGCCTGAGTTCACTGAGACTTCCGGGCGAGCGTTTGCCGAGGAAGAGAGCCATCGCAGAGGCGGTAGGGGCCGGAAGGGGCAAAGCGATACTACCCCCGATCCCGGCACGACGCCTCTGACGACCGAACTCGAGGCACCAACTGAAGTGACTCTCCCGACGGTTATCAATGGCCAGATCCTCCCCGGTGACATTGATCGCTACCGGCTCCATGCCCTCGAAGGCCAGCAGGTCGTCGTTGCTGTGAGCGCGCGACGACTTATGCCATATCTGGCCGACGCTGTGCCTGGATGGTTCCAGGCCACCGTCGGCCTCTCGCATGCCGACGGCGACGAGGTGGCCTACTCCGATGACTTCCGCTTTCATCCCGATCCCGTCCTGCACTGCGAGATCCCCGAAGACGGCGATTACGTCATCGAGGTCAAAGACGCCCTCTTCCGTGGGCGGGAGGACTTCGTCTACCGCATCGCGGTCGGGGAGTTGCCCTTCGTGAGCGGCGTTTTTCCACTTGGCGCACGGGCCGGGACAACGCCCACCCCCACAGTCAGTGGCTGGAACGTCCCGGCCACCGCGCCTTTGCAGAACACTCTGACGCCGGGGCGGATACCGATCAGCGTCGAGAGCAACGGGCTCATCTCCAACGAGGTCCCGTTCGATATCGACGTCCTTCCCGAGTGCCACGATCAAGAGCCCAATAACGATCAGGCCAGCGCACAGCCGATCGGTTTCCCCACGGTCGTCAACGGCCGCATCGATGCGCCGAAGGACGTGGACGTGTTCCGACTTGAGTGCCCGGCAGGCACCCGAGTCACGGCCGAAGTCCTCGCGCGCCGCCTGAATTCGCCACTCGACTCGATGCTCGAACTCAGGACTTCCCGGGGCGAGAGGATCGCGTTCAGCGACGACTGGGAGGACGCATCAGAAGGGCTGGTCACTCATCATGCCGACTCACGTCTGACTGCGCTGGTGCCGGAGGACGGCGTCTGTTACGTACGCCTTTGGGACGCGCAGGGGCAGGGCGACAGCGAGTGCGCCTACCGCCTGCGCATCGACGTGGCTCGACCGGACTTCGAACTGCGCGTGGTTCCCTCGACGCTCAACGCCCGCGCCGGGACGAACGTGCCCCTGACAGTCCACGCGCTTCGCACAGACGGCTTCACGGGTCAGATAGACCTGCGTCTGAGGAGCGCCCCACCGGGCTTCGCGCTGGCCGGCGCCCGCGTGCCTGCCGGCGAGGACGTTGTCCACCTGACGCTGACGGTCGCGTCCAGTTCGCTTCCGGAGCCGGTGGCCCTGTCGCTGGAGGGCATCGCGACGATCGATGGGCGCTCGACCGTACGCAGCGCCGTGCCTGCTGATGACAGGATGCAGGCATTCATCTACCGGCACCTGGTCCCGGCAGAGGACCTTCTCGTCAGTCTGCTGGGC
>JBNJEK010000431.1:0-2668 GCA_051745855.1 Armatimonadota bacterium
ATGGCGACTGAATCGAAAGCGAAGAACGGGTCCACGGTGCGCAGGGTTCCGCAGGAGAACATCCGGAACTTCTGCATCGTGGCGCATATCGACCACGGGAAATCCACGCTGGCGGACAGACTGCTCGAGGTCTGCGGCAATGTCGAGCAGGCCCAGGAGCAGATGCTCGACTCGATGGACCTCGAACGCGAGCGCGGGATCACCATCAAGTCATCCGCCGTCCGGCTCTACTACGAGGCGGATGACGGTGAGTTGTACCAACTCAACCTCATCGACACCCCCGGACACGTCGATTTCGCCTACGAGGTCTCGCGGAGTCTGCAGGCGTGCGAGGGCGCCGTCGTGCTCGTGGACGTGTCGCAGGGTGTCGAGGCACAGACGGTCGCGAACGTCTACCTCGCACTCGATGCCGAGCTTGAGATCATCCCGGTCGTCAACAAGATTGACATCCCCAACATCGATCCCGAGATGGCTCTCGAGGAAATCGAGGACGCATTCGGCTACACCCGCGAGGAGGTCATCCTGACCTCAGGCGAGACCGGGCAGGGCGTGCATGACCTGCTGGAGGCGGTCGTCAAGCGTGTTCCGGCGCCTGATGAGGACCTCGACGCTCCGTTGCGCGCGATGATCTTCGACAGCGAGTTCGACGTCCATCAGGGCGTCTTCGCCTACCTGCGCGTGTTCGAGGGCTCCATCAAGCCCGGTGACGAGATCATGATGATGTCCACCGGCAAGAAGTTCGAGGTCAACCGAGTGGGTGTGTTTTCGCCCGCGATGGTGGACATCGACGAACTGCGCGCGGGCGACGTCGGGTATATCACCGCCGGGATCAAGGGCGTCACCGACAGCCGTGTGGGGGATACGATCACCTCCGCGAAGCGTCCCGCGGAGGAGCCGCTGCCGGGCTACCGAGAGGCGCAGCCGATGGTCTTTTGTGGACTCTACCCGGTGGATAACGTGGATTTCGAGGCGCTCAAGGACGCGCTCGACAAGCTCTCGCTCAACGACGCCGCGCTGACCTTCGAGCGTGAGACCTCGGTCGCACTGGGCTTCGGCTTCCGCTGCGGGTTCCTGGGGCTGTTGCACATGGAGATCGTACAGGAGCGGCTGGAGCGCGAGTATGACCTTGACCTCGTCGCCACGGCTCCGAGCGTGGTCTACCGGATCATGCTGACGGACGGCGAGATCGTCGAGGTAGACAATCCGGCGCAGTTCCCTGAGCGCGAACACATCGAGATGATCGAGGAGCCTGTGGTCGAGGCGACGATCATGTGCCCGCAGAAGTACGTCGGGCGCGTGATGATGGTGTCCGAGGAGCGCCGCGGAGCCTACCTCAAGCAGGAGTATCTCTGGGGCGACCGGATCGTGCTGCACTACCGCCTGCCGCTTGCGGAGATCATCGTGGACTACTTTGACGCGCTCAAGTCCGCGACCCGCGGATACGCGACGCTGGACTACGACATGGCCGGATATTCGGATGAGAAGCTGGCGAAGGTCGAGATACTGATCAACGGGGAGCCGGTGGACGCGCTGGCGATCATCTGCCACCAGGATTTCGCCGAGAGCCGCGGACGACGGATCGCGAAGGCGCTCAAGAAAGAGATCCCGCGGCAGCTTTTCGAGGTGCGCATCCAGGCATCGATCGGCAGTCGGATCGTAGCCTCCACGCGCATCCCGCCGCTGCGCCGAAATGTCACCGAAAAGTGCTACGGCGGCGACGTCACGCGCAAGCGCAAGCTGCTTGAGCGCCAGCGGGAGGGCAAGCGGCGGATGAAGGCCGTCGGCAACGTGGAGGTGCCGCAGGAGGCCTTCATGTCGATCCTCAGGCTTGGTGACGATGACTGAGGAGCGGTCACCGCTCTCGGTGTACGTGCACCTGCCGTTCTGTGCGCGCAAGTGCCACTACTGTGACTTCAACTCGCGCCCGGGCTCGGCGGAGCAGCGGGCGCAGTACCTTGATGCGCTGAAGATGGAGATTGCCGGCCGGGCGGAGATGCTCGGCGGCTGCGATGTACGGACGATCTTCTTCGGTGGCGGGACGCCGACGGTATACGAGGCGGGGGAGTTGGGGGGCCTCCTCGAATCGGTGATCGAGCCTCGCCCCCCTGCGTCCGCCGTTTGTAGGACGGGCTTCCAGCCCGTCGGCGGTTCTGTCGAAGTCACCTGTGAGGCGAACCCCGAGACCGTCGATCTGCCGAAGTTGCGGGCGCTGCGGGAGGCCGGCTTCAACCGCATCAGCATCGGCGCGCAGAGCTTCCACGATGATGAACTCACGATCCTCGGGCGCGGGCATACCGTCGAGCAGACGGAAGAAGCTGTCAGGGCCGCGCGGGAGGCGGGATTCGAGAACGTCTCGCTGGACCTTATCTACGCGCTGCCGGGGCAGACGCTCGATCGCTGGCGGGAGACGCTGCGACGGGCGCTGGCGTTGCGCCCGGAGCACCTGTCGGCCTACGGGCTGGAGCTTGCCGAGGGGACGCCGCTTTTCGCGCGATGGCAACGTGGCGAGATCGCACCGGTAGGGGAGAGTGAACACCTCGCGATGCGCGAGGTCACGCTGACTGTGTGCGAGCAGGCGGGACTGCGGCGCTACGAGATCTCTAACTACGCCGTCCCGGGGCGCGAATGCGCGCACAACGTCACCTACTGGCGGAACGAAGACTACCTC
>JBNJEK010000432.1:0-2637 GCA_051745855.1 Armatimonadota bacterium
GCCCGGACTCCGATCGGTCTTGCGATTCCGGACTCCAGGCGCCCTCGCCTGGAGAGTCGTTGCCGCGGTCTCCGAATCCTTAACCGTTGATACGAACCTATTACGTAATCTCCCCGATGGGAAGGTCCTCGGTCGAGGAGGGCGGAAAACGCCCCGCAGACACTGGGACATCTCTCCACGCCTACAGGGTGCACACGAAGGAGTATCGCCATGCAGGTGCTCTACGAAGATGAGCGGATGCCGAAGATCGTCGTGGCAGCAGATGGAACAGTCCTGGCCTTCGCCGCGGGCTGTCGGTACCTTCGGCGCAGCGAAGATCAGGGAGAGACGTGGTCCGACCCGGAGGAGATGAACCCGGGCGGGAAGGGCAATGCCATCGTCGATGAGACCACGGGCGATGTTCTGGTCGTCTGCCCGCCCCAATCGCGCCTGCTTCGCAGCGCCGACAACGGTCGGACATGGACCGAGGAGCAGATCGATATCCGCGCCAACGCGATCGGGCACGGGACGCCTGACGGTGTGCCGGCCGACGGCATCGCCTCGGAATCGGGGATCACGATCCGCGATGGTGAACACGCGGGGCGACTCGTTATGCCCGTGCGCATCCAGCCGCCCGAGGGCACGAACGACCAGGAGTACTGGCAGTACAACTACAACACGTCGATCTACAGCGACGATGGCGGCGCGTCGTGGCAGATCGGCGAGCCGGTCCAGAGCGGCACCGGCGAGGGCACGCTGGCCGAGCTTTCCGACGGACGCATCTACTACAATTCGCGCTGCCACATGGCGGTCGATCACCGCCGGCGTATCGCGTGGAGCCATGACGGTGGCCATCGCTGGACGGACTGGCAGGTCAGCGAGGACCTCTTCGAACTCGCCGGACCGCACTACTTCAAGTACGGCCGCGACCCCAGCTACGGCTGCAATGCCGGCCTCGTGCGCGTCCCGCATGAGGTGACCGGCGGTCGCGACGTGCTCATCTACAGCGCGCCGGACAACCCCGGCGCCATCACCCCGCATGACGGGCGCATCCGCATGACCGTCTGGGCCAGCACCGATGGCGCGCAAAGCTGGCCGACGAAGCGCCTTGTGTACGGCGGCATCAGCGTCTACTCATCGCTCGCCGCCGACAGAGAGGGCAACATCTATCTGATGTTCGAGAGCGGCGAGGAGAAGCGCTATGAGAGCATCAGATTCTTCAGATTCGATCTGGACTGGATTGGCCTGACCGAATGAGCGTCTGAAAGGAAGCTGACCATGACAGGCGAAGCCGAGATCATCGAGTCACGCGTCATCTGCAGACAGCCCGGCCGATACATCGGCTGGCCCACGATCGCGAAGGCCGCCGATGGCGAGCTTTTCATCGTCTTCTCCGGCGACCGCGACGCACATGTGGACCCGTTCGGCAAGACCTGCTTCATGCGCTCGTCAGATAACGGCGAAAGCTGGTCGGACGCCGAGGTCATCACCGACACGCCGCTTGACGACCGCGACGCGGGCATCTGCATCGCGCCCGACGGCGCCCTCGTGGTAAGCTGGTTCACCTCACACTACGACGATTACCTCGCGATGAAGCACTACTCCGAGGGCGAGGAAGAGCGCTGGACGGAGGCGCTCGCGCAGGTCAGCGAGGAGGACGTCGAGCGCTGGACGCACTCTGACAGCGGCTTCACCACCGGCCGGAGGCTGGGCCTGTGGACGAGACGCTCGGCCGACCGTGGCGAGACGTGGGAGGAGCCTGTGCAGGCGTACTGTTCCGCGCCCCACGGGCCGATCCCGCTGTCGGATGGCAGGATGCTCTACGTCGGCACGGGTAGCTACGCCCGCGACGAGGGCGAGGCGTTCCTTGGCGTTGCCGAGTCCACCGACAGCGCGCGCTCGTGGGAGTTGATCGCTCGCATCGACGCGATGGTGGAGTTCCAGGGTGACGCGGAGGACGGCTACGCCTACCTGTGCGAGCCGCATATCGTGGAGGTGGAGCCGGGACGGATCCTCGGCATGGCGCGCTACGAGGAGCGGAACGTGCCGCGAGACGCGCGCAGTCCGTCGATGCACTGGCAGTTCGAGTCCGAGGACGGCGGGCGTACGTGGACTGATCCGAGACCGCTTGAGATCATCGGCAAGCCCCCGCACCTGACGAGACTGAGCGACGGGCGCATCCTGATGACATACGGCTACCGGCACGAGCCCTACGGCGAGCGGGCGTGCCTGTCGAGCGACGGCGGGGAGACGTGGGACTACGAGAATGAGATCATCCTGCGCGACGACGCCCCAAGCGGCGACCTCGGCTACCCCGCGTCCATCGAGTGCGACGACGGGACCATCCTGACGGTATACTATCAGCAGGAGAACCCCGGGGAGAAGACGGTGCTGATGACGACGCGCTGGCGGGTGTAAGAGGGCCGTCCAGCCGTCTGGAGGGGCCGGAGAGCGCAGATGTCGTCTATCTCCGCGAGGCCGGTGGCTCCGCCTGCGCCCGGTCGTGCGTCGTCAGTCGTTGTCGTTGTGGCCCCGGCGCCTCGCCGGGGGGCGTTTGGTCGTTCGTCGTCAGTCGTTGTCGTTGTGGCCCCGGCGCCTCGCCGGGGGGCGTTCGGTCGTTCGTCGTCAGTCGTTGTCGTTGTGGCCCCGGCGCCTCGC
>JBNJEK010000433.1:0-2616 GCA_051745855.1 Armatimonadota bacterium
CCCCGTCCAACGCGTCCATTGAGACTGCACTTGAGGGTCGTGCGGAGGTTTCTATGAGAATCGCCGTTGCATCGAACTCGGATGACATTGACGACGGACGGGTCACGAGGCTGGGGACGTGCAGCCACCTGCTGATAGTGGATTCTGACACGATGGACTATGAGGCGATCGAGATCCCGGCGGCGGAGCAGGGGCGGGGAGCGGGGATCCGGATCGTCACACTGGCTGCGGGTCACGGGGCCGGCGCGATTATGGCCACACACGTCGCGTCACGCATGGAGCAAGCTTTGCAGGGTAGTGGCATTGACCTGGTGGCCGGAGTGGACGGCTCGGTTCGTGAGGCAGTCGAGGAATATGCAGGTCGGAGCAGGTCGGAGGTTCCTCAGCAGGGCGCGACATTTGCGCTCGCCCTTCGCCAGTCCGTCAGGCAGTTTGGACGCATGCTGCCGGTTCTCTTCGGAGTGATGCTTCTCGCGGGGCTGCTGAATGCATTTGTCTCGCGGCAGGCCCTCGAGGCGATCTTCACCGGACGGCCCTTCATCGACACGCTCTGGGGCGCCGTCTCGGGGAGCATCTTCGGCGGCAACGCGGTCAACAGCTATGTGATCGGCGCCGCGCTGCGTGATGCGGGCGTCAGCCTCTTCGCGGTGACGGCGCTGATAGTAACATGGGTCACCGTGGGCCTGATCCAGCTACCGGCGGAGGCGGCCGCGCTGGGGACCGGCTTCACTATCGCCAGGAATCTGGTGGCGTTCATCGTCTCGCTGGGTGTCGCGATGCTCACTGTGCTTGTGGCGGGGTGGTTCGCGTGAACAGTGCGGATGACAGGATCAATACAGACGCCGATGGACGCACCGGAAACTGGCGGCTGGCAGTCTTCCCGCTTGCGGTGATGCTCGCGTACGTCATCCTGTACCTGATCATGCCCGCCCGAACCGGCAGGGCGTTGGTGGCGAGCGGACAGATACTCGTCCAGGTCGCGCTGCCACTCTGCATCGCCTTCGTCCTGATGGTGGTGCTCAACCTCTTCGTCAAACCCGCGCATGTGTCGCGTTTCCTCGGCACCGGTGCAGGGCTCAGAGGTGTGGCGATTTCAACCCTGGGCGGCATGATATCGACAGGCCCGATCTATGCGTGGTACCCGCTTCTGAAGGACCTGCGGGAGAGGGGCGCCTCGAACTTCCACATTGCGAACTTCCTGGGCAACCGCGCGGTAAAGCCGTTCCTGCTGCCGGTCATGGTCTTCTACTTTGGCTGGGGATACACCGTTGTGCTCAACATTCTGCTGATCGTCGGAGCGATCTCCATCGCCTGCATCGTGAGCCTTCTGGTTGGATGGCGGGAAGTCCGCGAGTAGCTGCCCCCGGGGGTGGCAGTGGCAGATCTCACCGTGCACCTCAGCATCCCCTGATGGTGCAGGCCACCGTCCGAATCGACCGGCCGGCGCCGACGCGTCTTCCCCCCGCGGGAGGATTTGGTGGGGCGACGGTGAACGTCCGCTTCGTCAGGTTCGCCTGCGGCGGGAGCAGCGATCTTTGCACAGTTCAAACCGATTCGCCTGTTGGGAGAGAGTGCCCATGCGCAGAGTCATCATGTTGGCTGTCACCATGCTCTTGACCGGGTGCGTCTGGGCGCAGGACGCGATCATCAGTTCCGACTTCGATGACGGTCTGGAGGGCTGGACCTTACGCCTCTCTGAAGGCGTCGGCGAGGTCCAGCTCGCAGACGATGGTGCGGGCGGACAATGCGCTCTGCTACACAAGACGGTAGCGACCGAAGAGCACACTGCCGTCGGCATCCGGCGGACGGTCACAGTCGAGCCCAACAGCGTCTACGAGATCTCGCTTCGCCAGAAGTGCGTGCTCAAGGAGGGCATCGTCGGCTACGCATTTCGCGTCTTTCTGACCGGCGGCGATCTGAGCGAGAATCGCTCGATACCACCGTCAGCGGACTGGAAGCCCTTCACCTGGCGCTTCGGCACCGGCCCCGAGGCCGCCGATCTCGACGTGCTCATCGCGCTCACCTACTCCTCCGGCGACGCATGGGTCGATGACGTCACTCTGCGCAAGGTCGGCGCCTCGATCGAGGCTGAAGACCTCCCCGAAAGGGTGTCAGCCCCGATGGTCACCGACGGTGACCTGAGCGGAGAAAAGGGCCTGCGCTTCGGCCCGGACGGCTCCGTAAGCACCACACTGCCGCTGCAGGACGGAGCCTGGGAGGTCCAGGTCTACGGGGAGGGCGATTCGGAGGATGGCCTGACTTCCCGCGCGGTCACGGTGAGCATCGGCGCCGAGAGCCACACCGTCGATCTGTACTCCACCTCCACCGATCTGCACGGTCGGAACGCGCTCTTCCAGCTTGACCAGTCGGGCCCGCAGACGCTGACGATCTCCCGTGCGCCCGAGTATGAGGGACCGCTGGTACTCGACCGAATCGCGTGGCGGGCGCATGACGGCCCCGCTCGCCTGAAGAAGCTCCACACCGACACGACTGTGGTCCGCGACGGAGAGCCGAATGCCGCAATCATCGCCTCGGACGACACCGCCATGCAGGCGGTCGCTCGCGACTTGCAGGCCGCAATCCGCGACGTCTCCGGCGCCACACTGCCGATCATCC
>JBNJEK010000434.1:0-2604 GCA_051745855.1 Armatimonadota bacterium
ATCGGGATCCTCGGGCGCATCGGGATCGTCTGGCGCATCGGGAGTGACTTCAGGGCCGGGTTCTGTCGGCTCGACCGGCTCGGGGACAGCGGGCGGCCGGGCGGGCGCGTCTCGAGGGCCGTCGTCCTCCGGGTGCGGGCGGAAGCTGCGCATCATGCGGTCGAAGACATCCTCGCGGAACTGTGCCAGCGTCGCCTCCGGGGCGAACGTGCCGAGGACGTAGTGCGTGGCCTCCGCGGCGTATGCGCAGAAGATCACGCCCTCGGTGCCGCCTCGCCAGCGGACGCGGCCGGTCACGACGAGCGCCGCCTCGCCGTCGTCCGTCTCGATCTGCTCGACTGCGTCGCGTCGGTAGTTCACCACGCGCGACAGCACGCCCTCATGCTCCACCACGGCCGACTCGGGCGTGGCAGGAGTTCGCAGCGCGGTCCACGCCACCACCTCCATCACCGGGCCGTCGTCATCGGACGGCACGAGGCGCGCGCCTCGTGCGTCAACCTCGTGGAAGCGCCAGCCCTCCGGGGCCTCCAGCGAGAACGCCAACTCCCGCGACCCCACCCGCTGCCACTGCGCGTCCCGCGACTCTCCGAACGGCTGGGCAGAGGCGAAGGTCGCGCTGCAGATGATTGCGAGCGCGATGAAATACTGGATGAACGGGGGGAAGATCCCGCCGCGTATTGAATACTTAATCATAACACTCAACTTACGCCGGACATTGTGTGCATGCGTATATTCGGTTCGGCGGCGACTGGGTCCTTCATCAGCCCCGCCTTCGGGAGGCGGCGATCAGTGGACAGCGACCAGCACGATCACGAGGATCACGAGGAGCATGACGATCAGGAGCACCACGACGAGGGGCATGAGGACCACCACGAGGAGATGGTGCGCGACTTCCGCCGCCGCTTCTGGGTGAGTTTGATCCTCACAATTCCGATCCTCGCGCTGGCTCCAATGATTCGTGAATGGCTGGGTTTCGAAGCGGCGGCCTTCACCGGGAGCATGTACGCGCTGCTGGCTCTCTCGGCGGTGGTCTACGTCTACGGCGGCTGGCCGTTCCTCACCGGGCTGGTGCGTGAACTGTCCGACAGGCAGCCGGGAATGATGACGCTGATCGGCCTCGCCATCACCGTCGCCTTCGGCTACTCCGCGGCGGTGGTGCTCGGAGTCGAGGGCTCCACGTTCTTCTGGGAGCTTGCCACGCTCATCGACGTGATGCTGCTCGGGCACTGGATCGAGATGCGCTCGGTCATGGGCGCGTCCCGTGCGCTCGAGGAACTCGCGAAGCTGATGCCGGACGAGGCCCATCGGCTCACGGAGAGTGGTGACACCGAGGACGTGCCGGTGACTGAGCTTGACACCGGGGATCGCATCCTCATCAAGCCGGGGGAGAAGATTCCCGCCGACGGGACCATCATCGAGGGCGACAGCGCGCTCAATGAGGCGATGCTCACCGGCGAGACCACGCCCGAAGAAAAGAGCGAGGGCGACGAGGTTATCGGCGGCTCGATCAACGGCGACGGCTCGCTCACCGTCGAGGTGGAGAAGACCGGCGAGGAGAGCTATCTTTCGCAGGTCATAAGCATGGTCGAGGAGGCGCAGCAGTCGAAGTCGCGAGGGCAGGACCTTGCGAACCGGGCGGCGGCGTGGCTGACGCTGATTGCCATCACGGCAGGCGTCGTCACCTTCGTCGCCTGGCTGGTTGGCGTCGGGCGCGAGGTTGAGTTCGCGCTCGAGCGCTCGATCACCGTGATGGTCATCACCTGCCCCCACGCGCTGGGCCTCGCGATCCCGCTGGTGATCGCGGTCTCGACCGCCATCGGCGCAAAGCGCGGCCTGCTGGTTCGTGACCGGAACGCCTTCGAGCGCGCGCGGAATCTCGACGCGGTGGTCTTCGACAAGACCGGCACGCTCACCGAAGGCCGCTTCGGTGTCGAGGCCGTCGCGCCGGTGGGCGAGCGATCCGAGACGGACGTCCTGCGTCTCGCCGCCGCCGTGGAGGCGCACTCCGAGCACCCCATCGCCAACGGCATCTCCCGCGAAGCCGACGAGCGCGAACTTGACGTGCCCGGCGTGGGCGACTTCGAGGCCATCAAGGGTAAGGGCGCGCGCGGCACCGTCGAGGGACGGGAGATACTCGTGGTCAGCCCGGGCTACCTTGAGGAGAATGACATCGAGGTGCCGGGCGAAGTCGCCGAACACGCGGAGGGCGAGGGGCGGACGGTGGTCTACGCGCTCGACGAGGGCGAGCTGATCGGCGCGATCGCGCTCGCCGACGTGATCCGTGATGAGTCGCGCGAGGCGATCGATCGGCTCAAATCACTGGGTGTGCAGGCGATGATGCTCACCGGCGACAACGAGGATGTCGCGAAATGGGTGGCGGGGGAGCTTGGCCTCGACGACTACTTCGCGGAGGTGCTGCCCGACGAGAAGGCCGCGAAGATCGAAGAGGTGCAGGACCGCGGCCTGCTGGTGGCGATGGTGGGCGACGGGGTGAATGACGCCCCTGCGCTGGCGCAGGCGGACGTGGGAGTGGCGATCGGCGCGGGGACGGACGTGGCGATCGAGACCGCGGACGTGGTGCTGGTGAAGAGCAACCCGCAGGCG
>JBNJEK010000435.1:0-2575 GCA_051745855.1 Armatimonadota bacterium
GCGGTACACGAACGCCCTGCGTTCCGTCCCTCTGACATACACGCCGACGACGTGCCCGCTGTCGTTGATGTCGAAGGCCTGGCTGCTGTCGCTGCGGTTGGTATGAAGGTCGATCGCCCTGGTGAGCGTCCCGCGGAGGGCGTGCATAGCGGTGCCGCCAGTCACCTGGTACCACCCGGCGACCTGGCCGGAACGGTTCACGGCTTCTGCGGCCCCATCTCCGCCCGGTGTCGGCATGGGGTTCATCTGGCCATTCGCGTACATAAACATGGCGCCGCCGGAGTACCCGACAATGTCTCCGTCATCGTTGATGCCGGAAGCGGCCGACGTGGTCATCCCGGGGAGACCGCCCAGCGTCTGAAATGCGCCGTTCATGTAGCGGAAAGCACTTTCGTGGTCGGTCCCTATGCCTGTTGTGCCGCAGACCACGCCGCTGGAGTTGATCCCGGTCGCCCTGCTGTCATCGGCTGGTCGCGGCCCCGCCAGCGCCGTCATGTTCCCGTTGTCCCAGAGGAATGCGTGATGGGTGTTCGTCCCGGGCAGCCGCGACCAGCCCACTACCTGCCCGGCCTCATTCACCGCGAGCGCCTGCCCCGCGTCGCCGCCGAGCGTGCCCAGGTCGGTGACCCGCAGTTGCCAGTTAGCGACACCATCGGTATTCCCACTGCCTCCGCCCCCGCCTCCTCCGCACCCGGCCGTGGCGAAGATCGCCGCCATCACGAGTAACGCCCCTGCAGCCAGTGCCCGGCTTCGCCTCTTCCGCGCGACCATCATGACCACTCTCCCGATGAGCCGTCACGCCGCAAAAATGAGTCACGCACACGGAAAGTATACCACGATTTCTACGCATGTATTGCGTGGAGTACGAATTCTCCCCGCGGACCAGGTCAGAAAAGGATTGCGACCGCAGGCGTAGAAGTCCATCATTGAGCTATCACAGGAGGGATGGTCATGGAATACCGGACGCTTGGCGGATGTGGCGTGAAGGTCTCGCAGATGTGCCTCGGGACGATGATGTTTGGCGGGCCGACCGATGAGCGGACGTCGCTGGATATGATCGAGCGCGCGCTGGATGCGGGGATCAACTTCCTCGACACCGCCGACAAGTACAACGCGGGAGAGTCGGAGCGCGTCGTCGGGAAGGCGCTCGACGGCCGTCGCGACGAGATCGTGCTGGCGACCAAGGTCACGCTGCCGATGGGCGAGGGGCCGAACATGTCCGGCTCATCGCGCAAGCATATCATCGAGGGCTGTGAGGCGTCGCTGCGACGGCTCGGGACGGACTACATCGACCTCTACTACCTGCACAAGCCCGACCCGGACACGCCAATCGAGGAGTCGCTGTCGGCGATGGACCACCTGGTCAAGCAAGGGAAGGTGCTCTACGTCGGCGTGAGCAACTTCCCTGCATGGCGCGTTGCGGATGCACTGGGCGTGCAGGCGATTCAGAACTGGGACCCGCTGGCGGCGGTGCAGCCGCTGTATAACATCGCCAACCGCGACATCGAAACGGAGCTTCTGCCCGCCTGCGAGGAGCTTGGCCTGGGCGTGGTGAGCTACTCACCAATCGCGCGGGGGGTGCTCACGGGCAAGTACGCGGAGGGCGAGGAGCCGCCGGAGGACTCGCGCGCCGGCCGCGGCAACGAGCGCCTGATGCAGACGGAGTTCCGGCCAAGCAACTTCGAGCTTGCGCAGGAGGTCGTGAAGCTGGCGGATGAGGTCGGCTGCACGGCCGCGCAGCTTGCGGTGGCGTGGGTGATGGCGAACGAACTTGTGACCTGCCCGATCATCGGCCCGCGCACGCCCGAGCAGCTTGAGGACAACCTCGGGGCGCTGCAGGTCGAGATCACGCCCGAGATCGAGGAGCGCATCAACGAGATGGTCCCACCGGGCGAGCACTCCGGCTACGGCTTCCAGGACCCGGTGTTTCCGGTGATGGGGCGGAGATTGCGGATGTAGTCGCTATGCTGTTTGTAGGACGGGCTTCCATTCCAGCCCGTCGTCGTTGGATCGCGGAACTGCAACGGCACGATGTCTGACGGCATTGACGGGCAGGATGCCCGTCCTACAAACGGCTTATTGCACGACAACGGAGACGGCCCCTCGGCCGTCGCCGTTGTCGTTGCTGGCAACTGGGAACTGGCAACTTCCGTTGCCTATATCCTCCAGTACTCGTCGATCGGGTCCTGGTAGGCGCTGATCTCGCCCGACTTCACGGCCTCGACCGAGGTCGGTTCGCCGCCGGCGTGGGCGGATTCGTAGAGCGCGAAGCACAGCGACTTCGCCTGCAGCGCCTCCTCCGCGCCGATCTCCGGGTCGCGGCCGTCCGCGACCGCCTCGATGAAGTCCCAGCACTCGATGGTGATTCCATCCGTGATCTCGTAGGGGAACAGGCGCGCCTTCTCTTCGTCCGAGAGTGACGCGGCGTACTGAATCTCGATCTCCTCGTGCGGGATCTCGGTGCCGTCGTTTTTGATGAGGTCCGCGCCGAACTGGAACGGGTGCATCCACTCCTGCTTGTCCGCGAACGAGCCCTCGGTGCCGTAGTACATCCGCGTGGAGAGCTTGCGGCCCG
>JBNJEK010000436.1:0-2549 GCA_051745855.1 Armatimonadota bacterium
GTTCGCGGAGAAGACCATCGCGGTCACGACCATCGGCGACCTGCGCCGGCAGGCGGTGACCATCAGCCAGGCGATCTCGTGGGAGCGCACCGCCCAGGACCTCTACTGGGAGCTTACGAACAACCCCGCGGTCAGCGCGCTGTCCACCTGCGCGCACACGGTGGTGTCGCTGGGGCCGGCGGGAGCGCTGGTGCTCTCGTGGCTGGGCCCCGACAGCACCAACACTCCCAGATGGGACTGCCGGCTGATCTTCGATCCGGAGGCGGTGGAGGGCGAGTGGGAAGCCGGCTACCCCGGCGGCATGATCGGTTACACCACATGCCTCACGACCGCGATCGTGGCGCAGCTTCTGAGCGAGGAGCCGAATCTGACGGCGGGCGCGGCGGCCGGGGTGTCGGCGTTGCGCAAGCTGCACCTGGTCGGCTACGGTGAGCCATCTTCGGATGAAAAGCTGCAGGACGCGGTCTTTCCGCTCGAAGCCGTCGCGCGCGAAGCCGTTGCGCCCCAGGAGCCGCTACCGAGTACCGAGGTCCGCGATCCGGTCCGGCACATCCGGCCCGGCGAGGAGGCCGAGATCGCCGAGCCCGAGGGCCTGTGGACGATCCTCGACAGCCTGTGCTCGCAGGAGGAGGCGCCCTGTGATGAGCTGCACAGCGGCCTGGCGACGACCGCGGCGAAGGCCGTGCAGGTGGGTATCGGCAAGGCGCTGGAGGGTGCGCCGATCTGCCGCCTCGGGAATCTGGTGACCGTGGACCGGCAGGAGGCGGAGGGCTACCGGCGTGTGCGCCGGCTGATCACGCAGTACGCCGGGAGCGATGAGAGCAAGCCGCTGGCGATCGCGGTCTTCGGTCCGCCCGGAGCAGGCAAGTCGTTTGGTGTGAAACAGGTGGCCGAGTCTGTGGCGGAGGCGAACGTGGAGGACTGTGAGTTCAACATCTCGCAGTTCGCCGGCCCGGGGGACCTGGTGGCGGCGCTGCATACCGTCCGCGACATCGGCCTGAGCGGGAAGACGCCGCTGGTGTTCTGGGACGAGTTCGACACGGACAGCCTGAAGTGGCTCAAGTACTTCCTGGCGCCGATCCAGGACGGGGCGTTCCGGGACGGGCAGATCCTGCACCACGTGGGTCGTGCGATCTTCGTCTTCGCAGGTGGCACGGCGTACACCATGGCACAGTTCGACCGCAGCGAGCATCCCGACGAGGAGTCGAAAGAGCGCTTCAAGGCCGCCAAGGGTCCGGACTTTGTCAGCCGGCTGAAGGGCTACCTGAACATCATGGGCCCCGATCAGCAGGGCGAGGGGGATCGGCACTACCTGCTGCGGCGGGCGGTTCTGCTGCGCTCGCTACTGGAGCGAAATGCCCCGCAGATCGTCTCCGACAGGACGGTCAACATCGACCCGGGCGTGCTGCGGGCCTTCCTGCACATTCCTGACTACAAGCATGGAGTGCGGTCGATGCAGTCGATCATCACGATGAGCAATCTCGCCGGACAGGACAGCTTCGTGCCCTCCTGCCTGCCCGACGAGAGCCAGCTTGACCTGCATGTGGACGGTCGGCAGTTCCTCGCGCTGGTGCAATTGCCCGAACTGGAGGGCGAATTGCTGGAGCGGCTGGCCGCGGCGACGCACGAGGTCTACAGGGGCACGGTCGGCGGCTATGAGAACAAGCCCGACCACGCCGACGCGGCGTACGGCGAAGTCCCCGAGCACCTCAAGGAGTCCAACCGTGCGTTCGTGCGCAGCATCTTCGCGAAGCTGCGCAGAATTGGGTATACGCTCATGCCGGCCCGCAGCGGCGATCCGCCGGTGGACTTCCCCGGCGAGCACGAGGAGGCGCTGGCAGAGGCGGAGCACGAGCGCTGGATGTGGGAGCGGCTCGGGCAGGGCTATCGCTACGGTAAGCCTCGTGACGATGAGAGGCGCATCAACCCGAACCTCATCCCATGGGAGGCGCTCAGCGACGCCGAGATGCTGGAGCGCTACGGCAGCTTCGTGGATCGAGTCGGGCCGGGGCCGATGACCGAGAAGCAGAAGCAGTGGGATCGGAACATGGTGGCGTCGATTCCTGATCTGCTGGCCGAAGCCGGCTACACGCTCGTGCGGCTCAAATGCACCGACAACACGTGGGATCCGGAGGACGAGGGATGACCGGACATGTGCGGGTCGGGGTGACCGGACACCGCTTCCTCGCTGAGGTCGAGAAGCTGCAGACGGCGGTGGAGGCGGCGCTGGATCGACTTGAGGCGTTCTTCCCGGAGGGCGAACTGGTGATCGTCTCTCCGCTCGCGGAGGGGGCGGATCGAATGGTGGCTCAGGCGGCGCTGGAGCGCGGCGCGAAGCTGTTCGCGCCACTGCCCTTCGCCAGGGATGAGTATCTCGAAGACTTCGAGAGCGATGAGTCGAAAGAGCAGTTCCTCGACCTGCTGGAGCGGGCGGATGAGGTGATCGAGCTTCCGCCAACCGAGGAGCGCAACGACGCCTACGCACAGGTGGGCGAGTGGGTGCTGGAGCATTCGGACGCGATCATCGCGATCTGGGATGGCCAGCCCGC
>JBNJEK010000437.1:0-2547 GCA_051745855.1 Armatimonadota bacterium
GGCTTTGCACATTCCGATGCTCGACGCCAACACGGTCTGGGGTGAGGCTCACGTGGCGCGGACCCCTTCGGATGAGCCGATCGTCGCGGCATTTGCCGTACTCAGGCTGAATGGTGAGACGGTGGAGGACGTTCGGATCGCGCTAACAGGCGTCTGGTCCGAGACGGTGCGGCTGACCGAAGCCGCCGATGGTTTGATCGGCGAGTCCCTCAGCCGCGACCGCATCATCGACGTGGCGGGGGCTGTCGAGCGCGAGGTCGAGCCCGTGGGGGACTACTTAGGCAGTGAAGCGTACCGCCGGGCGATGACCGGCGTAGTGGCACGCCGAGCCCTCGAGGCGTGTCTGGAGCAGGGAGGCAGCCGATGAATAACGATCGCACGAAGACTGTCACGTTGACCATCAACGGCGAGCAGAGGACCCTGCGCGTCCATCTCGGTGACACGCTCCTCGATGCGCTGCGCGGTGCCTCCTATACCAGCGTGAAGTACGGCTGCGGCACCGGCGACTGCGGGGCGTGTACGGTGCTCCTCGACGGCGAACCGGTGCACAGCTGTCAGATGCGGGCAGTCCAGGCTGAGGGACACGAGGTGTTCACGGTTGAGGGGCTGGCTCCCTTTCCGGCGCGAGAGGTGGGCGATCTCCATCCCATCCAACGAGCCTTCGTGGAGACGGGTGCCATTCAGTGCGGCTATTGCACGCCGGCCCAGATGTTGAGCGCGAAGGCACTCCTCGATCGAAACCCCGACCCCGCCAGAGACGAAATCCGTGAAGCGCTGAGCGGGGTGCTCTGTCGATGCACCGGCTACGTGAAGATCATCCAGGCTGTCGAACGCGCGGCGGCGTTGATGCGGGGCGAGGAGGTTGCACCGTTCCGCCACGTCGAGGGGACCCTGGCCGAGAGCGAATCTCCTGTGGATCTGCTGGGCGAGTTCTACGCCGTCCCGGGCGACGGACGTCATCCACGCACGACTCTCGTCATCTCCCCTCCGGAGATGGATGCCCTCGACGTCGTCGGTCAGTCGGAGTTGAAGGTGGATGGCGTTAAGTTAGCGGCTGGCATGCCTGCCTTCACGGATGACGTGAAGATGGAGGGGATGCTGTACGGCGCGCTCCTGACCAGTCCCCACGCCCACGCCCGCATCAAGAGTATCGACGCCAGCGAGGCGCGGGCCCTCGATGGGGTCCATGCCGTTCTGACCCACAAGGACATCCCTCGGGTGAAGCACGCCTCCGGCGGGCAGAGCTATCCGCAGCCGCCTCCCTTCGACCAGGTCTGTCTCGACAACAAGGTCCGCCACGTCGGCGACCGGGTAGCCGTCGTCGCCGCTGAGACGCCCCGCTTGGCGCAGCGGGCGCTGCGGCTGATCGACGTCGAGTATGAGGTACTCCCGCACGTCTTGGACAGCGAGGAAGCCCGGGCCGAGGGGGCCCCCGTCATTCACGACGAGCCGGACACGGAGGGCATCTACGATCGCGACCGCAATATCGTTCACCACATCGAGGCGGACGAGGGGGACGCCGAGGCGGAGTGGGGCAGGGCGGACCGCGTATTCGAGCGGGAGTACCGCACCTCGCAGCAGCAGCAGGCGCACATCGAGCCCCACGTTTGCATCACCTACTGGGATGAGGACGGGCGCTTGGTCGTGCGTACGAGCACGCAGGTGCCCTTCCACATCCGGCGGATGCTGGCGCCCCTTGTCGGACTGTCGGAGAAGGACATTCGCGTCATCAAGCCGCGCATCGGTGGAGGGTTCGGCAATAAGCAGGAGATGATCCTGGAGGATCTCTGTGCTCACCTCACCATGGTCACCGGCCGGCCAGTGCGTATGGAGTACACGCGCCGCGAGGAGTTCACCAGCTCCCGTAGCCGCCATCCGACGGTCCAACGGTACCGCGTGGGGGTGACGGATGATATGGAGGTTGTGGCTACCGAACTTAATTGGCTTGGCGACACCGGTGCCTACGGCACCCATGGGTTGACGGTCAACATGGTTGCTGGACAGAAGGGTCTGACCCTCTACAATAGTGCCTACTCGTTGTTCGTATGTGACGCGGTATACACCAACAGGCCTGTCCCTGGGGCGTTCCGCGGCTACGGCGCTATGCAGGCCATGTTCGGGATTGAGACGCTTATGTCGGAAATCGCCGACGAGATGGGCTGGGACGTCGTCGAGTTCAAGCGCAAGAACTGGATCAAGAAGGGTGAGTATCTGCTGATGGCGAAGGCCCTGGGAGAAGGTCGGGAGGGCTTTGAGCAGAGGATCCACTCGAACGGTCTTGAGGAGTGTGTGCGGGTTGGGCTGGAGGCGGTCGATTGGTATGAGAAGCGCGGCAAGTTGAATGAAGACGCGGACGGCCCGGTCCGACGCGGAATTGGTATGTCGGTGATGGGACACGGCAGTGGCATCGCCGGGCTCGATATGGCGGCCGCGACGATCAGGATCAATGACGATGCGTCCTTCAACCTGCTGATCGGTGCTACCGATATCGGCACCGGCTCCGACACGATCCTGGCCCAGATGGCCGCAGAGGAGCTCGGTGTCCCG
>JBNJEK010000438.1:0-2539 GCA_051745855.1 Armatimonadota bacterium
CCTCAATCCACGAGTTCGGCTTCGCATTCTCCATCTGCGTCTCCGGCAGGAACACGTAGGCGCCGCCCGAGGCGTCATCAGCGTGCGTCTCCTCGGCCTCCGCGCCGACGGCAACGAGGCTCTCGGCCTCGATCACTTCGCCGAGCGGCACGGCCTCCTGTGCGAAAGCGGGAGCGGCTGCAAGACAGATCAGGATGGCGAGAAGCATCTGCGATCACCTCAGTCACGAACCTTATCCTCAGATGACCTTTCCCGTCTGCCGGCCTGACTCCTTCACGCGCGGACAGGTCAGAGGTGAGTCCGCGTCGAACAAGCGGGCAACGCATTGTTCGCCATGGAGGTGCGCCACATGCTCGCGCTGGTCGTTCACGAGCCGCATCGCTTTGAGGTCGCCGAGGTCGATGAACCGACGCCCGGACCCGGCGAGGTGCTCGTGGAAGTCGCCGCCTGCGGCATCTGCGGGACCGATCTGCATATCATCGACGGCGACTACCACGCCCAATATCCGGCCATCCCCGGCCATGAGATGTCCGGAAAGGTCGTCGATGCGGGCGACGCGCGGCACCTGTCCGAGGGCGATCGCGTTGCGGTCAACCCGAACATCTACTGCCACGCCTGCCGCCAGTGCCGGCGCGGGATGCCGCACCTGTGCGAGACAGCGACCGCCGTCGGCGTTACGCAACCCGGCGGGTTCGCCGAACTGTGCGCGATGCCCGCCGAGCAGTGCCTGCCGCTGCCGGAGGGCCTGAGCTTCCGCGACGCCGCGCTGATGGAGCCGCTCTCATGCTGCCTGCACGGACTGGCGGTGCTGGCGCCGCGCCCCGGCGACCGCGTGGCGATCCTCGGCGGAGGGACGGTCGGGCTCATCATGACGCAGCTTGTGCGCTTACACGGCGGCGCGCCGATCGTGGTCTCCGAGCCCGATGCGGGGAAGCGGGACCTCGCAGAGCAACTCGGCGCGGACGCGACAGTCGATCCATCATCGGACGATCCGCGCGAAGCGATCATCGACGCGCTGGGCGGCCCTGCGGACTTCGCGCTGGAGGCTGCGGGGATTGCCGCCACGGCGGCCCTCGCGCTGGACGTCGTCGGCCCGGGCGGCCGCATTCTGCAGTTCGGCGTCTGCCCCGAGGGCACTCAGATCCCGATGCGCCCGAGGCAGCTTTTCCGCGACGAGATCACGGTAGCAGGCGCGTACACGAACCCGTTCACCGACGAGCGCGCGCTGGAGTTGCTGGCCAACGGCCGCATCGACACGGAGCCGCTCGTCAGCGACGAGTTCGCGCTGGCGGATGCCGAGGCCGCGATCGCCCGAGCGCGCGAGGCGGACTCGTTCAAGGTGCAGGTGAGGGTGGCGAACTGAGGGCATGCCGGGGCATCGCAGCCGTGAGTCGTTCGGAGGGGCCGCTTCGAGAGACGCCGCCCCCGGCGGCTCTCGAAGTGCCGCCTGCATGTCGTGTATGCAGGAGGCAGCTTCCATGCCGGCCCGCCGTTCGCAACGCCGCGCCCCGAACGGATCAAAGGCGGGCGGGCAGGGAAGCTTCGGCGGGCGCTAAACGACAGCGCATGGCGCCTCACCCTCGCGCCGCAAACGACGCGGCACGAGGGCCGCCCCTCCTTAACGACAAGAAGACCGTCGCGCGCCCTCGCACAGCGCCGTCAACGGAACTTCACCGCCACGGATATGTTTCGTACTCCACGCGAATCCGTCCGCCGCACAGAGGAGACCTGCCGACATGACGCGACCACTACGCGCCCTGCCGGTGTTGATCGCGCTGATCATCGCCCTGCCCGCCTGCGCCGAAGTCCCATCCAGGGTCACCGCCCAACTCGCGCCTCAGCCGCTGGAGGCGGACAACTTCATCCTCACGCTGCCGGTGGAGCCGACCAGCGCTGATAGCGAGATCCTCATCCTCTTCCGTGGTGACGATGAGAGCCGGGACTGGTTCGAGGCTCTGCGTGTCACCGCCGGGGCAGTTGAGTTCGTGGAGGTCCGTGACGGGACGCCGACCGTCGCACACCATCGGGCGGTAGAGCTTCCCGGCGGCGCCTTCGAACTGACGATCCACAGACGCGAGCCACACACAGTCCTGAGCGCCGACGGTCGGATGCTGGCGCACCTCCTCCACGACGAATCGCTGGAACTCATCCAGCACGTTGGCGCACAGGCCACCGGTGCGACCATCGGCGACCTGATGGTGCAGCCGCTGGGCGATGTCACCTTCGACGAGGACTTCTTCGCCACCGAGAGCGTTCCCAACCGCTGGGAGACGCTGCGGGGGGAGTGGCACGTCGGGATCTACTGGGACCCGCTGCAGGAGATGGACGACCGCCCCATCGGCGCCTCGTGGTATGAGCCTGGCGAGGGCGACTGCCTCACCGCCGCGGGCTACGCGATCTTCGACAGCTACCGCCTCTCCGCCACCACGCGCCTGCCGCAGGGCCGTGGTGGGCTGGCCTTCCACGTGCGCGGGCCGGACGACTATTGCGCGTTCGAGGTTGGCGAGGGCACCGCGCGAATCGTGCAGGTCGCGGGCGG
>JBNJEK010000439.1:0-2512 GCA_051745855.1 Armatimonadota bacterium
TGGATGAGGACGGGAAGCCGAATATCATCACCATCGGCGCGTCCAGCGTCTGCTGCGCGCACCCGTGGGTGATCGGGTTCGCGATGGGGGTCAACCAGTACTCCTACGAGCTTATCAAGCGCACCGGCGACTTCGGCGTGAATATTCCCCACCGCGAGCAGCTTGCAGGCGCCGACTACTGCGGGCGCAACTCCGGCCGCGACACCAACAAGTTCGAGGACCTCGGCTGGACCGCGCAGGAATCGCAGGAGATCGAGTCGCCGCTGATCGAGGAGTGCCCGGTGTCGATCGAGTGCAAAACCGTCGAGATCGCGCATCTCGGGAACCATGACTGGATCATGGGCGAGGCGCAGGTGGCGTGGATCGACGAGGACCTGCTGGAGGGCGACGGGACGCGAATAGCCTACGAGCGGACCGACCCGGTCTGGTCGTTCTTCGGCGAGTACTGGTCGCTGGGCGAGAAGATCGCGGATTGGCACGGGGCTGTCTGAAACAGCATACAGGATGGACAGGACCGACAGGATAACGACCGACGGAGTGTCGTTGCCGTAATCCTGCTCATCCTGTACATCCTGTAACAAATGCCGTGACGCGCACATCATGTCGGTCTCTGACGCCGCCGCTGTCGCTACCGCGCCATGTAGAAGCTCTCGGTCCACTGCGCAGCCTCGGGCGGATCGTTCTTCAGCATCTCCCGCCACGCCTCGTTGGTCAGCCGATCATCCATCGGATGCTTGAACTCATACTGACTGAGCACTGGCCCCATGCCAACGGCGATCCGGCCGTCCGGAAGCTGGTAGGCGGCGTAGATGACCTTGATGTACCCCACGCCCTCCTCCAGCACCTGCTGCGTGTTGGTGTCGGTGAGCACGTCCGCGATGATCGTTGACTTCTCGTCCTCATCCTCCATGCCGATGAGCGTGCCCTTGATCCGGCCCGCGATGTACTTGAGGTAGTCCGCGTCCTCCTCGCTGATGGCCTCGCCCGCAAGCTCTGTCAGCGAGATATCGAGCAGCCGCTCGATGATCGCCTCGAGATTCTGCAGGCGCTCCAGCGACTGCTCGTCGAGCACCTCCATCTCGGCAAGGCCCTCGCGGGTCATCCGCGCGAGCGCGAGCATCCGCGCGTAGAACTCCGGCCGCGGCTCCACGAAGCCGGGCGGCGGCTCATCCGCGGGCGTCGGCATCGCGGTCGCGATCGGCATGTAGGGCTGCTTCGCGTAGAGGATCGTGTCATGCCGAAGCTCCGCCCACGACGCAAGCGCGGCCCAGAGCGTGCGGTCCTGCCACTGCTCGGTCTGCATGAAGTTCGGGTAGCCCTCCCCCACCGGCTTGATCAGCGCCTGCAGCGAGTGGAGCCAACTCCAGTAGAGGTTGCGGTTCCAGTCCTCCCGCGAGACCTCGTTGAACTCCTCGCGGAGCGCCGCAAGCTGGTCCTCGTAGTTCTCGTACGCGGTGTCGCCCGCATCCTCGAGGATCTCGTATGCGCGTTCCGAACCCAGCACCGCCATCACGTCGAGGCCGCGCGGGAAGACGCGCTGCGGTCCGCCCGCGGTCGGCTCCATTGAGAAGGGCTTGCCCTCGCCGGTGAAGTCGCCCGCGTTGGGGAAGCCAAGCTCCTGCATCATGTAGCCGTCCGGGATGAAGCGCTGGCCGAGCAGGCGCATGCCCATGGTGTCCGTGAGCAGGTCATCAAGCTGGTCGGCCGAGAAGGGTGGATCGAGCGCGACCTCGCCTGTGCCGCCGTAGATCCGCGGGGCGCGGTAGGTCGCCAGTTCGGTCTTGAGCGCGAGCATCGTGTCCTCGGAGGCGACGTCCGCCCACGCGAAAGAGGTGCCCGCCACCTCGCGGATGGCCTCGGCGTACTCCTGCGGCGTCAGATCGTCCGCGAAGCCGACGTAGAAGCTGGTGACGGCGTAGATACGCTGCCAGGTTTCCAGCAGGTCGGAGTACTCCGGTTGATAGAGCGTGCCTGCGATCAGCGAGGCCTGCAGCGTCTGGATGCGCGCCTCTTCCTCGGAGACGATCGCGTCATCGCCGCCCTTGAGCAGCATCGAGAGGCGCCCGTACCACATCATCGCCTTGAAGTAGCGCTCCAGCGTCTCGGACCGCGTGTAGTGCCCGCGCGGGACGTACTGCGAGTAGTCCTCGCGGTAGCCGAAGATGGGGCTCTCGGTGAAGCCGGCCTGCTGCTCGATCAGCGCAAGCTCCTCGCTGATGAGCGAATGCACCTGCGAGGGAGGCACCGCGTCGGGATTGAGCAGCCTGAGGCCGACCGCGAAGTACGCGGCATTGCGCCGCGCGGCCTCCTGCAGATCGCCGGAAAGTTCGCCATGCTGAGAGATGGAGCGCTGCATCATCTCGCGGGAGAAGTCCGCCATGTCCGGCGCGAACTGGTTCTCTTCGATGACCTTCAGGGTCTGGTCGAACTGCAGGTGGTAGAGGTGAAGGAGAGTGTCCACGGTGACGAAGGGCGGGACGCCCGCGTCCTCGGCGGAGTCATAGACCTCGGT